>CAZJOV010000045.1:0-1561 GCA_964547735.1 uncultured Planctomycetia bacterium | reverse complement strand
ATTCCAGTTTAAAATTATTATGGAAACTTTTGGCATTTTACTTAATACTATTTACCTCCTTCTTTATAGTTTTTACAACCTCCTCAAATTCTGGTAACTCCCTGAGTAATGGCTTCAGTTCCTTCTCCCAGAGGGGTTTCTTTTCCTGAAGTCTTTGACTAAATTTTTCTGGATTCCAGATCTCATTGTAGTATCTCATCTTCTGGTTTACTAATTCCAAGTCAATCTCTATACCTTTCTCTAGTAAAAAATATAGGTCATATACATCCCTTGCATAATTTCTTGTTAGAATTGCCCTTACTTTTTCAGCCAGAATTTCTTTTTCTTTCATCACCTGAACAAAGCAGGTTGGTACATCTCTATACGCTGATATAAGTCTCATAAGTTCTGGTTTTAATACAACTTCTGATTTCAGATTTATATCAATTCTTATTCTGCATGCAGATTGATCACCTCCAGAGTATAAAGGACCAAAGATCCTGAAGGATGCTAAAACAGAATTGAAAACCTTTTTCTTTTCTAAAATTTTTGCCTCAATTCCAAAAGCTTTCAAATCACGGATAACGCCTTTAAAAAGTTTATCGGTATCTATCTCATTGGCGAGTGAAAAGTCCAAATCTTCACTAAATCTATCCAGTTTATAGAATTTGTAAAGACAGGTTCCTCCTTTCAACACCATTTCATCCTTAGTATTCTTTGATATGGAAAATAAAATTAAATCCTGCAAGTAATCTTTTTCAGCATAACCTAAACTCAATCTTTTTATTCCTGCTGTTTCCTCAAGTTCTTTCCTGTTAATCATTCTCAATTGACCTGTTCACCACGACCTTCCATTCTTTATTCTTTTTACCATGAGTTTCAAAATCTGGATCTAACAGCACATAGTTATAGTCAATAAATTTTTTTAGATCATCACATTTAATGCCAAAGTTCTCTAAAATAAAACCAAGTCTTTTTATCAGTGCTTTATTTCCTGTTTTTATGGCATATTTCTTTAATTTTTTAACATTAACCCCTTTTACTGCTTTTATAACCTCTGATAAAGGCACCTTCCCGGTTAGTAGAGAATCTATTATTGCTTTTTCTGGCTCTGCAACAAAAATTTCAAAGTCTCCGTATCTCTCTTTTTTATAGCCCCACACATCCTTTGTTTTCAAGAAAATAATCTTTGTTTCCAGAAATTCAATTTTCCTTTTGTATTTTGATGTGCAAAGAAAGATATCTCTCGGTAACTGCTCTGTAAGATTATGAAATCTTAATGCTGTCCATAAACTGAGATAAGAGGGAGAAACAATATTCGTGGCAAATATTAAGGGGTCTTTATGCAGAGTATATTTTCCCCTCTCAACCTTATGAATCAGATTTCTACCTTTTAGTCTTTGTACCAAAACCTTTAGATAAGCAGGATTTTTATGAACTAATTTTGACAAATCGTTCAAGGTGAATAATGGATAGCTCTCTAGCTTTTTTATTAATTTTATCGTTTCCATACAATATAATTTATTTTCATAATTTAAATATAATAGGTTATCAAATTTGATAACCTTGTCAATACAGAATA
>CAZJOV010000044.1:0-1610 GCA_964547735.1 uncultured Planctomycetia bacterium | reverse complement strand
GCAAAGAGCATAGCGTAAAAGTAAAGTAACAAATTTAAAGTTCATTGTTCTACCTGCGCCACCTACGGGGAGGCCATTCGGCTCAGGTCGTAGGTGGGTTAGATTATATAAGTTTATCTTTGTGAAACAAATATACCTTTTCCTTTTTTGCCACCTTTTTCATATTCGGTGTAAAGCCTGTTTTGCTGAATAGAGCAAAATATTCTTTTCTGTTCTTCCTGCCCCACTCTACTCTTTGAGATTTCTTCTTCAGATCTTCGTAAATATTCGTTCCTACAGGTTTATTAGACCATTTGACCTCGCCAAAAAGGATTTCGTTTGTTTTGCTATTTAGGGCTATAAGGTCGATATCCTCATTTCTATCCCACCAGCAGCCATATGTTTCAAATTCAAGGGGTAGTTTTTTACTTAAAATAGTATTGAAAAGGATTTCGCCAGATATTTTTTCATAGTTTTCAGCCAGAAGTTGTGGCATTGCTTCTTTCACTTTTGAGAGAACTGTAGTTATTTTGTTTTCTTCCAGAAGAGACCTGTTTCTAAAGATAAACCTGAACCAAAAATTAAAAAAGTTATCATCTATTACATATATACCTTTTCTGCTTTTCTCCGGTATTTTCTCGGTAACAGGTATTTCCTTTTTAGTTATTTGCAGACTGTTTAAAATAGAGATATACCGGGAACTTGTGCCTTTATCAAAGCCAGTTTCGTTTATAATCTCCGAAAGTTTATGTTTTCCTAATGATAATGCCTCCAATATTACAAAATAATTCCTGGGTTCTTTCAACTCCTCTCTGAGTAAAAACTCAACTTCTTCGTAAAGGGGCTGGCCTTTTCTCAAAAGTTCTTCTCTTACGACATCAAGATAGTTCCTGCCTCGGAACTTATTCAGATAAAGCGGAGTGCCCCCGACAATGCTATAGATAGCCAAAACCTCATTAAAGGTCTTTTCGGGATAGGTCTTCTTCGTTTCTCTAAATCTGAACGGCTTTATCAAAAATTGGCCTGTTCTTCTACCATATAAAGGCGCTTTATGAAAAAGAACTGTTTTTTCCATCATTGAGATACTTGAACCTAAAAGCATCAGATAAACCTTAGAATTCTTTAAATAAAGGTCCCAGGCTTTCTGAAAGACTGAAGGAATAGCCTTATCGGTTTCAGCCAGATAAGGAAATTCATCAATTATGACAGCAAGTTTTTCTCTTTTGTTAGCGATGTATTTAAAAGCTGTCTCCCAGTCTTTAAATCCTTCTTGCGGGAGAAACTCGTCTTTAAAATATCCCCTTACTGCCTCTGTAAACTTTTTTAACTGACTATGTGCGGCGAGCCTCTCGCATAAAAAATAGATATGCGGCTTATCTTTTGCAAATTGGATGCTGATTTCGGTTTTGCCTACACGCCGCTTGCCATAGATAACGATTAATTGAGCTGAATTTTGCCGCCACTTTTCATTGAGAAAAGATAGTTCCAACTCTCTATTTACAAATCTCATTACCTTTCCCTCTTATTTAGTCTAATTTACATTAGACTAATCTATATTAGACTAATACTGGCCTTTTGTCAACCTTTTTTGAGGTCTCTGAAAAACTGCCAAAATTACCTCAGAGACCTCT
>CAZJOV010000043.1:0-1727 GCA_964547735.1 uncultured Planctomycetia bacterium | reverse complement strand
AATATTCCATCAATAGCAGGTATTATTCTATTACTGATACTGGTTGGATATTTTGTTTATAAGAGAAAGGGAAGAAGGGCTAAAAGATAACGGGTTCTTTAAAACCCTTCCAGGGCCAGATCCATGCATATGATGTTTCAACAACCCCTTTTTTCTCTAGATCTAATTCAAGATTATAAGAATAAAAGCTACGATAGAGTGAGAGAAGGGCTGATTGGATAAGAGATTCATACATAACATGCTGGAATAAATTTTACCAGGGTCTTCCCAATTTTAATCTCATCCCAGTAACCTTTTGTGATGACTAATGCCCGGGTTGGATTGTAGGCCGAGATAAAGCTCCTAAAACCTCTGGAGATGGCTGGCCGAGGAGTAAATTTAACTTCTACTGGAACTAATTCACCTCCAAAGGTTAAGATAAAGTCAACCTCTGCCTTTCCGAGAGTTCTCCAGTAATTTATCTTCTCTGTCAGATAGGATAATTGATTCAAAACAAAATTTTCCACTAAAACCCCGGTGTCGGTTCTTTTTTCCAAATCATTAAAGTTGCCAAGCAGATAATTTCTTAAACCTGGGTCAAAAAAGTAGACCTTCGGGTTTTTCCTCAATTCTGTTTTAAGATTTTTATGATACGGCCTTATGGTTCTGATAACAAATGTTTCCTCTAAAATCTCCAAAATCTCAAGAACTTCTTTATAATAGGAGTTACATAGGGATGCAATGCTATTGTAGTTAATCATGCCCCCTAATTGGGAACTCAGTAGAGTAGTCAGCTTTCTAAATTTGTAGACATCATGAATTTTCAACAATTCAATTATTTCCCGTCCAATATAGGTTTCATAAATATTCTTTAGTATCATTAGTTTTGTTTCCCTGTCCCCGGTTTTAATGACCTCTGGGTATCCACCCCAGATGATGAACTCTTCCAGCAATGGTTCAAAATCCTGGAGAAATATGTCATCCTTCACTGTAAAATTCTCCCCATTTGAGATAAAATTTCTAACCTTTTCATTTCTCTTCCTATATATCCTGAGGAGTCTTTCATCTTTCGTGTTTAAAAATTCACCCCAGTTAAAAGGGAATAGATAAAAAGAGAACATCCTTCCAACCAGATACCTATGAGTTGAACTGGTCAACTCCAATGAGGACGATCCCGTGATTATAAACTTTGTATTTTCAATTGTATCATATAAAAGTTTCAGCTTTCTTCCCCCTTCCTCAATGTAATGAAACTCATCCAGAAGAAAATAATATCTCTGCTTTTCCCTGAGGATAAAACTTTCAATAAATTCCTTTGGATTGAGACTAAACCTTTCTAAATTCTCCCTGTCCTCAAAGGTGATATAGATTATGTTTTTGGGATCTACTTTTTCACTTTCTATCAACCAATCTCGTAGCATTAACAAGATAGTTGTTTTTCCTGCCTGCCTGGGTCCTTTTATGGCATAGATCTCTTTTCTGCACATCCATTTCTTAAGTTGCCCGAAAATTTCTCTTTGATAATATCTTTTCATTAAATATTCTATTGTTATTTAAAATATTTAAATAATTATAGAGTTAAAAAGAAGAGGTGATTCCCTCTGATCTAGAGCATTATCTTAACCGGGCCAAGGTTAGCCCTTTAAAATTCAAGCAAGCCCTGTACGACAAATCCCACAGGAACGGCAATCTCTCTGTCAGAACCTCTTAACCATGTAATGGAGAACCACCTGATCACCATACTGTAG
>CAZJOV010000042.1:0-1784 GCA_964547735.1 uncultured Planctomycetia bacterium | reverse complement strand
AAAAGATTGAGTGATTTGAAACTGGAGGGAGCTTTAATTTTGGCTATCTATCGCAAAGTTAATAGTGAGGAAAAATATATTGGCGTACCTAAAGGAGATACAGTGATTAAACCAGGGGATGCTTTGATCTGTTATGCACGTCAGGATGTAAGTAAAGCTCTTTCTCAAAGATGTAAGGGAGAGAAGGGTGATATTGAACATAAAGCAGGAGTGGAAGAGGAAGAAAGACTTGCTCGTCTACGTGAGGCTCAAGGTGGGTTTGATTAGCCTTCCTATTAGATGAAAACCGCTTTTCTTTATTGTGAAGATTTAAAAAAATATAGTTTTGGTCAAACTCATCCCTTTCAAGGAAAAAGATTTTCTCTTTTTTGGGAATTTTTTAACAAAAATTTTTCTTCTTTTAGGGATAAGTTTGAAATTATAAACCCGGAACCTGTCGACGATTCTCTTCTGGAGCTGGTTCATGCTCAGGAGTATATCGAAGTAGTAAGAAGTGCCTCTCAAGGATTGTATATTCCCCAGATACTTAATTATGTTAGTATGGACAACCTTGATCCGTTAACTTTCCAGCTTCCTCAAGGAATAGAGGAGGCAGCAAGGTTAATTGTGGGCGCTACTGTATTAGGCGCTGAATTGGTAGCAGAGGATAAGTTTGAGAAAGCAATTGCTTTAGGTGGGGGGCTCCATCATGCCAAACCTGATTTTGGAGAAGGTTTCTGTATATATAATGATGTAGCGGTTGCTGTTAAGTATCTTAAAGAAAAGCTTGGTTTTAAAAAAATTTTAGTCTTAGATACAGATGCTCATGCAGGAAATGGGACAAAAGAGATTTTTTATGCGGACAGCGAAGTTTTATTTATTGATATTCATCAGGACCCTCAAACTATCTATCCTGGCTCAGGATTTATCTGGGAGATTGGGGAAAACAGAGGTGAAGGATTCACAGTTAATATTCCTTTGCCTAGAGGAGCTTCCAATTTATCCTATAAAGCTGTTTTTGAGAAAATAATTATCCCTTTAGCAGAAGAATTTAGGCCACAAATAATTATAAGATATGGAGGCTCTGATCCCCATTATTTAGATGAATTGACTGATTTAGGGCTAACTCTAGATGGATTTAAAATGATTGGTGATTATGTAAGAAAAATAGCAGAAAAGATTTGTCAGGGAAAAGTAGTCGATTTAATAACTTCTGGATATAACCTGAAAGTTTTACCTTTTGCCTGGTCAGCTTTAATTTGTGGATTATTAGACTTAGATATAGATTTGAATTTAGAAGAAAAAGGAATCCCTTCTCCTGATGCAGGACTTAAAGAAACAGAAGCTATAATAGAAGAATTAAAAAATCTTCTTAAAAAATACTGGAGGTGTTTCTGTTAAGATGGCCAACAATTCCAAGAAAAAACAGAATAATTCAGCTACAAGTTGAATTAAGAAATATGGAAATAATTTACCCCGAACCACAGAAAGCCACCCTGCCCTTTCCCTGAAAGGGCGGGGTAAGCCCGTGTTCGGGGGTTACATATAAATTCATATCAAGTTTATGTGTAAATTAAGGAAAAAGGTAGGTTTATAAATCAATTACTGCTATTTTAAAAGTAACCATTTCCATACAGGAAAGACTTTTATAGTGTATTGGCGAATTTTTGTGTTATCTTCCTGATTGTAGGTAAGAATTTTTGCTTTTTATGTTGAGATAATCTAAAGCTTTAATTAATTCTCCCAACTCTTTTTATTATTCTTATTCAATTAAACTGTAAAGAAGATAATTTTGCCTACTCCTC
>CAZJOV010000041.1:0-1877 GCA_964547735.1 uncultured Planctomycetia bacterium | reverse complement strand
CTTTCAATCTTTCAAATTTATCCACATCCTCCAAAAGATAGGGTCTTGGTCCTTTATTGCCAACGATAGGGTGTGTTCTCTTTTTATCCTCACCTAAGACTATGTCAAATCTTCTTACCGTTGTGTCAAGATACTCAAAGTCGAAAAAAGAAGGGTGAATTTTGATTTTCTCCCAGTTTTCAAGAGATAAAACATGTTTTACTCTCGTCTCTTTTAGCGCGATTCCTCCTTCTTCTACTATTAGATATGGATGATAATAATCTATTTCTCCATCACCAAGTTTATACGGCAGTTCAATTATACCAATGTCTGTGCTTATTTTACTTCCCTTAATATCATGTATTTCCTTCACCAAGTCTTTTTGAACTTTAAAACATCCTATAAATCTTCTTGCAGAATCCAACACCGTAAAGAAAGGTGTCTTCCTCTTGAAGTAAACAACACCTACATTTAAAGGTAACTTACCATATACCTTTCCAAACTGCTCTATGTATTTACTTTTTAACGCTATAATAAAATCAATAATCTTTGAAGCCGGCACCAAAAATATGAACATATTTGGGGAAACTGATATAGTTCTATATCCTCTCACACTTCTTTTTTCTTTAAACTTCTTTACTGAGAATTCATTTTCAGCTTCCTCCCAGTCTCTATCGGTTACCTTTATTTTCAATTCAACATCTTTATTCTCTTCAATAAATCTATTTATGTGAGGTGTGACCGTTATACCATTGTTCCCATCGAATACGATCTCTCCACGCTCTTTTTTGCCTTTAGCACTTATTTCAACCTCCCACGCTCTTCCATCTACATTAAAACTTCTAGTAATCCCCAAAATGTATCGCTCAATGACAAAAGATCCTTCGCAGAGAGAAGTGCTCAAATCCTCAAAAAAATCCTTCGTGTTATTCCAGACACGCATTAGTCGTGAAGGAGAGGGGTTTTTAAGAAATATTTTTTCTATAATCTCCGCTATGGTAGATTTTTTTACAATTTTTCTTTTCTCGTCTCGGTTTTCAGAGCCTAATAAATAATCTTCAATCTTCCGGAATTCCGCCTTTAATTGTTCTTCAATTTTATCTTTATTTAGTTCCTCAAACATTTTCCTTACGGTATTTCGATCTTTCTCTTCTAGTTTTTTCCTAAGTTTCTCTAATGAAGTTTTTATATTACTCAAGATTGATTTGACAAAATCTCCAGATGAATTATATACATCTATACGATTGTTTACCTGAGTTAAAGCGCCATTGTATGCTTCATCAATTCCATCTACCCATGCTTTTAAAGCACCCAAATTTAACAAATTCTCAATGAATCCTTTATTTATGTCATAATTAGAAGAACAAAGCTCTGAATTGTAAAAATCCTTTAATTTTTGTAAATTTTTTTCGTCATATTTCCTGATAAACAAACACCTAACAAACAATCCCTCAAGCCAGTTTTCCAAATCAAAATTCAAGACAACCAGAGCAACATTTTCATACTCTCTACCGTTCCATGCAACTTCATCTATAAATCTTGTTTGCGGTTTTATCTCTTCTCTACCTTTATTCCTGATCTCTTTACATGTTCTGCAAATCTCTTCTTTATCTCCTTCACAATAAAAGCCCTTGCCACAAACATTACAAATTAGTTTCTTTCGTGGCAGACCATCTTTCCAATCAACCATCCATTTTGGGATAAAATCAATTTCTTTCTTCTTTTCCAACTCTCTTACAGCTTCAGGCAGAAGTTCTGTTAATTTCCCCCCATCGTCTGTTAAATTTAAATGAGGTATTAGAAAGCCATTGGTTTTTTCATTGAAAATCTTTAATATCTGATTTTTAATTATGGTTTTATCATCAAACGCTGCGGGAACCAGGAAGTGTAATCCAAAG
>CAZJOV010000040.1:0-2129 GCA_964547735.1 uncultured Planctomycetia bacterium | reverse complement strand
CCTCTTGTTACACATACTCTTCCATCAGAAAGAGACCGTCCAAAAGCAAAAGCATTAGGAATTCCAATCTCGGATATACCTACCCGGGGAGTGGGAATTCCTGCCTTTTTCGCTAATTCCTCTACCATCTCATAAAGCCAGGGCAAATCTTTCTTTTTTATATAACGCACACGCATACTCATCTCCACAATTTTTGGACCAATCATATACTGAAATCCAAGAATCAATAAAGCAAGGATGAAATAAAAATAAAGGTTCCCAATACCTATTGCTTTCATAAAAATAGTGACTATCCCGTAGACAATCCCAAAAAATAAAGCTAAAAGAATCATCATTCTCAAATATAGAGAACCCACCATAATTATTCCTCCTCTTCTCTATAGTCTTTTTCAAACTCCTCAATCACTCTCTTAACTTCCCACTCTGTCCTCTTTATTTTTTCTTTGCAGAACTTTATAAGCTCTATTGCTCTTTTTACTTTTAAAGATACCTCATCCACATCAATTTTTTCTGTCTCTAAATCACCTAATATCTGATTCAACTCTTCTATTGCTTGACTATATTTAATCTCCTTCTTCATCTATCTCCTCCACTTCTGCTTTAATACCTCCTCTAAAAAAAACTGTTCTTACCTTATCTCCTTTTTTAAGAGTAAATGCATCTTTTATAGCTTTTTCCTCTTTAAAAGTAATCGAATATCCCCTTTTTAATACATTTCGGGGGTCAAGTAATCTTATCTTCCCCTGCAGTGAAGTTATTAAATCATAGTTTCTTTTGAAGAAGTTGTCCAGATGAATACTCAGAAACTTCCCAAATTGGACTAATTCTTCTTTTTTTGCCTCCAAAAAATAAAAAGTATCCCCATATTTTTTGCTTAATCTCTCCAATTGCAGATATTGAGAAGAAAAATAGTGAGGAAGATAAATCTCCAAGAGTTTGACGAACTCTTTAAGTTTGGTCTTCTTTTTCTCCAATAGATACCGTGTAGAGCTTAAAGATTTCTCTTCCGCCTCTGCCAGTTGAGTATGATGGTCTAAAAAAAATCGGGAGACTAAAGCATCGAACTTTCTTACCTTAGTTTCTAAGTCTTTTTTTTCCTTTTCTAAATAAAAATTTGTTTTATCCAAAATTTGATCATAAAGATACTCTATCTCTTGGTTAAAGTCGTCTATTTTCTCTACCAGAAACTGAGCTACCTTAGTGGGAGTTTTTAAAGAAGTATAAGCAACCAAATCGCAAACAGTAATATTAATCTGATGCCCTAAAGCAGAAATTACCGGAACAGAAGAATTAGCAATCCTCTCAGCAATTTTTTCATTATCAAACCAACCTAAATCTGCAGTTGAGCCTCCTCCCCGAGTAATTACAATAACATCTACGGGAAACTCCTGATTAAAAAGGTCTATTGCTCTTATTACATTGTCCTCAACAAATTTTCCCTGCATATAGGAATTATAAAGAAAAACTTTAAAACCATAATTGCTCATCTTAAGTTCATTTATAAAATCATGAAAAGCCGCGGAATCAAAAGAAGTGATAAGACCAATTTTTAAAGGAAGAAGGGGAAACTTCAATCTTTTATTCTTCTCCAGAAGCCCTCTTTTTTTGAGACTTTCAATTATCCGATTCCTTGCCTGAGCCAGCTTTCCTAAGGTATAAAAAGGATCTATATCAAAAACAAATAGACGCAACTCTCCTCTTTTAGAATAAAAATCTACTTTACAGAGAGCTTTTATTTCTATATTATTCTTCAATTCAAATTGAGAATCTGCTTGCTTAAGGCGGGAAAAGATTTTATCTTTTACTTCCTCAAAGATAATTGCCTTAATTTGAGCAATAACTTCATCTAATTCAGGATGTTTTTGGACAAATTTAAAGTAAATATGGGGTTTCCCTGTTCTTCTTCTCAAATCTTGTACTTCTCCGCAAACCCAGATATATTCAGGAAATTCCTCTCTTAAAAGATTTCTTATGAGGATATTTAATTCACTAATAGTATAAATCCTCTCTATGCCTAAAAATCTTTTTCTCATCGGAAGAATTATATCACAAAGTGAGGAAATTTTAAAATAAAAGCCGGGCGCCAACCTACTCTCCCACACCCTTACGGATGCAGTACCATCGGCCCT
>CAZJOV010000039.1:0-2317 GCA_964547735.1 uncultured Planctomycetia bacterium | reverse complement strand
ACTACTCCTTTTATAATTCTTTTAGGATGAAGAATCCCTTTAGGTAAATCTTTATAAGAAATCTTCCAAGGGGAGAAACAGAAAACATCCAAAGAAGCAATTGGTTTTGCACCTTGACCGGTTCCCAAAATATCTCTTATTACTCCTCCCACGCCAGTGGACGCTCCTCCGTAAGGTTCTAAGCTTGAGGGATGATTGTGGGTTTCTACCTTAAGACACACATCATAACTTTTATTAAACTTGACTACCCCTGAATTATCTTCAAATACAGAGACACAATCAGGATGATTAATCTCGAAAGTTGCTTTCATTATTGTATTTTTTAATAAATTTTCAATTTTTCTCTCTTCAATAACATTGCCCTTCTCATCTATCTCCTTATAATCTATCTTTCCTTTTAAAGTTTTATGTGCACAGTGCTCAGACCACAAAACAGCAATAGTCTCAAGCTCGCAATCAGTAGGATTTCTTCCCTTTTTTTTAAAATACTCCTGAATCACTTTCATCTCCTGAGCGGTTAAAGAAAGGCAATGCTTAAAGGAGATTTCCTCTAATTCTTTTTGAGAAGCCTTTAAAAGGTTAATCTCTATACGTTTAAATTTATAAGAAAGCCGGGTTAAATCTTTTATACTCTTTAAATCTTTATAAATCTCATAATTCATAACTTCCTCAATAAGAGGATTATACAAGAGTTTGGGAGCAATAAACTCTATCTCCTCTTTAGCTAATCCTTCAAATTCATATTCAAAAGCTGTGCGAACCTCACAGTTTTTGAATCCTAAAAAGGATAAAGCTTTCCTGCAGGATAAAGCTACAGGATCCTCAACTCCTTTTCTAAAAGTTATTGTAAGCTGGTTGAATTTAGGAGGGGTTCTGAATAAATTTTCCTCTATGCGATAATCCTCAATTATAGGGTCAATCAATAAGAGTTGAGTTATTCTTTCTATATCCTTAGGTGAACAATCTAATTCAATAAAATAAATCCTTCTTTTTTTTACTTTAAATTCTTTCTCTATCCCTAAATCCTTTATCTCCTGTTTTAATCTCTCATCATAAGGCTTGTATTTTGGAGAAACAATAATCTTCCAGATCACGCTCCAAACACCCTCTGGTAGATAGAATCTATATTTTTAAGATAAAGATAAGGATTGAAAATCTCCTCAAGTTCTGATGAAGAAAGAAGGCTTTTAATCTTTTTATTTTTAAAAACTTCTGTTTTAAAATCACTCTCTTTATTTATTACTTTCAAAGAAATACCCTGCACCAAATCATAAGCCTCCATTCTTTTTAAACCTTTCTCCATAAGTTTTAAAAGAAGTTTTCCTGAATAAATAAGGCCACGGTTAAGTTCTATATTTTTAAGCATTCTTTTAGGATTTACCCTCAAATTTTTTATTACAAAAAAAGTTTTCTTAAGCATATAGTCGCAAACAGCTGTGGCATCAGGAATAATTACTCTTTCTACTGATGAATGGGAAATATCTCTTTCGTGCCATAAATTTATATTTTCCAAACTGGCAACCACATAACTGCGCAAAAGGCGTGATAAACCACAGATTCTTTCACAGATAATAGGATTTTGTTTATGGGGCATAGCAGATGAGCCTTTCTGCCTCCTTAGGAAAGGCTCTTTTGCTTCCTCAACTTCAGTGCGATGCAGGTGTCTGATTTCAGTAGCAAATCTCTCCAAGGTAGAACCCACCAGAGCCAGAAGAAATATATAAAGGCTGAATCTTTCCCGGGAGACAATTTGAGTAGATACAGAAGCCCGATTTATCCCAATCTTTTTGCAAATATAATCCTCAATCTGTGGGGTAAGAGGAGCAAATGTTCCCACAGCTCCAGAAATTTTTCCACAGCAGATAAAATCTAAACTTTCCTTAAGAAACCTCCTTTCTCTTTTTAAATCCTCATAAAGATAAACGAATTTTAATCCGAAACTGTAAATTTCTGCATGAACCCCATGAGTGCGTCCTACACATAAAGTATCTTTGTAAAGAAAAGCTTTCTTTTTAACTTCAGAAAGCACTTTATCTAAATCAGAAAGAATAATTTCTGTAGCATCCTTTATCTGCCATGCTAAGGTAGTATCTAACAAATCTGAGGAGGTAAGACCCCAGTGAAGATATTGAGCATATTTTCCTAAGGATGTGGATAAATTTTTCAGGAAAGCGACTACATCATGATGTGTCTCCTCCTCAATCTTTTTTATTTTTTCCAAAGAGATTTTTGCTCTTTTTCTTGCTTTTTGAACTACACCTTGAGGGATTTTTTTAAACTTTTCTAATGCCTCAAGAAGCAACAACTCTATCTCTAA
>CAZJOV010000038.1:0-2581 GCA_964547735.1 uncultured Planctomycetia bacterium | reverse complement strand
AGCCTTTTAAGAAAAGGCTGGCGAAAAAATTTATTAAATTTTTGATCAAACTTTTCCAAAGTTTGATGGTAAATGCATCGGCTTAGAAGAAAAGAAAAGAAAAAATGGAAAATTCGGAAGGATTAACCTTAAACCAAGTATTAGAGAACGGCTCTACTCTGTTGGTTTCACCAGAGCACAGGGTTTATGGCTCTTTTTTGGATAAAAACTTGCTTGACAAATATGGTGTAGTGTCTAACTCTAAAATTCATCTTGAAGAGAAAGAAATAGATTATTCTATCAGGGAGAGAAGATGTTCCATCTCGGATATATTTAGCACTTCTACTCTGTCTTGCTTCTTTAATTTCTTCTCCTCTGACCAAATAATAGCGTCCAGTAAAAGTGCTACGGCAAAGAAGTCAATGTCATCCGGATCGGGGGAAATCTTCCTTGCTTCAGAGAGCTTATCAGAGTATTCTTCCAGGGGAACGAACCTTACTACTGAAGAAAGGATCCTGATTAATTCAGCAAAGCCAGATTTATTGAGCTTAGTACGCTTCATAACCCAATCCCTATTTGTCCCCAATTCCATTAAAGCAAATGAAGGAGAGACTGGAACGAGAGATGGAGATAAGAGCATGTCCCTTATCTTTGAACCCTTCGTAAAGAATGAGGTTAGAATGTTGGTATCTACGACAACAAACATTTTAATTTCTTCGAAAATTTTAAAGCCTCAGACCGGAGGTCTCTGGGTTTATACCAAACCCCGCTCTCTAAGCTTCTTAAATCTCCCCCTCTTCATTTTCCTACCCAACTCTATGGCTTCTCCCTTTGTTAGCTTGCTTTCTTTAAGGAGCTCATTAGAGAGCTTCAACATGTTTTCTCTTCCTAATTCTTGGAGTACTGCTCTCTCAGCAACTATAGATAATCTCCTTAGGGATTCCTCGTCCACATCGGGAATCTTAACAACCAATTCAGGCACTTCAATCACCTCTAATAATAATACCGACTTAAACTTTTTAAATAACCTCTCTTTACAGACCCAAATACCAACGGGGCAATACGCTCAGGGATACGATGGAATGCTCTACATAAAGGTAAATGCATCGGCTTAGAATGAAATACATCCCCAAAATTTTTGATCAAACTCAGCCTTTTAAGAAAAGGCTGGCGAAAAAATTTATTAAATTTTTGATCAAACTTTTCCAAAGTTTGATGGCAAATGCATCGGCTTAGAAGAAAAGAAAAGAAAAAATGGAAAATTCGGAGGAGATTTTGACCCTAAACCCGGAGACAAAGGGAATGTGGCAGAAACCAACCGATTTCATACTGCAGAATGGCTCCACCCTCCCGGTTCCAGAGTGTGGGGTTTATGCATCGGTTAGTCCAAAATATTCCTTAACCTCGGAGTCAGATAGGACTCTAATAACCTTCTGCCTTTTCAGTCTCGGCTCTCTTGACCAGATGGGCGCTTTATTAAACGCTAATGACAGAGCAAAATATGGTGAGTCCTTTGGATGCGGAGATATCTTCATGGCTTCTGGTAAGAATCGTCTATATCCCGATTCCGGAGTAACTCTAATAAATTCAGAAAACAGATTAGAGGTAAATGCTAAAACCTCCTCTTCACTTAGTCCCGAGTATTTAGATATCTTAGATAGATTTTCCTTAATCTCGCCCGAAATATACCTGGGAGATACCAGCAAAATACCTTTGTCATATAACTCAAACACAATATCTAGGGCCTTACCCCTGCTAATTATACAGGAAAATAGAACATTTGCATCAATAACCAGTGCCATATTCTACGCTCCATGTTTTCTGAGCCATTCATCCTTGACAAGTTCCCCTAACTCCAGGGCATTGTCTTCAGTTAACCTGCTTTTAGATGCTATCTCCTTCAATAACCTTTTCTTT
Organism: uncultured Planctomycetia bacterium; assembly: GCA_964547735.1. Taxonomy (GTDB): domain Bacteria; phylum Omnitrophota; class Gorgyraeia; order Duberdicusellales; family 4484-171; genus CAZBLX01. Next base: position 685 of record CAZJOV010000038.1, on the reverse strand, counting down.
AGTTCGACCCCAAGGCAGCGTTCAAAGGACTTAAGAACCAGATCCTCAAACCTAATCTCTTTGACCAGTCTCTTAATTTCCTGTTCATATCCCTCAGGCACATTAACAACAACTTCGGCCATTTCCATCACCTCTAATAATAATACCGACTTAAACTTTTTAAACTCTTTACAGACCCAAATACCAACGGGGCAATACGCTCAGGGATACGATGGAATGCTCTACATAAAGGTAAACACCACGATGGGGTATTGAGATGAAAATTGGAAGAAAATTTTTGGTCGAGCTTTTCCAAAGCTCGATGGTAAACACCACGATGGGGTATTGAGATGAAAATTGGAAGAAAATTTTTGGTCGAGCTTTTCCAAAGCTCGATGGTAAACACTACGAGGGGGTATTGAGATGAAGATCGAAGATAAATATAACAATATGGCGACATATTATTATAATATCCACCAATACTAATCATTATTAAACACCATTAATGAGTGATTTTATGCGGGAGAATAGTACAAAAAAGGAGATACTCAAGCTATTGATGAAGAAGAATTATGGCCTGACTGTCGGGGAGGTAGCCAGTGCCCTTGGAACCAGCAGGTCCACGGCCTCAAAGTATCTTGCCGTCATGGTGGCAGAGGGCAAGATTCTCGTCAGAGAGGTCGGGAGGGTAAAGCTCCACTACCAA
>CAZJOV010000037.1:0-2582 GCA_964547735.1 uncultured Planctomycetia bacterium | reverse complement strand
TCATTTTTGCTTAAGGGAACCCTTACTTTATACTCATTACCCACAGGTATTCCTAACTCGTAACGAATTAAAAAAGAACCTATCTCCGTAGGAGTAGAAAGTTTATCTACATCTATACCTATCTTTTTTGCATCCTCTCTTGTATATTCTTTCCATACTTCCCAGGCGTTTCTTCCATCAACTTCATAGACTACACTACCTTTAGCTTTCGTTACCTTAAGAGGAGTACTTAAAGGTATGTGTCCGTGTCTTACAGAAGTAAAAAGAGGCTTTTTAGAAAGAATATAACATAAAGATGCAGCATTAGAAGCAACCTTATCATCACAGAAAACAAATGTTTTCTCAAATTTTAAATCATCAGCGGCTGCTCCTCCACCAAAAATAACCTCTGTCCCTAACATATTAAATAAATTTACCGGTGCCTCTTCTCCTTTTCCTGCCAATCCATCAATGTAAAGTATCCCTCCTAAAAAAGGATACTCTGAACTTACCTCAGGTTTCTTCTCTGCCAATCTTCTCATTACACCAGCATCATCCTCTTTTAAACCTTCCTCTAAGCAGGTAAAAAATTTCATATCATCAGAATATATCAAGCCCACAGCTATACTCTCCTTTTCCACCTTTTTCTCTGTAAATTCTCCCCCTGTAGAACATCCAATTAAAGGAGCACCGTCGGTAAGCCTGCGCACAGTATCTACTACTTTTTGATAATCGTATTTAGTTGAACAATACACCAAAGCTAAATCTACCCTTTCTTTTCCTAAATTTAGCTTTGCCTCTTGCACTGCCTGCTCAGCTACTTGGATTGAGTCTTCTCCCTTTGCCAAGCCAGTCCCTAACTTTGTCATCCCCCACCTCCTTTCTCCAACAATAATCTTGCCTTAATATTTCTTGCCACGAACTCAACAAAACCACCTTCCGCTATCATCGCCTCAAGAATTTTTTCAACTTCTTCGTCTGAATAAGTTTCTTTTTTTACCAGATTCACAGAACTAATAACTTTATTTAATACCTCCTCAACTTCTGACTCTTTTAAAAATAATTTTAATTTTTCTTTTAAAAAATTTAAAGTAACTGTAGCCATACTCCTCCTTTCTATAATTTAAATTTCCCCATCAAATTTTCCAATTCTTGTGCATAACGTGAGAACTCCTGAGAGCAAGAAGTTAATTCTTGCATAGAAGCTGTTTGTTCTTCTACAGATGAAGAAGTCTCCTGACATACAGAAGCACTTTCCTGAGACACTGAGGAAATATTCTCTACATCCTTAAAGACAGAATTAACTAAGTCTGACTGTTGCTGGCTAATTTCCGATACTGCTCTTACCATATTTACCATCTGATCAATTAATTTAAGCATTTCTTCTAAAGCTACTTTAACCTTAGAAGATATTTCTTTGCCTTCGTTCATCTCTTTATATGAAATTTCTCCTCGTTTCACCGTCTCCTCTACTTCTACTTGAATCTTTTGTATAGTCTCTTTTATTTTTTCAACTGATTCAGTAGTATCAGAAGCTAATTTTCTTGTCTCCTCAGCTACAACAGCAAATCCACGACCAGCTTCACCGGCACGGGCAGCCTCAATAGCAGCATTTAAAGCTAAAAGATTAATCTGATCTGCTACTTTGGTAATAGTCTGAGTAATAGTGCTAATTGCCTCAGATTTTTCTTTTAAAGTTAAATTCTTAATATTGGTTTCCTTAATAATAGAAAAAACTTTATCAATCTTTAAAACCATCGTCTGGTTAAATTCTTTATTCGCTTGAAGATTTTTTGAAACTTCTTGAGAAAAGAAGGCAGTCTTATCAAGGCTTTTACTTATCTCTTGGGAAGCCCCTGTTATCTTTTGCATATTTTCTCTAATCCTTATTGATGCTTGTGCCTGAGTAGCTGCACCTCTGGCCATATTCTGAATCGCAGAGGAAACCTCTTGAATAGAAGAATTCATTTGTTGAACAGAAGAGAAGAAATTTTGAGAGAAAGAAGATAATTTTTCTATTTTCCCTTTTGCTTGATTAAGAATATCCTTTGTTGCCTTAATAAATCTGTTAAACTCCCAAGCTAATTCTTTAAATTCATCTCTTTCAATAGGCATCTCCCTCAAGGTGAGACTTTGATTTTTAGTTAAAGAGGAGAAAAAGTCAGTTATTTCCTTAGAAGGTTTGACCACCAACTTAAAAAATACCCAAGATAGCAAGCTTATTAAGATAAGAACAGAAATTATGTTGATTGGGAATTCGGAAAGATTGAATACTTTCTTTAGAAAGCTATTCCCTATTAATATTAAAATTGAAATTAACAGCACATAACCTGTAAATTTTACCTGAAGCTTCATAATTAGCCTCTTTAACTTAGCTTAATTATATCATTTACACATTCTACAGTCAAAAAAAATGGCTACATTATAACGTCAACAATTTTGTGGACTTTTTATTCTGTTATTGTAACTTTTTATTAAAGCTAACCCCCTGTATTTAGGGATTAACCCTTCAGTCATTAATGCGTATAGCCATCTTTGGCAACTTAAGGAATTGGGGAACCGAGAAAATACTTTAATCCTTCTTTTTATCTCTTTTCCGCCAA
>CAZJOV010000036.1:0-2614 GCA_964547735.1 uncultured Planctomycetia bacterium | reverse complement strand
ACCTCCTTAGGATTGGGGCGAGGCTCTTCAAATTCTCTTTTTAATTTGCCTTCAGCAGTTTCAAGGGGTTCATCTATAGAGAAATATTCTATTTTCTTTCGTCTTCTTAAAGCTTTCAATCTACTTCTGCAAGAATTTAGTGTAATTTTATAAAGATAAGTAGAAAATTTAGCTTCAAACCGGAAATTTTTCAAAGATTCATAAACTTTTAAAAATATATCCTGGCTAACATCTAAAGCTTCATCATAATTACCTAACATTTTTAAACATACATTAAAAACCATCTGTTTATATTTCAAAACGAGCCTATCAAAATATGCAATATCTCCTTCTAAAAACTTCTCAATAATTTCTTTATCCTCTATATTATTAGACACCTTAAGGGATTAAAAAGTTCAAAATTTTATATAAAAAATTAAAATTTAAACTCTTTTAAGACTAATCTTTTCAAGCTTTTTCTTTCTCCTTTTTTAGGCAGTCTCAAGGGTTTTCCCAAAGCAATTGCTGCCTCTAATACTAAATTTTCTGGAAGGTTTAAAACTTTATTAATCTCTTCTCTTTTATTTAAAATCTCTCCTAACCAGCAAGCACCTAATTTTTTAGAATGAATATACAAAAGCATATTCTGAATGCAGGCTCCTATTGCCATTAAATCTTTCTCATAATGATAAGAGGCTTTTTTATCTAAAAATAACAGAATAAGTTTGTCTGCTCCTTTAATAATATGAGAATATTTTGTATATTTGGCTAAGTTGTCCTTTTCTTCTTCCTCTAAAACCATAAATCTCCAGGGCTGATTGTTTAAACCTGAAGGCGCCCATCTTCCTGCTTCCAAAATCTCCTCTATTGTTTTGGAAGAAATTTTCTCTTTCCTGAATCTTCTTACTGACCTTCTTGTCCTTATTAAATCTAAAGTTTCCATTAAGCCAGCAAATTCAACACATTATTTTATCTCTTTCCTCATTCAAAATCAATTAACCAATCAAAATAGAAAAACCTATTTTAACCTACGAGGTTGAACTAAGAAATATAGAAATAATTTGCACAAAAAACGTTCAACCTTTTTGTGCAATTTTTATGAAGTTATTTTCCCCTGCAGGAGTAACTGATACAGCTTATTTAATTTCAACTATTTTCCCTACTCCATACTCAATAAAATTTTTCTTATATTCCTTTCTGAAAGCTTCTCTCACCAAATCACCTGTGCAATGAGATGGCGCAACTTTTTCAACCTGCAATTTTCTGAACTCTTTAACGCAAGATATAGGAGGATGATGAAAACCTCCCAGAACCAAGTATACTTTATCTTTTTCCATCAATTTTTTAACTTTCTTTACAACATTTACAATCCCAGGATGAGCACAACCTGTAATAACTACCAATCCCTTTCCTGAATCAATAATTAAGGATTGCTCTTCTGGAGGACCAGGAAGCTCTCCGGTTGTGTAAATAAAATCAGAAATTTTTCTTGAAGCTGAGACCTCTATAAATTTTGCTCCTTTCTGGACTATCATATTTTTAACAGACTGAGGAAATGATTCAGGAATAAAAACTGTAACATCATTATTTTTCTCTAAAAAACCTTCCAATCCTCCTGCATGATCGCCATGAATATGAGAGATAACTACTTTTTTGATTGAAGAAGGTTTAATATTCAGTTTTTCCATATTATAAAGCAAAATTTTTGAGTCTCCTCCTGTATCAAAAAGTATTAACTCACAAGAGGTTTTTATCAAAGTAGCAAAACCCCAGGTGGTTTCAAGCCTTTTATCCACCTGATAGTTATCATACACAGAGATTAAAGTTATTCCTGGTTTTTCTTCTTCAGCCTGAGCTGAAAACCAAAATCCTCCTGCCAGAATTAAGATTCCAACCAAAGTTAAAGCCCTAAGATTCATCTTAATTAACCTCAATTATTTCTCCTGCTCCTCCCTCAATACATTTCTCAGGATAAAGAGACTTTATCTCTGATTTATATTGAGTGCAATGAGTTGGACAGATTAAATCTAAGTCTTTCAAAGAATCAGGTCTGGTTCCATGCAAACCTCCTATAATACCATAAACTTCTCCAAACCGGGAAGCTGTCTTAAGGATATGCTCCATTTCTGGGTGCGAGCATCCGGCTATGATTACAATACCTTTTTCTGTTTCTACACAGAGGGATTGTTCTATTCTATCAAGTTCACCTGTAGAGTAAACTCCTTCATAAAGTTTTGTGGGTGTTTTTACTTCTATAACTTCTCTTGCGTTTTTTTCTTCAGAAAGATAAGAAGGAACCCAGAGTTTTACTTTATTATTCAGCTGAAGAAAGGAGGATAAACCACCTGTATGGTCCCAGTGAAGATGGGAGATAAAAATATCTTCAATATCTTGAGGGTTAATTTTAAGCTTTTCCATATTGGAAAGTAAAATATCTCCATCTGCTCCTGTATCAAAAAGAATCTTTCTTCCTTTAATTTCCACAAGTGCTGAAAATCCCCAATCAGCTTGCAAATCAGGCTTTGTGCTTGTATTATCATAAATAATGGTGACCTTCATATTTTACCTCCTTCTGCAATTTTTCATCTAAAGTTCCATCAGGAAGCATCCAGTCTGGATGAAACCTGCCTTCCTC
>CAZJOV010000035.1:0-2976 GCA_964547735.1 uncultured Planctomycetia bacterium | reverse complement strand
AATCTCCCCAAGGGAGTTGTGCAGGATCCTTTACCGCCAGAACTTTTATTTTTTTTCCTTCTACTCTCAGGCTCTCTCCTTCTGCCCTTACCTCACAAGATAACACTCCAAAATTAGAATCGTATTTTAAAAGATGAGCTAAGGTTTTTGCATCAGTCAAATCGTTAACTGCCACAAAATCAATCTCCTTTTTCTCTTTTAAAGCAGCCCTAAAAACCAATCTTCCAATTCTTCCAAAACCATTAATACCTACTCTTATCATCTTGCCTCCTTTCATTTAGACATCTTTTAGATACTGTGCAGCCAACTCAGGGGGAGTAAAAACAATATAAAAACCGCTCCCCCATTCAAACCCCGCAACTCTGGTTAATTTAGGCATTATCTCTATATGCCAGTGATAAGAAAAGTAACTGTCTGTGTTCACCGGAGAGGTATGAATAATATAATTATAAGGATGCTCCCCTAACACTTTTTTCAATTTACGAATAACTTCCTTCAAGGAGGAAGCCAAATTCTCTAATTCCAGCTCACTCATCGTAGCAAAATCATCTTTATGTTCTTTGGGAATAATCCAGACTTCAAAAGAAAACCGAGACGATAAAGGGCAGAAGGCCAAAAACATATCACTTTCATAAATTATGCGTTCTTGAGATTCTATCTCATAAGCAATCATATCACAAAATACACATCTTTCTCTAAATTCAAAATATCTTTTTGCTCCCTTTATTTCCTCTTTTACATTTTTGGGAACCATAGGCAAAGCAATAAGTTGAGAATGAGGATGCTCTAAGGAAGCACCTGCCTGGGCTCCTACATTTTTAAAGATGAGAATATACTTGAATCGTCTATCCTTTCTTAAATCCAAACTGCGCAAACAGTACATTCTCAGCACATCTTTTATCTCTCCTACTTCCAATTCTCCCAAACCTTTGAAATGATGAGGGGTCTCAATAATTACCTCATGTGCTCCAATACCATTGGACATATCATATATTCCTAAACCTCTCTTATTCAACCCTCCCTCTATTCTTAAGGCAGGGTATTTGTTAGGCACCACCCTTACTCTCCATCCAGAAGTATTGGGTCCTCTTTCACTACTGGCGATTACCTGAATCTCAGGAGGAGTCATATGTTCATTTCCATAACAGAAAGGGCAATTTTTCTCTCCCTTCCATTTAAAAGGAGGAAGATGAAAATCTTGAGGATGAAGAGGGTTTTCCACATTTACTACTACCCATCTGCCTACAATAGGGTCTTTTCTCAACTGAGGCATTTCAAACTTTCTGTTCTCTTAAATACTTTGCTGCTTCTTCAGGTAAAGTAGGACAGATATAAAAACCTGTTCCCCACTCAAATCCGGCAACCTGAGTAAGACGAGGGGTAATCTCTATATGCCAGTGAAAGTCCTCTTCAATCGTTGACCAGTATCCCGGATAAAATCGGCGAAAAGGAGCAGAATGAATCATATAATTATAAGGAGGATCTCCCAAAAGTTTTTTAATCTTCTCTAATACCTTCTTCATTACTACTGCTAATGAATATGTTTCCTCCCAACTTATTTTATAAAAATCAGGAGAATGGTTCTTGGGCAATACCCAAACCTCAAAAGGAAAACGCGGAGCAAAAGGAACGATTGCCACAAATCCATTCTCTTCTAACACTACTCTTTCTCTACTATCAAGCTCCTGCAGGATCATATCGCAGAAGACACATCTTTCATGATAATCATAATAAAATTTGGCTCCCTCAAGTTCTTCCTTAACCCTTTTTAAATTAACTGGAGTGGCAATAATCTGCGAACGGGCATGTTTTACTCTTCCTCCACCTGCCTCCCATCTGTAATTTTTAAAAATGAGTACATATTTGACTTTTTCATCCTTCTCTAATGCTTTTATCCTTTCTCGATAAACCCAAAATACCTTCTGGATATTTTCTACCTCTAAATCCGCTATATTAGCGATATGAAAAGGAGTCTCAACAACTACCTCATGACTGCCAACACTTTCCATCAAGTCATAGGGGCCTCTTCCTTTCTTCCAAAACTCTTTCTCCTCTTCTAAAAAAGGCTTAAGAGAAGAAAATACTCTCACCTGCCAATTCCCTTCCTCATCCTCTAAGGAATAAACCGAAGGAGGAGTAAGATACTCCTTCCCTCTACAGAAAGGACATTCTTTCTCTGGAGGAGAAGTATCTATCAGAGAAAAATCCTTAGGGCGTTTTGCCCTTTCCGTAGAGATTATTACCCATCTTCCAATTATAGGGTCTTTCCTTAACTGAGGCATCTTATTAATAAATTAGTTAGGGATATTATAACAATTCAATCTCTAATTGCAAGTTAATTATTTTTCAAGAATGAATTTAATATTACAAATATAACATTCATCCTTATTCCTGGTATTACCTGAATTTTTCTCCGGCAAGGGAAGAGATAGACTGAAGAATGGTGTTTTGGGCTCTTGTTTTACAATTCTTTTTCGCTATATCTGTTATCTTTACCCTTCCGGTAGAGGCATAAATGAGTGTAGTAAAAGCACTGAGCTTCCTCTTATAGAACAAATTTCCTCTTTGTATAGGGAGAGAATATTAATGAAAGAAAAACATCAATAAGATAACGAACTTCTTATTGCCAGCCTCTTAAAGAAAAAACCCCATTTAGATAATAATATCTTGAATTTGCCACCAATTAGATTAGAATGGTTATAAGTTAGGTAAAATATCCTGTCCACTGGTATACAGATTTTTATTTATTTGTGGTAATGAACTTTTCCTGAAAGAAGGAGGGTAAAATGTCACCGTGCTGGTGGTATTTCTAAAAGGAAATATGCGAATTGCTGCCTTATATGTTACCGCTGATTGGGTATATGATTATAAATTTGAATCTATCTTATTAACTGAATTTGTTAGGTTAATGTAAATCCTTGCCCGAACAACAAGCTCCTAGAGAAAATCATCTGATGTTAAAAACCCTATGAATAA
>CAZJOV010000034.1:0-2980 GCA_964547735.1 uncultured Planctomycetia bacterium | reverse complement strand
TGCTTCCGGAAATATAACTCGTCAGTATTCTTATAACTACTATGATACTGGCAAAATATCTAATTATACTTATAAACGATATGTTGATGGAGAGCTTTCACAGATTTATGAATACTCAGGATATACCTATAATGAGCAGGGAAAAGTTACCAGTTTTACACGTACAGATAAAGATGCTCAAGGTAATGTTTTAAGGAGTTATGAATATTCAGATAGAACTTATGACTCTCAGGGAAGATTGTTGAGCCAGAAAAGAACGGATAGAGATTCTCAAGGTGATGTATTGAGAAGTTATGAATGGACAAATTATACCTATGATTCTCAAAATAGAGTAACTGGGTATACTCAAATTAACAAGGATGCTGAGGGAAATATTCAAAGAATGTATGATTATTCTAACATTACTCGTGATTCAAACAATAGATGGGTAAGCTGGATGCGTACAGATAAAGATGCTCAAGGTAATGTTTTAAGGAGTTATGAATATTCAGATAGAACTTATGACTCTCAGGGAAGAGTTACCGGTTATAAGAGAACGGACAAAGACTCTCAAGGAAATACCACTGCTACATATCATTTCAGTGATTATACCTACGATAGCAATAACCGCCTGAAGGATAACACCGTGAAAAAATATGATTCTCAGGGAAACTTTGTTTACTGGTATGATTATCTTAACCGAGAGTATGACAGTAATGGAAAATTAATTAGTTATGACTGGGTAAAAAGAGATGAGAATGGAAATATAATTGATAGTGGTCATTGGTCTTCATCCTAGTTTTTTACTCATCTCTTCTTTGAAGTTTACCTGAACCACAAAAACCATCCCGCTCTTTCAAGGAAAGGGCGGGGTAAAGTCGTGGTTCGGGGTTTACTTTTTTTCTCTCTCTGATAGAATATTTTTAAGATGAAAAGGTGGGGTTTTACTCTTATAGAGTTAATAATGGTAATGATAATAATTGGAATATTAGCCGCAATTATACTCCCTCGGTTTATAAATTTAAGAGAAGAAGCAGAAAAATCTGCCGAAGATGCTACTATTGGTGCGATTCAGTCAGGAATATATATTAAGTCTGCCGCAGAAGAGTTAGGTCATTGATTATTCAGGATGTGTAGTTTCTCTTTCGGGAAGAGCAGGTTCTTGTTTTTCTAAAGTCTTTTCTTTCTTCAGTAGTTCTTCTATATCTTGTGCTCCTGTTTGTTCTTGAGCCTCCATTTCTTTTATTTCCTTCTCTATCCTCTCTATAGTTTGAATTTCTTTTTCCAGTTTTTCCGTTTGCCTAATTGCTTCTTCTGCTTTCTTTCTGCTTTTGGCTTTCCTAAATATAGAAGGTTCCTTCTTTCGACAACCATTACTGATCATTACAAGAAAAAAAAGAGAGATTATCCAAAGAACTCCTTTTCTCATCATTTTCCTCCTTTCTTTAATAAAAAGGATAGTTCTTCCTCCTTTCTTTAACATACATACTTTTTTCAAATTTCTTAGCATAATTTTTCAGCTCTGTAGCAATTTGAAGCACTTGCGCACATGAATTAAAGGAATAATATTCGTTAGTTACTATGCCGATATGAATTCTCAATAGAGGAAATTCTTTCAATCGTCCTCCTCTATCTTTAAGAGTTATAAAACCCTGTTTTCTATCTTCCTCATTATAAAATGAGGGAATGTTTCTGGAGAAAGTTTCAATTATTATTTTACAGATGTCTTCCATCCCTTCTGCTGAGCTAACGAAAAAGAAATCATCTCCTCCAAAGTGGGAAAGAAAATCTTGGGGTCTTCCCAGTTCATCCAGAACCTTTTTTATTACAGTAGCAGTAAATAGAAGTACCCTATCTCCTCTTTTAAATCCATAGTGTTCATTAAATTTTTGGAATTTATAAAGATCAACATAGGCTGCACCAAAAATCTCTTTTTTCTCGATACGATAGTTAATATCTCTAATCAGAGCAGAAAATCCAGGTAGTTTAGTTAAAGGATGTATATCTTGATAATGGGAGATTCGCCCAATGGTTACTTTTAAGCGGATAAGTAACTCTATGGGGGTAAAAGGCTTATCTATAAAATCGTCTACACCTGCTTCAATTGCTTTTATCCTGGAAGAGGGGGGTTCTTCTTTAGGAATAAGAAGTATTAAGGGGAGATAGCGAAAGAGAAAATTCTCTCTTATTCTCTGAGAAAGTTTTATCCCATCTATATGAGGAGATGAAAAATCAACAATTACTATATCCGGATTTTTCTCTCCCAGTTCTTTTAATGCTTCATCTGAAGAGATGTAAGCTTTTACATTGTGGCCTTCTTCAATTAAGCTCAAAGTTATAAAATCCTGAAGTTTCTGGTCTTCAACTATTAAAAATACCTTCAGTGATTGCACGTTTTTATTATATCCCAAAATTGTTAAAAAATCTATGTCCATTTTTATTTGTATTCCAAGATTTTGCCACATTTTGTTGAGTCTCCTCTATACCTGCCTTATTTCTACTTAACTTATTTCCATCCCGGGGATGGGAAGAGGATTCTTCTATAGGCTCACTTTTCCTTTAGAGGCTTTCGATGTATTCAAACTTGAGGAGATTAAAATTCTTGCCAAAATAAAAGAAATCTTCTATGATAAAAATATGAGTTTAACGGTGATTATACCCGCCTATAATGAAGAAGAAAGTTTGAGATTTCTTATTCCTCAATTGTATAAGATTTTAGGGAAAAATATAGAAATAATTATAGTAGATGATGCCTCTTTGGATAATACTTTCCAAATCGCAAAGGAATTAGGTGCAAAAGTAATAAGAAATCCTTATAATATGGGAAATGGGGCAAGTATAAAGAGGGGAATAAGAGAGGCAGAAAATGAGATACTTCTTCTGATGGATGCCGATGGGCAGCATCTGCCTTCAGAGATTCCAAAGTTACTTGGTGAGTTAGATGACTTTGATATGATAATTGGAGAAAGAGATGCTAAATCCCAAAACTGGTGGAGATATT
>CAZJOV010000033.1:0-3597 GCA_964547735.1 uncultured Planctomycetia bacterium | reverse complement strand
TAAGGCAAGCATATGTTGTAAATTCTCTTTAAAGGTGGTAAAATACTTAACCTGTGGTAACCAATAGTAACCCAGTTGTGCGGGGGAGAAGAAATTTATTTTTTTCAGAGATGAATAGATTCTAAAATAAGAAAAAGGAGGGAGAATGCGTTCGGAGAAGATAAAAAAGGGTTTAGAGAGAATGCCTAACAGAGCTTTGCTTTATGGGACTGGAATTTCTTCTTTTCATTTTTCTCGTCCTTTTGTAGGCATTGCTTCTTCTTTTACGGATTTGATACCCGGACATATTAATATGCGGGAGCTTGAAAGATTTATTGAGAGAGGGGTTGAAGCAGCCGGTGGCACTCCTTTTATTTTCGGAGTTCCCGGGATTTGTGATGGTATTGCTATGGGACATTTTGGAATGAAATATTCCCTGCCTTCCCGTGAATTGATTGCTGATATTATTGAGACAATTGCTGAAGCACATAGCCTGGATGGATTAGTTTTACTTACCAATTGCGACAAGATAAATCCAGGAATGCTTATGGGAGCATTAAGGATAAATATTCCTACAATTGTTGTAACTGCTGGGCCTATGCTTTCTGGGCATTTCGGTAAAAAGAGACTTTCTTTGGTAAGAGATACATTTGAGGCAGTGGGAAGATTTAAAAAAGGTGAGATTTCTGAATATGAAAGAGAAATATTAGAGATAGAGGCCTGTCCTTCAGCAGGGGCTTGTCAGGGTTTATACACGGCAAATACTACCGCCTGTCTGATAGAGGCAATGGGGCTTTCTTTACCTTTTTGCGCCACAACCCCAGCCGTTTTATCAAGAAAAAAGAGAATTGCCTATGAGAGTGGAAGGCGAGTTGTTGAATTAGTAAAGAAAAAAATAAAGATTCGTGATATTGTAAATAAAGCTGCTTTAGAGAATGCAGTCTGTGTAGATATGGCTTTAGGGGGTTCAACGAATACTGTTTTGCATCTTATGGCGATAGCTAAAGAGGCAGAAGTTGATATAACCTTAAAGGATTTTGACAGAATAAGCAGGAAAACCCCTTGGATTGCCAAATTGCGTCCTGCTGGAGATTACTTTATGGAGGATTTAGATTATGCGGGAGGAATCCCGGCAGTATTAAAAAGGCTTCTTCCTAAATTAAAAAATAATATTACAGTTTCAGGAAGGAGAATAAAAGATATTGCTAAGAAAGCTTTAATTTTTGATGAGGATGTGATAAGATCCTTACATGATTCTTATTATCCTGAAGGAGGTATTGCGATTCTGTGGGGAAATTTAGCAGAAGAGGGCTGTGTGGTTAAACAATCGGCGGTAGATAAGGATATGTTAAGATTTTGCGGGTATGCGGTGGTTTTTAATTCTGAAGAGGAAGCAATGAAGGCGATTTTAAAAGGAGAAATTAAGAAAGGTAGTGTAGTCGTGATAAGGTATGAGGGGCCTTCAGGAGGTCCGGGAATGAGGGAAATGCTTTCTCCAACCTCAGCAATTGTGGGTATGGGGCTTCATAAATCCGTAGCCTTAATTACGGATGGAAGATTTTCGGGAGGAACACGTGGTCCCTGTATCGGGCATATTTCTCCTGAAGCAGCTTCTGGAGGATTGATTGCCTATTTAAAAAATGGAGATAAGATTTTGATTGATATTCCTCAAAGAAAAATAGAAGTAAGATTAGATAAAAAAGAGATAGAGAAAAGAAAAAAAGAGATAAAAATTTTATCTCCGAAAGTAAAGTCAGGATATTTATATAGATATTCCCAAAGGGTAACTTCTGCCTCCCAAGGGGCAATTTATAAAAAATAATGAATTTTGAACGAGTAAAATTTGATGAGATAATTTACCCCTCAGGAAAAAGGTTTAAAATGAAACTTCCTTTTGTTTTTGGATTCATTCTAATACTTCTTATAGTGATTATCTTCCTTACAAGTTTTTACACCATTGGAACGAATGAAGTAGGAGTAGCGTTAAGATGGGGAAAATTTATTGGCACAACTTTACCTGGTTTGCATTTTAAATTGCCTTTGGGAATTGATAAAGTAATTCCTGTAAAAGTAAAATATATTTATAAAGAAGAATTTGGCTTTCACACAAAGAGGCCGGGAATAAGAACAGAGTATGAAGAGAAGAGATATGAAAATGAGTCACTGATGCTTACCGGTGATTTAAATGTTTTGGATGTAGAGTGGATTGTCCAGTTTAGAATAAAAGACCCTTACAAAATCTTATTCAGTTTGCGTAATGTAAGAAAAGCAATCAGAGATGCATCTGAGTCAGTAATGAGAAAAATTGTTGGGGATTATACATTTGAGGAAGTTCTTACTACAAAAAGATTAGAGGTAAATAATAAAGCACAGGAGGAATTAGAAAAAGTTTTAGATTCTTATCAGGCAGGAGTAGAGATTATTACTGTCAAACTTCAAGATGTTAATCCTCCGGATCCGGTAAAACCTGCCTTTAATGAGGTGAATGAGGCAAAACAGGAAAAAGAAAAAATGATTAATGAGGCATGGAGAGTGTATAATAGAAAGATTCCTCAAGCTAAAGGAGAAGCGCAAAAAATAATAAAGGAGGCTGAGGGATACGCTCAGGAAGTAATAAATAAAGCTCAAGGAGACGCAGCTAGGTTTCTTTCTCTTTATTCTTCTTATAAAAAGGCAAAATCTTTAACTTTAAAAAGACTTTATCTTGAATATATGCAGGATATTTTGAAAAAAGCAGGAAGAAAATATATTATAGATGAGAAAGAAAAATCAATTTTACCTTTGTTGAGATTAGAAAATGAAAAATAAAATCTTTGTTGCCTTTTTTTTCTTCATTCTTCTGTTATTAGTATTAAGTGGTAATCCTTTTTACATTCTTTATGAAGGGAAGCAGGTTGTGATTACTCAGTTTGGAAAACCTAAGAAAGTGGTTAAGGAGCCCGGTCTTCATTTTAAAATTCCCTTTATTCAGAAAGTTAACTATTTTGAGAAGAGAATTCTTGCCTGGGATGGTTATCCTACTCAGATTCCCACAAAGGATAAAAAATATATCTGGGTAGATACCACTGCACGCTGGAAGATAGAAGACCCTTTGAAGTTTCTTCAAACTGTTTCTGATGAAAAAGGGGCACAGACTCGTTTAGATGATATAATTGATGCTGCCGTAAGAGATGTAGTTACTGCTCACAATTTGATTGAGATTGTTCGCTCTTCAAATAGGATTACTGAAGAGTTAGAAGAAAAAGCTTTAGAAAGTATAAAAGTTGGTAGGGATAAGATGCGGAGGGAGATAATCAAAATAGCTGAGGAAATGCTTCCTCGTTATGGTATAGAGCTTGTTGATATAAGAATAAAAAGAATTAATTATGTAGAGGATGTGAGGGAAAAGGTTTACCAGCGTATGATTGCTGAGCGCAAAAAAGCTGCAGAAAAATATCGTTCTCAAGGTCGAGGAGTAAAGGCAGAGATTGAGGGTAGAACAGAGAAAGAGTTAAAAGTAATTATTTCTGGTGCTTATAAGGAAGCACAGAAGATAAAAGGAGAAGCAGAAGCGAAAGCTAACGAGATTTATTCTCAGGCATATTCTCAAGATCCAGAATTTTTCTCTTTTTTAAAGAC
>CAZJOV010000032.1:0-3653 GCA_964547735.1 uncultured Planctomycetia bacterium | reverse complement strand
CGTCCTTGATCATCAATTCCCCCTCCAGTTTTTTCATCCTCTTCCTCTGTTCATCGATGTTTTCGGTCCACCACTGATTTTGTCTTCCAACCCGTTTATGGAATATTTTACCCTCTGCCCTTAGTTCGCTCAGGTAGAATGATGCGGTAAACCAATTTAGACCAACGCCTTTGGCAATTCCCTCCGTTGTGGTCGGGAAATCTAATTTTTCTATGAATTCAAGGATGTCCCTCTTTATCTTTTCCGGGTTTCGCTTTCTCCTTTTGACCATTTTAGTTATTGGGTTTTCTATCCTTAAAACCTTTATCTTTGCGTACTTCTCATCCCGTTATCATTTATCGTTGCAGAGGCAATAAATAAATATTAGCAGAGATATAAATTATTTATGGAAATGAGTAAGTGGCATTCCAAAGAAATTAAGGAGGTATTGAGGGAGCTTGATAGCGACGAGAATGGCTTAAGTGGGGGGGAGGTAAAGAAGAGGTTGGAGAGATTCGGCCTCAACGAGCTAAAGGAGAAGGGAGGGATTAACCCGCTTAAAATTTTTTTAGATCAGTTTAAGAACATCCTGATTATAGTGTTAATTCTTGCGGCAGTGATCTCCCTGGGCATCGGCGAGATCATTGATGGCGGGCTGATTTTAATAATTGTAGTATTAAATGGAATATTTGGTTTCATTCAGGATTACAAGGCCGAGA
This sequence comes from uncultured Planctomycetia bacterium, assembly GCA_964547735.1. GTDB lineage: Bacteria > Omnitrophota > Gorgyraeia > Duberdicusellales > 4484-171 > CAZBLX01. Next base: position 2,955 of record CAZJOV010000032.1, on the reverse strand, counting down.
AGAGCGTGGAGGAGTTAAAAAAGTTATCATCTCCAAGAGTCAGGGTTGTAAGAGACAGTACTGAAGAGGAGATCGATTCAAAATTTCTCGTTCCTGGAGATATTATTCTTCTTGAGGAGGGGGATGCCATACCGGCAGACTGCAGGATTATCGATGAGAAAAATTTAAAGGTTGATGAGTCCGCTCTAACCGGCGAGAGTGTAGCTGTAACCAAGGAAGAGGGAACCCTGGATGAAAAAACGCCGTTAGCTGAAAGAAAAAATTCTCTGTTTAAAGGGACTAATGTAATAAGAGGAAGGTGCAAAGCGGTTGTCGTGGAAACGGGGATGGACACGGTACTGGGAAAAATTGCCAGGGATATTGAGGAGATAGAAAAAGAGAAAACGCCATTTCAGCAGAGATTAGATAAATTGGGAAAACAGATCGGTGCGGGAATCTTAGGGATATGCATCTTCATCGCCGTTGTCCTTTTTATGACAAAGGCCGCTTCTCCAATTCATGTCATGTTAATCTCTATCGCATTAGCTGTTGCCGCCATCCCCGAGGGTTTACCCGCGGTAATAACGCTATCCCTGGCCCTGGGGGTTAAGAGAATGGTGAAGAAAAACTCCTTGGTCAGAAGACTGCCAGTTGCCGAAGGTTTGGGTTCAGTTGATGTCATTTGTTCGGATAAAACGGGGACCATCACGGAGAATGAGATGACCGTCAGGGAGATCTTCACCAATAATAAACTTGTTGAGGTTACGGGGGAGGGTTATTCTGTAGAGGGAGAATTTTTGGAAAGGGACAAACTAACTGAGAAGGACAGAGAATCTATTAAATTTTTGCTGAAATCTGGAATGTTGTGCAATAACGCCAATATCGGTGTAGATGAAGAGGGAAATACAAAATTTTTGGGCGACCCCACCGAGATTTCTCTTTTAATCTCGGGATTAAAGTATGGATTTGAACTGACAGAGGTAAGGAGGGAATACCAGAGAATTGACGAAATTCCATTCTCCTCAGAGAGAAAGTGCATGACAACGATCCATGAAAAAGATGGAAAAACGATCAGTTTTACGAAGGGTGCCCCCGAAATTATAATTAAGTTATGTAATAGAATCTATCTTGATGGTAAGGTTAAAGGTCTAAAGGAGAGCGAGAAGGAGGAACTATTAAAAACTAACGAGGATCTGGCTGGGAGGGCATTGAGAGTTCTAGGTTTTGCATATAAACCAGAACCAAGGAATGGAGAGGAAGAAAAGGACCTGATCTTCCTGGGATTTCAGGGGATGATCGATCCACCGAGAAAAGGCGTTAAAAGGGCCGTTCAGGACTGCAAAAATGCGGGCATAAGGGTAGTGATGATTACCGGGGATAATAAAATAACTGCCAGGGTGATAGCTGAGGATGTGGGAATTATCGGGGATATCCTGGATGGTGGAGAATTGGATGAACTTTCCGATGATGAGTTACGTGAAATTGTCGAAAAGGTTGAAATTTTTGCCAGGGTCTCCCCATCCCACAAGGTCAGGATATTAAGGGCATTAAAAGAGAATGGCCATATTGTTGCCATGACGGGTGATGGGGTAAATGATGCTCCAGCGTTAAAAGCAGCAGATGTTGGAGTTGGGATGGGAATTAAAGGAACCGATGTTGCCAAGCAAACCTCTGACCTGATCTTATTGGACGATAATTTTGCCACGATTAGAGACGCGGTAGAGGAGGGGAGAATAATCTTTGACAATGTGAAAAAATTTGTAAATTATCTATTATCCTGCAATCTGGCGGAGGTTTTAATCTTGTTCCTGGCGAGTTTGCCTTTATTCACATCCAAGCCACTGATACCTCTAACGGCAGTTCAGTTGTTGTGGATTAATCTACTGACTGACGGTATGCCCGCCTTAGCCCTGGGGGTTGACCCCGCCGTTAAGGGAATAATGAAAAGAAAACCGAGAAAGAAGAACGAAGGGGTTATGGACAAGAGAATGATATATTCTATTATTTACACGGGAATAGTTATGACCTTTATAATTTTATTCATCTTTTATTCGGAAAATCCAGATATTAAGGAAAAGCTAAGGTTGGCCCAGACCATGACGTTTACCTCCCTGGTAGTCTTTGAATTGGTGAGAATACATATAATACGGAAGCCACAGGGTTTGGGCCTTTTTTCCAATAAATGGCTGATTCTGGCAATTTTAAGCTCAATAGGTTTACATTTAGTAGTTTTATACGGCCCATTGAGTGTTTACTTTAGAGTTGTGCCCCTATCAATAGATCACTGGGCTAAGATTATTGCTGGCTTGTTCTCCTTTTATGTATTTGCGGAAATCTTTAACAAATTCTATTAAGTTCCTCTCCCAGGTTTGGACTGAAATAATCTAAATATGGGGGTGTATGCATCATATTTTGATATGATATCCTACCATAAAGGACGCAAGTATCTGACTATAGTGCGTGATCTGGATATGGGAAAAGTAATCTGGATTGGTATAGGTAGAAAGAAAGAAACTCTGGATACCTTTTTCAAGGAACTGGGTAAAAAGAAATGCAGGAAGATCGGGAACCCCACCGCCTTTGTTGTTTTTCCATTAGTTAAGTAGTATTTTTGCTTCGACACTTAATAAATAATACAACTTCTCCCCAAAATGGGAGAAGAGCCGTTTTTTAATGCTAAACCCATAGAATTTATTATAGATTTTAACTTTAAAATTTCGCTTTAGCTCTATATATGGAGGGTTATACGAATGAAAATTTCGTTTAATAGTAGTTAGGCGTAATTAAAACGAACTCTGAAACCCCCGACCACCCACCCCTAAATTGAGAGGGGTTGCTTTATTAAAAGAAAAATCCTTCGCTTAACCTTAACAAAACAAAAGAGAAAAAATAAAATTGCTTCGCAACTTTATCTAACATTGGTTAAGTACATCGTTTAGTTGATTTGTGCTTTTTCTTTTTAGGGTGTTCTTTTGT
>CAZJOV010000031.1:0-4095 GCA_964547735.1 uncultured Planctomycetia bacterium | reverse complement strand
ACTTTCTTTATACTTTCTTTATCTCCACAGAAATCAGGAACGAGCACCTCTACAGCTTCTACGAAATTTAAAGATTTAACTGTTTTTACCACCTCATAAAATTGATTTGCGCCTTTATCTTCTAAGTCATCACGTGTAGGAGAGGTTATAACCACATATTTTAATTTTAGCCGTTTCACTGCTTCCTTAATTCTTTCTGGCTCATCTTTATCCACCAAACCTTGAGGATTGCCTTTTTTAACTCCACAGAAAAGACAATTGCGCGTACAAATATTTCCCAGAATCATAAAAGTTGCTGTATTTTTTGAAAAACATTCCGAGATATTGGGACATTTAGACTCTTCACAAACTGTATAAAGATGAAGCTCTTTTAAAAGTTTCCTCATTCTATAACAAAGATTAAAATCTATTTTTTTATTTAACCAGTAAGGCTTCCTCATTTTTAAATTTCCAAAATCTCTGTGTGTATTTTTCTTCCATTAATCTTTTTGTTTCTTTTCTCTCCTCATCATCTAATGAAGAAAGAGTCAAATCTATACCGAATTCTTCCTCAAAAGCTTGAGCTAACTTGTATTTTAACCCCTCTTTATCTAATTCTTTATTTAAAAAATAACTAAGCCCTTGAGCCTCAAGGGGTCTTTTAACATTTATTAATTTCTCAATTAAGGAAAAATCAAGCTTTAAAGGGATGCTTCCCTGTTGAAAAATTAACTCCTTTCTTCTGTATTGAGCATTTCCTCCTATTTTTTTTCCCTCAATTAAAATATCGTAAGGCTCAAATGAAGCAAAGCAAAAATTAGTATTTTTTGAAGAATTGCTCAAGTTGTGAGCAAATATAATATTTTTTATCCCTAATCTTTTATAAAAGTTTAGAATAAAAGAAGTTAAAACAAAATAAGAATCTTTAACTCCTCGGGGAAGATTTAAATCTTTACAGGATAAGGAAAGGCTATAGGTAATTTCATAAAAGTGCAGGATAGCAAATCCTCCTGTAATCCGGCGGGTAAATTCTATTTTGTTTTTTCCCAGATTCTCTATTTTTAAAACCTTACTTGGCTTTTGAAAATAACCCAAAGTGATAAAAGGATTGCTCCAGCTGTAAATTCTTAAAGTAGGAATTTTTGCCTTCCTGTAAAAAGAAAAGATTGCCTCATCTTCTGCCATATTATAAAAACCATCACTATCAGAATCTATAATTAGGCGCCACACCTTTCCCATCGAAGAATAGGATTGCGTGCTGCCTGGGTCTCATTTACTCTTTTTGTAGAAGAAAGTAAAGGAGCATCTTTTAAAATGAATGGGGCCTCCTCTATCTCCTGATTTATCTTCTTCATTACCTCAATAAAGTAATCTAAAGTATCTTTGCTTTCAGTCTCGGTAGGCTCAATCATTAATGCTTCTTTAACAATAAGAGGAAAATACATTGTAGGGGGATGAATTCCATAATCAATTAATCTTTTGGCGATATCTTGAGCAGTTACTCCTTTTTCTTTTTTCTCTTTACAGGAAAATACCACCTCATGCATACATCTTTTAGGCGAGGAAACTAAAAAAGTATCTTTAAGCTTCTCTCTTATATAGTTAGCATTTAATACGGAAATTTGTGCAACTTTTTTTAGTCCCTCTTTTCCTAAACGCAGAATGTAACTATAAGCTTTTATCAGAGGAACTATATTTGTATAAAAAGAGCGGACTCTGCCGATAGAGTTTTCCAAATTATAGTTAAGATAATAATGGTTATTCTTTTTATCTACTAAAGGAACAGGCAAAAAAGAGACTAAATCTTTCCTTACTCCTACCGCACCCAATCCTGGTCCCCCGCTTCCATGAGGGGCAGAAAATGTCTTATGTAAATTAAGATGGATAATATCGCATCCCATAAGAGAGAGTTTGGTAATTCCTAATAAAGCATTGAAGTTGGCTCCATCATAATAAATTAAAGCTCCGTTTTTCTGCATAATCTCTTTTATCTTTAAAATCTCCTCCTCAAATAGACCCAAGGTATTGGGATTGGTAAGCATAATTGCAGCAGTATTTTTGTCTACTATTTTTTTAAGTTCTTCTATATTTATCAATCCATCGTCTCTGCTTTTTACTACCTCCACCTTAAACCCACACATACTGGCAGAAGCAGGATTTGTTCCATGGGAGGAATCAGGAACAATAACTTTTTTCCTTTTCTCACCCCTCTTTTTAAAATAAGCATTAACTATAAGCATTCCCACCAGTTCTGCATGAGCTCCTGCTGAGACTCCAAAACTAAATCTTTCTAATCCGGTAATTTCACAAAGCAACTTTTCTAAATCGTATATAATCTCCAAAATCCCCTGAAAATCTTCCTCTTTTTGATATGGATGCAAAAAAATAAATTCATCCTGAAGAGCTAATTCTTCATTGAGTTTAGGATTATATTTCATTGTGCATGAGCCTAAGGGATAAAAATGTGTATCTACAGAAAAATTTCTCATTGCTAAATTAGTAAAGTGTCTTACAACTGTGGGTTCGGATAAAGAAGGCAAATTTAGCTGGGTGCGTAGGAAGTGAGGGGGGAAAAATTCTTCAGGATTTTTTATTGTAATATCAGGCTTCTTTATATATTCAGTCGGTGTTTCTTTTTTTCTTTCAAAAATAAGAGGAAAATCTCTCATACAATTGAAGATAAAATATTTATAAATTCATCAATTTCTTCTTTTGTTTTTGTCTCCGGGGTAAAACTCAATATACAATCTTTAAGTTCAGGATAATATTTCTCTAAAAGAAGTCCACCGATAATTTTCTTTTCATATAGCTTTTCTAATACCCTTTTTGCATTATCTGCCTTCCAGACAAATTCATTAAAAAAACGTGAGGAGAAAGGAAAATCAACTTTTTTAATCTTTCTTAAACATTCATAAAGATAATGGGCAAGGTTTAAAGAGTATAAAGCGACTTTCTTAAATCCTTCTCTACCTAAAAGAGCAAGATAAATTGCTGTTCTTATTGCTTCCAAGGAATGATTAGTACAGATATTGCTTGTAGCTTTTTCTCTCCTTATATGTTGCTCACGTGTCTGAAGAGTCAAACAAAATGCTCTTTTCCCCTCTTTATCACAAGTTTGTCCCACAAGTCTTCCCGGAATCTGTCTTAAAAATTCTTTTTTTGTCGCCAAGAAACCGCAAGTCGCACCTGCCCAGCTGGGAAATCCTCCCAGAACTTGGGTATCACCACAGACAATATCTACTCCCTCTTGGGAAGGTTCCTTAAGAATTGCTAAAGATAAAAGATTGGTAACCAGAATCAAAATAACCTCTCTTTCTCTGATAACTTTTCTAATCTCCCCCAAATCCTCAACAAGACCAAAAAAATTAGGACTTTGTAAAGCAAGGCAACTTGCATCTTCCAGTTCTTTTTCTAAAACTTCTAAATTAAGGAAACCTTCTTCGGTAAAAGGAATTTCTTTAATTATAAAATCGTGTGGGGCAAGATATGTCTTTACTACTTCTCTATATTGAGGATGGATACTTCGACTTAAAAGGACTCTGTTTTTTTTATTTATCCTTAAACTCATAAGAACTGCTTCTGCTAATGCTGAAGCCCCATCATATAAAGATGCATTACTTACCTCTAATCCCGTAAGAATACAGATATAGCTTTGATATTCATAAAGAGCCTGCAAAATCCCCTGAGAGATCTCTGCCTGATAAGGAGTATAAGCGGTAAGAAATTGGGGTTGATTAGAAAGATATTTTAAAGCAGAAGGGATATAATGAGAATAAATTCCTGCTCCTAAAAAAGAGTTAAAGTTATATAAAGGGTTATTCTTTTTAGCAAGTTTTCTGATTTTTTCTTTTAAATCTTTCTCTGGCAATGCAGAAGGAATGTTTAACTCTTTTATCTTCAAAGAAGAAGGGATTTGTGAAAACAACTCATCAATGGATGATAAACCAATATCCTGAAGCATTTTTTCTATATCCTGTTGAGTATGGGGTATATAAGACATCAGGAGCTTTCCTTCAAAAGCTTCTCATAAGATATCTCATCAAGTAAATTCTCCACTTCTTTTTTGTCCTCAATCCTTATTTTTACTATCCAGCCTTCTTCATAAGGACTCTGATT
>CAZJOV010000030.1:0-4107 GCA_964547735.1 uncultured Planctomycetia bacterium | reverse complement strand
CCCCTGATAAAGAAACCCACTTTTCTCCATCCCAGTATTTAACTGCATCTTCACTGTTGTCGTAATAAATCTGGCCAGCTTGAGGGCTGGAGGGAGCAGAGCTCTGAGGAACCAGATAAAGGGTCCTTTCTACAATTAAGCTATCAGGAACAGTCAATTTGGCAGAGAAAACAGGGAAAAGAATAGATAGAAATAGATAGAAATAGATAGAAATAGATAGAAATTTGTGGAAATATGCGGCCTGTGGCCGCGAAATTTGTAGCCTTCGGCTACGAAATTGATAGAAATTTGTTGAAATTTTTTGAAATTTTTTGAAATTTTTTGTATTCATAGCAGTTTATTATTTTTTGCTTTATAAGCGGACATATTTCTATAAATTTCTATAAATTTCAACCTATTTCCATAAATTTTCGTGGCCAGAGGCCACATATTTCTACGGTCTATCCACATATTTTACCTCAATCCACTTTGTGCCATTCCAGATTAATTCTAAAGTCTCGTATCGTTCTAAAGTTAAAGTCGATGCTTCTAAATTAATGTTACTGTCTGCCTCGTTTATAGTAATATCATTGGAAGAGATATTTTCTACAATTAAAAGGTCGCCTGCGGACTTTCCATCTTTAAATGTTAAAGTAATATCTGAGTCAGGATTAAGTTTTACGAAACTGCGAGGAGAAGTAGTGACATCTAACTCATAAGGGCTTGAGCTTATATTAAACTGCCTTGCTTCCAGAGTCATCTTTTCTTTCTGGGTATATTTTGTCTCTGTTCCCCCATCTTCAATTTTTCCTGGAGCATCTGCATCTGAATCAATTACCTGATTTCCTGCAAGGTAGTTATCTGAAGAGGCAGAGTCAATCTCAATCCCATACTCAGGACTTCCTGGATAATTTATAAGGTTTGAGGCAATAAGGACTTCTGATGAGTTAGCAATGGATAAGGATGCATTGTTTGTCTCTTCATCATAAATATTATTTCCCACCAAAAGATTATTGTCTGATTGATAAACTCTTATTCCATAATCAGAAGCAGATGAAGAAAGGGTAATCACATTGGAAGAGATAAGATTGTGGCTTGAGCTCAGATTTACTAAAAAGCCCTTCTCATTATTATTTATATTATTCCCGTAGACAATATTAAACTGAGAAGAATTATAAAGCTGAAGCCCGTGCCAATCTTGTGTGTAAGAGATATTGTTGCCCAAAATGATGTTGTTGCTTGAGGAATTAAGAAGTATCCCTTTATCGTCATTCTTATAAACGATATTGGAATCAATGATATTGTTATCGGAAGACTCCAATTTTATACCTGCATATCCGTTTTCGCTGAAATTGCTTTTGGAAATGATATTATCCTGCGAAGAGAAAAGATATATTCCGTCAGAGCCGTTCTTTAGAAAAAAACTTTTGGAGAGAATATTACAAGATGAGTTTTCCAGTCTCATACCAGAAGAAGTTAAATTCTCAACCCAGAGCTTGGTCATTTTAGAATCATCCACATATTCAAAAGAAATACCAAAATTTGAGCCCGAAACATTATCTTTATTCCCATCTATTCTTAATTGAGAGATTAAAATCCCTGATAAATGATTAGTAGAAGTTCCATGAGCGTTAATTACATTATAATTAGAAGAAGAGACTGCCTTTAAAACTGTGCCTGCTCCTTCACCGATTAAGGAGATATTTGACTTCAAATTGATTCCAGGTGTGGTTTGTCCATCCAATAAAACATCACTTATATTATACGTTCCTGCCAGTAAATATACTGAACCCCCCAATCCAGCATTAGCGATTTCCTGTATTGCCTGATTAATCTCTTGCTGGTCATCAACTCCATCACAGGTATAGTCTGCACGAGGATTACTGCAGGCAGAACCATCACAGAGACAGGGATTGATGCCATCCCGGGTTGAATCTAAAGAATCGCAAGCAGCAACGATTCTTGTTCCCACTGCTTTAGGACCCTCTCCTCCTCCCAACCTCTGCCATTCGGTTCCATTGTAAAAATATAAAGAGTTGTCAGCATCATTGTAAAAAAGGTCTCCTTCCTCTGAGACTACCTGCCAGGATGAGCCATCCCAGGTATAAAGAGAGCTCCCATCAAAATATAAATCTCCCAGTTGAGCATCTGAAGGAGGTGAACTGGTTTGGGGAACAGGTTTTAAAACCAGGCCTTTCCCTATAGATATCTCTGTCTCTCCGGAAACATCTATTTTAGCCGGGAGAGGGTCCTGGGATAAAGCGCTTTTAAAAAGAAAAAGGGGAAGAAGAAAAGAAAAGATTTTTATAATTTTTGAACTCATAATCCATCTAAATTATACCATATTTTTTTTAAATCTTACAGGAGTCTATTTGACTAATTTAAATAATTATTATATACTCAAAATGGAAATGAGAAAAAGCCTAACTCTGGTGGAGATGATGATAGCAGTCTCTCTTTTAACAATTATTGTAGGAATTACTTATGGGGTTCTGCATACCAATCAGATTAGCGACCGCACGGCGCAGGCAATACTTTCTCTTTCTCGGGAAACAAAAAGAGCCTTAGATACCATAGGAGAAAATCTTAAAGCAAGTTCATTCTCTCATCTGACTATTTTAGACAACAATCCTGATGAGATAAAGTTTCAGGTGCCTTTAAGTGTTGACCCCCAAACAATGGAAACCACCTGGGGAGCTTTCTGGGAAGGAACAGATTGTTCGGACCATTATTTTCGCTATTATCTGGAGGGTAATTATATTAAAAAAGCAATAGTTGATAACTCTTCAAATACAGTTTGTGGCCCCAAGATTATTGCTCAAAATATTAAAGATATGCAGATAGAACATCCTGCCGGGAGTAATTATATAAGAGTGGCTCTGGTAGCAGAAAAATATGTGATTTTTTTGAATCGTGAGATAGAATATAATATGGAAGTAAAGATTTATCCTCAAAATTAAAAGATGAGAAGGGGAGTAGCTTTAATTGTAATTACTTTAATCCTTATAACTATCTCTTTATATTTAGCCAGCACGACGGTGAGAGCAATCTATGAGAATAAAAATTTAGAAAGAGATAAATCTCTCTTTTTTGCCCATTACGCAGCTCTGGCAGGAATGGAACAGGCTTTTTTAATGTTAGAAGATGACTTCAAAACCTCTGGAAGCTGGAGTGATGGGGATATTTCTGGAGTAAGCATTACTCCTGATTCTTCCGATAAAGATGCTCAGTATACTCTTATAAATGAAACTACCCTAGATAACAATGCTAAATTTGAGGTAAAAATTCAATTTATCTTTGATGCGGGAAATAACGCTTATAAAGGAAGGCTCTGGGTTTACTCTACAGGAAAATACGAGATAAGACCGGGGAAAACAATTGAAACCACTTTAAGAAGGCTGGCGACAGCTTCTCAAGTGTATAATGTCAATCAGAATAAATATTATCCTGACCTGGCCTCGGCAATAAATGATGCTAATCCAGGAGATACTTTAAGAGTAGCTAAAGGAACACTTAGCGATAATATAACGATAAATAAAAATCTTACTATTGAGTTAGGCTATGATTATGATTTTACTCACCGTGACCCTTTTGTGCATCAGACGATTATCACTCCTTTAAATAGCTCTTCCCCTACCCTGACGATTACCGCAGGAGATATAAATTTGGGAGGAGGAAAGGTTGAATAAAAAAACCCTTACCTTAGTAGAAATCGCCATTGCCGGTATGATTCTGGGAATAGTTGTCGTTTATTCTCTTCTGGCTTTCAATAATGTCCTTTTTTTATCTGAACATACCAGCAATTATTCTCTGGTGATGAAAGAAACTGAGGCAATGTTTGAAGAAATCAAATCTTCACCTACAGATACATTAATAACCAGTTACTCAGGACACATATTTGATATTATAGATAAGGAAGGAAATGTAATAGGAAAAGGGAGAGTGGATATAGAAGATGTGAGTGGAAACTGGAATTCAACAACTGCTGGCTGGCCGGCAAGAAGTAGTTTTGGAGTAGTGGTTTTTGATAATAAGATGTGGGTGATGGGGGGATATGATGGGAGTTATTATAATGATGTGTGGAGTTCTTCTGATGGGGCAAGCTGGAATTCGGCAACTGCTGGCTGG
>CAZJOV010000029.1:0-4369 GCA_964547735.1 uncultured Planctomycetia bacterium | reverse complement strand
CAGCGAACATATTTCGCGGTCAAAGACCGCATATTTCTATAATTAGGGTGATTTTGCCCATCCGAAAGGTGTGATTGGTTGAAGGGAACATCCTCTTTAAGCAACAGACTCAAGGATATCACTTGACAAGGCATATTCCCTAAGATTCTCTACAAATTCTTCCCTTAATATACTAAGATATTGAATTCTAAATCAAATGCTCTGACAGTTCTGGGTCTACAAAATAGTAAATTTTCCCCGTCATCAATTAGGAAAAATCTTTTTTGTCTTTCCTTCTTTCTTCTTTTAATTTGGGCAATTTAATTATAAATTTAGTTCTTTTGCCTAACTGGCTTTCTACGTCTATCTTACCATTGTGTCTGGCAATTATTAATTCTACCATAGCTAAACCTAAACCTGTACCCTCGCCTGCTCTCTTTGTAGTATAAAAAGGTTCAAAAATCTTTGATAAACGCTCAGGAGGAATACCTTCTCCTGTGTCCTCAAACTCAACTATACAGAAATCTTCCTCTTCATACACCTTTATTTTTATCTTTCCCCCTTGAGGCATAGCATCTTGAGAATTGGTAGCTAAATTCAAAAAAACCTGACTTAACATCACCTTATCAGTTTCTATTAAAATGGGCTTTGAAGGATATTCTCTTTCTATCTCTATATTCTTAAGCTTTAATTGCTGTTCTACCAAAGAAAGCCCCTCATCTATAACCTCACAAATCCTTTGTGGTTGAAGAATTAATTTTGAAGCTCGAGCATAGTTTAGAATACGTCTAATCACATTATCTGCTCTCCTTACAGCTTCTTTTATCATTTCTATTGTTTCCTTTAACTCTGAATTTTTCTCAAGAACCACATTATCTACCAAATAGATTCCTTGTAAGATGATTGATAAAGGATTTTTTATTTCATGAGCTACACCTGAGGCCAGTTTTCCAATCAAAGCTACCTTCTCACTCTGAATCAACTCATCTTGAACTTTTTTTAACTCTTTGTAAGCTTCAATTAACTCTTCCTCTGTCTTTTTAATATGGGTAACATCTCTTACTATGTATATTTTATTAACAACCCTCCCTTCTTTATCTCTTACCTCCGAACAACTACAGAGAACCGGGAATTCTCTACCATTATTTATACGCCAAATAGCTTCTATAGAACTTCGCATCTTTTCAGATTCCTGTGGAGAAGCAAAATAAGAAACAATCGAAACTACTGAATTCATATTTTTACCTAAAAGCTCGTCTTTCTTATATCCTAACAAGTCTTGAGCAGCTTGATTTACAAGCTCAATTCTGTCTTGAGAATCAGTCACCATCAAAGCTTCCCCCATAGTATTTATTATCTCTTCAAAGTAATTAAGAGAAACGGTCGTCTTCTTCAGCATTTTTACCATTTTGTTAAATGCACCCATCAAAATACCTATCTCGTCTCTGCTTTTAACTTTAATAGTATAATCCAAATCCCCTCCACTTACTATTTCAGTAGCTTTTACTAGTTTTTTTATGGGCACAGTTACACTTTTAGCTAAATAAAAAGGGAAAAGGTATAACACAAAAAGAATTAAGGGAAATAAAGTAATTCCTGCAAGAATTAATTCTTTTTCTGCTTTCCTAACAGACTCCAAAGAAATTCCTAACCATAATGTCCAATTTTTCCTTTCTTCTTTTATATTAAGAGGATAGACAATTATTTTTATTCTTTTTTCCGTAGAAGGCAAAACTCCATTTTTAACTATCAGCTTGTTTGTTTTAAAATCTAAATCTTTAATTTTTTCTCCCCATAACTTTGTCTCATCCGCTAACTCTACCTCTCCTTTTGAGTTTACCAATCTCCAGAAGACTATGTTTTTATACTCAGTAAGTTTTTTTAAAATCAAAAATGGCCACATACCTTTATGGTAACTACTTTCAATCTGAAGAGCAACTACTTGAGCTAATAAAATATGCTCTTCAATTAAATTTTTCTCCATATTCTTTGTCTGAGACCTTATAAAAAGAAATAAAACTATTATCCCTACTAAGGTGAAAAAGCAAACTATAGGATAAAATATTTTACTGAATAAAGTAATCTTTCTTCTACTCATTTTTACTGAATATTACCATAGAACTTGCCAGATTTCCATGGATGTTGCCTACTCCAGGAACAAATCCCTGTTCTCCAAAGGTAAAAGTTCCTATAAAAGAAGCTCCTTTTAGAACTTTATCTACCAAAAGAGAAATCTTTCCCCTCTCCTCTTCAGGAATAGCCAACATCGTTCCTGCACAAAAAGTAAATATCCCGAAAGCAACATTTTCTTCTTTGATTTTAGAGCTTCTTAAAGCTAATCTTGGCGTAGAAAAACATCTATTTAGAAGCATCCCCCAATCACCTCTCATAAGTTCTACTCTTTCACCTGTCTTTACATTGGCAAAAACACTTAAAGATTTTTCAGGAAGATTAAATGATAAAGGATGAATGGATAGAAAATACCAGCTATCCGCTCTTCCCTTGATTACTTTTGCTAAAGGAGTAAAAGTAGTTTTTGCTAAAATCTTTCCTCCTGTTTTTAAAAAATCAGATAGGGTGCCATCCACCCATTCGTTATAAACCTCAGCTGCGGGTCTATTATTTATTTCGTAAATGACTCTTCCTTTCGCTTTGGTAACAATTCCTGTTTTTACTGTCCTTTCATATCCACTTTGATAGGAGATGCCTATCTTTAAATCGGTATAAATAGCAGTTAGCACTACACCATTTTTATATACTTCATCATTGCAAAATTGCGCCCATTTTCCTTCAATCGTATTATCTGCAGAACTTCCTCCTATACAAGGAACATCTTCCCCTACAACTTCTGAAATTCCTTTTAAAATGTCTTCTTCATAACCAGGGGCAGCAGTAATTAAAACCAAACGTGGTTTTTCAGCAAAAGATTTTCGAGCATTCTTAATAGCCAAAGTTATTGCTTTTTTCCCGGCTTCTTGAGGAGAGAATTTATCTAAATCCGCGCCTCCTACTCCAAAAATTATTCTTTTTGAAACTACCCCCAACATTGCTAATGCACCTTTTTCTCCTCTATGAAATCCTTCCTTGGTCAATACTCCTAAACAGGAAGTGCTTCCATAAATTTTAGTTTTCTGCCCTGCTATTTTTCTTACTTCTTTTAAAAGTTTTTCTAAATCGTAATCTACTGTGGAAAACAAAATAAGATAATCAGGAGAAGTTCCCAACCGCTCCTTTGTCTTCGAAAAAGCCTCCTGAACAGCTATTTTTACATCCGGATTTGTGGAATAACCATACCCTACTCTTATCTCTTTTCCAAAAACACAAATATTGAAAAATATTGCCAGATAAAAGAGAAAGAGGGCTTTTAAAAGTTTCCAGAAGTTACCCTTCATTTTCCTCCTTTCCTAACGCATATGTTAACTTTCTTTATAATTAACCTCCTCTGAAATTAATTATAATAGCTTTCATAAAAGAAAACAAGTTTCTTTCCAAAAGCATAGTGCCAAGAAATTGTGGACTTCTTAATCCCAAATCTTTCATTAGAAAAATTTGGGTTTAATTATCCCTAAATACAGAAGGTTACTTTTTATTACTCTGTCAAGGGGAAAATCCACAAAATACTTTACATCATCCAGTTTATTCTAACAGGTTTATCAAGATAATTCTTATTCAGAGAATTTTTCGTAGCAAATTATTTCTTCCAAACTTTTTCTTAATTTTAGAGGGGAGGATAAGGCAGGAAAGCCAAGAGACAATAAAGCTACTACTTTATACTTTTCAGGAATCTCTAAAATCTCTCTCACTTTATCCTGGGTGAATGCTCCAATCCAACAAGTTCCTAATCCTTCCTCTACAGCTGCCAAAGTCATATGGTCAACAGCAATAGCCAAATCTACAGCATAGGAAGGGACACCGCAAGTCATCATCTCCTTAGGATTCAAAGCAACAGCAGCAATTACAACAGGGGCTTCTGCAACAAAGGCTTGATTTAAAGCTGCCTCCGCCAATTTTTTTCTTTTTTTCTCTTCTTTAACTACTACAAATTTCCATGCCTGTTCATTATGAGCAGAAGGGGCAAATCTTGCTGCTTCCAATACTTTGTTTAACTTTTCTTCAGGAACAGGCTCTTTCTTATAACTTCTACAACTATACCTATTTTTAATCGCTTGATAAACATCCATAATGATAGCAATCTGGCGGAGGGGGAGGGATTTGAACCCCCGTCCCACAAATTGTGAGAAGCGGTTTTCAAGACCGCCGCCTTAAACCGGACTCGGCCACCCCTCCTTATAATATCATAGGGGCTCTGCCCCTCCATGACGCTCCGTTCGTAGGAAAACCAAAGAAGATAACCTCACTTCGCTGTCACCCCGAAGATTTATCAAAGAAG
>CAZJOV010000028.1:0-4572 GCA_964547735.1 uncultured Planctomycetia bacterium | reverse complement strand
GAACTAAACAATTTAGAAAATTATAACACAGGAAGTCTTCTAAGCAAGAAAATTTTCTTTAAAAATCACTAAAAACTTGCATTTTTCTATAATAAAGGTATTATTTTATTATAATGCTTACTAAATTTAAAACTCGCCATATAAAGAGAATATTGGGAGTATTAGTAATTATAATTATACCCGCCTTTATTTTATGGGGGAGTTTGACTTACCTTTCCTCCCGAAAGAAGGGAATTTTGGGAAAAATAGAAAATCATACTATCCGAAGAAACGAGTTCTCTCCTTATATTGATATGGCTCGCCTGCATCTTTTACTTACTATAGGGAGAAATTTTGGATATCCCCAGATAGAAGCTCAAGCCTGGCGTCTATATCTTCTATTGTGGAAAGTAAAAAAAGAGAAAATTACTGTCACTGATGAGGAAGTAATTAAAAGAATCAGGGAAATGTTCGGTTCAGAGAAGTTCGATCAAGAAAGATATCTCCGCTTCCTAAGGTATCGTCTCAGGGTCGATCCCCGAAAATTTGAGGAGTATGTAAGAAGAATGTTAATGATTGAAAAGTTGTGGAATAAACTTATAAAGATAAGGGTAAGTGAGGAGGAAGTTTTAGAACTATATAAAAAAGAAAATCAAAAAGCAAAAATTTCTTTTCTTTTTATTCCTTATAATAAATTCAAAAAACAAGAGGTAAAAGAAGAAGAAATTAAATCTTATTACCAAAAAAACAAAGTTCTTTTCAAACAAAAACCTAAAGTAAAAATAAGATATATTCTTCTTTCCCAAAATGATTATGAGAGAATGAAAGAGAAATTGGCAAAGTTAATGAGAAAGGCAAAATCAATAAAAGAATTAAGTAAAAAAATGAACTTAAATTATAACGAATCAGACTACCTCACTCTGAACACCCCTATAGAAGGAGTAGGATGGGAACCTAATCTGGTAAGAATAGCTTTTTCTTTGCCTTTAGGTCGTCTTAGCCAACTCTTAAGAATCAATGAAAATTACATTATATTAGAAAAAATAGAAGAAAAAAAAGAATACATTCCTTCTTATGAGGAAATAAAAGAAAAAGTAAAAGAGAAATTTATTAAAGAAAAAACACAGAAAGAAACAGAAAAATTCGCTAAAAAAATACTTAGTAAAATTCAAGAAAAAGGGATTAGGGATTTTAAAGAGTTAGCCAAGGATTACAAGTTAGAATACAAAGAAAGCAACTATTTTAAATATTATGACTATATAGAAGGGGTGGGGTTGGATAATAAGCTTAACAAAAAAATATTTTCTTCCTCAAAAGGAGTAGTTCTTTCTCAACCATTTTTATCTAACCATGGTGTCTATATTATAAAGGTAGAAGATATAACACCAATCCAGAAAGAGAAATTTCTTAAAGAAAAAGACAAATACAAAGAAAAAATATACCTTCAAAAGGAGATTATAGAAAAGATAAAATTATTTGCCCGCCTGGAGAAAGAATTTAATTTACAGATCTTTAACTCTTTCTATTCTTCTCAATGAATTTATTCTTCAATCTTAATAGCATTTACTGGACACTGAGTAGCAACCTCTTTAACATCACATCCTGTGCATTCTTGGGATTTAACCTTGGCGATACCATTTTCTCCCATCTCAAAGCAATCAGGACAACTGTTTACACATAAACCGCATCCTACACAAGCGTTTTCATCAATCATTATCCTCATGTTTTCCTCCTTGTTCCATCTTCATCATAATCCATAAACAAACATTTTCCATAGCTTCAAAAAGGATTTCTCATAATAAAGTATTCTTTCCTCATCTTTAAACCAACTTATAATACTCTATGTTTTTGTCTGCTATCTTTTGTAATTCTTCTAAGGCCTCTTCATCTTTAAGAAGATGGCGAAATCTTCTTTGAAATTTAATATATTCATCTACAGGCTTTTTATTGTTTCCTATCTTAAATACCTTAACTACTTCTCCATATTCATATTCCACTAGAGGATATAAACCTGCAAATACGGCGTTTTTAGCAATCTCTAAAGTCAGAGAAGCATCAAATCCCCATCCTAAAGGACAGGGGCAATGTATCTGAATATATTTAGGGCCACGGATGGAGGCTGCTTTTTTAACTTTTCTTTGCAAATCTTGAGGAAAACCTACCGAGGCGGAGGCAGAATAAGGAATGAAATGAGAAGCGCATATCTCCACAACAGGCTTTTTCTTACGCCAATTTCCTCGCCATATTTTTCCTGCCGGAGATGTAGTAGTTGAAGCTTCATAAGGAGTCAGGCCGCTTCTTTGTATCCCTGTATTCATATAAGCTTCATTATCAAAACAACAGAATAAAACATTGTGACCTCTCTCCAGCATCCCACTTAAAGCCTGAAGCCCAATATCAGAAGTCCCTCCATCTCCAGCAAAAGCACAAACATTTATATTTTCTCTTCCCAAATATTTTAAAGCTGCTTCCACTCCACTGGCTACAGCAGCTGCATTCTCAAAAAGAGAATGAATCCAAGGAATCCTCCAGCTTGATTGGGGACACTTTGTAGAAAAAACCTCCAAACATCCGGTGGCATTACAGACAATAGTATTCTTACCTAAAGTATCTACTACTAATCGAGCAGCTATTGCCTGTCCACAACCTCCACAAGCAGTGTGTCCTGCTACAAATAAATGATTCTCCATCATACTAAATAAAAAATTTATCTCTCAATAAAGTATGATTCACATCCAAAAAGTAACTACTTACCATCTCTTTCCTTCCTACAGCAAGCATCTCTTCTAATGTATTAAAGGTAATATCCCTTCCTCCTAACCCAGCAATAAATCCGCAAATTTTTGGCAAACTATTTTTAAAAAGAGATTTTATCTCCGTATATAAAGGACCGTTGCTTCCCAATGAAATTGCTTTTTCCAAAACAAAGACATTTTTTTTATCTTTTAAGAAACTAAAAATCTCTTCTTTGGGAAAAGGACGATAAGTAACTATTTTAAGAAGCCCTAAAGGAAAACCTTCTTTCCTTTTTTTATCAATAAAATCCTTAACTGTTCCGCAAACAGAACCCATCGCCACAATCACATCCTCAGCACCATCTATCCTGTATTTCTCCAGAAGAGCTACTCCCTTTCTCCCAAAAATAGATTCAAAATCTTCACCAATCTGAGGAATGAGCTTTAAGACATCTTCTAAAGTTTTCTGAATTGCATATCTTGTCTCTAAATATACTGTAGGGTCTCCTAAAAGCCCCATACTTAAAGGATTCTCTACGTCTAATTTATAAGGAGGAGTATAGGGAGACAAAAACTCATCTATTTTCTCTTGGGAAGGAATATCTACCGGCTCCATCCCATGGGTCAAAATATATCCATCCATATTTACCATTACTGGAAGCATAATCTCCGGATTCTCAGCCAACTTATAAGCCTGATAAATAAAATCATGCACTTCTTGATTATTTTCAGCATAAAACTGAATCCAGCCACTATCACGCAAAGCAATAGCATCCTGATGGTCATTCCAGATATTTATGGGGGCAGATAATGCGCGATTAGCACAAACTAAAACCAGAGGAAGGCGAAGCCCAGCAATGTTAAAAAGAACCTCGCTCATCAAAATTAACCCTTGAGAGCTTGTAGCTGTAAAAGCGCGCACACCCGTAGCTTCTGCTCCCAAAACCACACTCGCTGCAGAATGTTCACTTTCAACATTTATAAATTGAGCGTTAAGTTCTCCGTCAGCAACAAATTCAGCTAATCTTTCTACGATATGTGTTTGGGGAGTAATAGGATAAGCAGAAATTACACCAACTCGTGACAATTTTACTGCCTCTGCTACCGCATGAGAGCCTTCTAAGAACTTTCTCACTCTTCCTCCTTAACCATTATAATATCTTTCTTTGGACATATATAACTACATAATCCACATCCCTTACAATAGGAATAATCTGGTTCGTAAAAATTTCTATCTTTTTTGTTAACGCAAGCCTCCGGACAAATTAATTTACACATTCCACATCCAATACAATTTTTATGCAAAAACTTTGGTTTTTTAAGTGTCCTCCAGGAGCCTGTTTTGTTATCTTTAGAAGAACCCGGTTTTGCTACCAATGGCGCAAACATCTTAAACCTTTACTAACTCATATCCTTTCTTTACTGCTGCCAAATTTTTCTCTAAAACTTCTAACTTTTCTTTAAATCTTTTTTCCACTGCCTTAAGAACAGATTCCAGTTTTATTTCTCCAGTAGCTTTGGAAAAAGCTCCCAAAAGCACTGTGTTAGAAAAGGGCTTTCCGATTATTTCTTGAGCAATCTTTTCTGCCTCTAAAGTAACTATATTTATCCCTTCAGGAATAGAAAAACTCATACCTTCTCTTATTGCCACAATAGCTATTCCTTCTTTTTTCAGCCCTTTAAAACAATTTTCACTATAGAGTAATGTAGGATCAATTACAACTATATAATCCGGCTCATAAATTTGAGAACGCATCCTTACCGGACTTCTATCAAATCTTAAAAAAGCATTCATTGGCGCTCCCATACGTGCTGCTCCAAAATGAGGAAAAGCATAAGCATAAAGACCTTCATAAAA
>CAZJOV010000027.1:0-4694 GCA_964547735.1 uncultured Planctomycetia bacterium | reverse complement strand
AATTTGGAGAAGGATTCTGGATAGACCATTGGCGATATAATTTAGATTTAATTGAGAGTTTCCTTTACTTTTTTCCTGATAAAAAAAGAGAATTGTTCTTAGATACAAAATTTATGTTTTGGGATGATGAGGTAAAAGTCAAAAAAAGATGCCAGCGTTATGCTATAAAAGAAGGAAAGCTATATCAGCTTGATTCTTTGGAAAAAGTAAAAGAGAAAAAAGAATTAATAGAGAAAAGAGAAAGATTTAAAAATTTTTTACGCACAAATTATGGTAAGGGAGTAATTTACAGGACGAATCTTTTAGAGAAACTTTTAAGTCTCATTCTTAATAAAATTTCTTCCCTTGATTTTTCAGGTATCGGGATTGAGATGGAGGCAGACAAGCCCGGTTGGTGTGATTCCCTAAATGGGTTACCTGCACTTTTGGGTTCTTCTTTATGCGAAACCTTGGAGCTAAAAAGAGCAATAGATATTTTAAAGAAGGCAATTTTTTCTTTGAAGAGGATGGGAATAGAAAAAGTAGAAGTGTGCAGGGAACTCTTTACTTTCTTTACCGAGATTAGAAAGATACTTTTTCAATATTTTTCTTTGAAAAAAAATAGAGAATTATGGTGGTGGCAGAATTCTAACCGTCAGAAAGAAATTTTTAGAGAGAAAGTATTTTGGGGAATAAAAGGAGAGAAAAAAGAAATTCTTTTCTCTGAATTGGAGGAGTTTTTAGTTTATGCGGAGAAGAAATTGGATTACGGAATAAGGAAAGCAAGAACAAAGGAAAGGCTTTATTATACTTACTTTATTTATCAGGTAAAAGAGAAAGATTTAGTAATAGATGGAGAGGAAGTTAAGATTAAAAAATTTAAACACGTCAGGTTACCTTTATTTCTGGAGGCAATTGTCAGTGGATTAAGAGTAAATAAAGAGAAAGATTTAGCAAAGAAAGTAAAAAAATCTTCTTTATATGATAAAAGATTGAAGATGTTTCGTCTCAATGCTTCCTTAGAGAAAACTCCTTTGGAGATAGGAAGAATTAAAGTTTTCCCACGGGGATGGTTGGAAAATGAATCTATCTGGCTCCATATGGAATACAAGTATCTTTTAGAACTTTTAAAAAGTGGTCTCTATAAGGAATTCTTCAAGAATTTTTTTAATTGTTTTGTATGTTTTCTGAATCCTCTCTTATATGGAAGAAATATGCTGGAGAACTCTTCCTTTCTGGTAAGTAGTGCGAGTTGTGATTCCTCTTTGTGGGGAAGGGGTTTTATCGCTCGTCTGACAGGAGCAACGACTGAGGTTCTAAATATCTGGATTTTAATGTGTTTAGGGGAAAGGCCTTTTTATGTTGATGAGAGGAACAACCTCTATATTAAATTTTCTCCCATTCTTTGTAAAGAGTTGTTCACTACTAAGGAGGTTTTTTTAGCTGAAGAAGGAATAAGACTGTCCCCTTCTGTCTTTGCTTTTAAATTGTTTTCTTCCGTTTGGGTAATCTATCACAATCCCGAAAGAAAGAACACCTACGACTTAAAAATTGAGAAGATAGAAATATTCAGGAAAGACGGAAGAAGGGTGATTTTAGAAGAGGATTTTATCCCTCCTCCTCTAAGTTATGAAGTTCGTCAAGGAAAGATAAAAAGAATAGATATTTTTTTCCTCTAAATCCTTTTAAAATAATTGACAAATTTCCCAAAATCCTTTATTCTATTTTCTATAAATAAGGAGTAAAAAGATGGGCAAGAAAAAGAGAAAACGTAAGTTAAGATGGCGTTCTCGCAGAAAAAAAAATAAAGGCAGAAAGCCCTGTTTAGGATAAGATGGGAGTAATCTCTCGTATTAAAGAAGATATTCGCACTGTCTTTCGTGAGGATCCGGCAGCAAGAAACACATGGGAGGTGATTTTGTGCTACCCGGGGCTTCATGCTATCTGGAGTTATAGAATTGCTCATTGGTTTTGGAGAAAAAACTTTAAAAATTTGGCTCGCTTTATTTCCCACATTGCTCGCTTTTTAACCGGAGTAGAGATTCATCCGGGAGCAAGAATCGGAAAAAGATTTTTTATTGACCATGGGATGGGAGTGGTTATTGGGGAGACAGCAGAGATTGGTGATGATGTTTTGATTTATCAAGGGGTAGTTTTAGGAGGTGTTTCAAGAGAAAAGAGAAAGAGGCACCCCACAATTGGTAATAATGTAGTAATTGGAGCAGGAGCAATTCTTTTAGGCCCTATTAAGGTGGGGGAAGGAGCAAAAATTGGAGCCGGTTCAGTAGTAATAAATGATGTTCCTGAGTATTCTACAGTGGTGGGGGTTCCCGCAAGAGTAACTTTAAAAAAAATAAGAAGAATTAGTGGGGTAGATTTAGACCATAATAAATTACCAGATCCAGTAATTGAAGTTTTACATCGCTTAGAGAAAAGAATAGAGGAATTAGAAAAGAAAATAGAAAGATGAAGACGATAGAGGAGATAAATGAAAGAATTGGGAAGGGAGAAGCAGTAGTTGTTACTGCAGAGGAGATTTTAGATATTGTGAAGGAGAAAGGAGCTAAAAAAACAGCACAATTAGTAGATGTTGTCACTACCGCTACTTTTGGACCGATGTGTTCAAGTGGAATTTACTTTAATATTGGACATCCAAAGCCAAGAATAAAATTAGGCGGAGGAAAAGTCACATTAAATAAAGTTTCTTGCTATCCTGGATTTGCTGCTTCCGATTTATTTTTGGGAGCATCAAGCCTGCCAGAAGAAGATCCTCGCAATCAGATATATCCAGGGGAGTTTCGCTATGGAGGAGGACACCTAATTCAGGAACTTGTTGAAGGCAAAGATTTAATTCTTGAGGCGACTACCTATGATACAGATTGTTATCCACGAAAATATTTAAAAACTTATATAAATATTAAAGATTTGAATGAGGCAGTGTTATTTAATTTACGTAATTGTTATCAGAATTATAATGTTGCCGTAAATGCCTCCTCCCACGTTATCTACACCTATATGGGAGTTTTAAAACCTAATTTGGGAAATGCTAACTATTCTACCTGTGGGAAGCTGAATCCTTTATTGAATGATCCTTATTATAAAACTATAGGTATCGGAACAAAAATTTTTCTTGCCGGAACTTGTGGTTTTGTTGCTTGGTGGGGGACACAACATAATCCTTGCGTAGAGAGAACAGAGAAGGGAATTCCCAAATTCCCGGCAGGAACATTGGCTTTGATTGGAAATTTAAAAGAGATGAGTTCTCACTGGCTTAGAGGTGTTTCTATCTATGGATATGGAGTAAGTCTCAGTGTAGGAGTAGGAATTCCTATACCTATACTTAATGAGGAGATTCTTTCCTATGTTTGTGTGGATGAAAATGAAATGTTTTCTCCTGTTGTAGATTATTCGTCGGCTTACCCTCAAGGTAAGGAAGAAATTTTAGGATTTGTCAGTTACGCAGAACTTAAATCAGGAAGAATAAAAATAGCCAATAAGGAAGTTCCCACAGGTTGCCTTTCAAGCATCAAGAAAGCAAGAGAAATTGCTAATATTTTAAAAAATTGGATTAAAGAAGGAAAATTCTTATTAAGTAAGCCAGTAGCGCCTCTTCCTTCAGCAGATTCTGGATATAGATTTAAACCTTTAAAAGAAAGAAAAGTTGAAAATGACTAAGCGACGTGTAGTTTTGCATTTTCCTAAGGAACTTGTAGATAAGCCAATTGTTTATCGTTTAGTAAAAGATTTCGGTTTAGAATTCAATATTTTAAAAGCAGAAGTTAACCCCAAGGAAGAGGGGGTGTTAGTATTGGAAATTAGAGGGAATGAGGAGGAATTTTTAAAAGGTATGGAATTTTTAGAAGATACGGGAGTGAAGGTTCAGCCTCTTTCTCAAGATGTGTCTATGGATAAAGATAAATGTGTAGATTGTGGGGTCTGTATTCCTTTATGTCCCACACAGGCTTTAGTAAGAGATGAAGCAAGTTTTAAGGTAGAATTTATTAAGGAGAGATGTATTGCCTGTGGGATTTGTGTTTCAGGTTGTCCTTATAAAGCAATGAGTATTAAATTTTAACCATGCGGGTTCTTGTTAGCGGAGGAGCAGGTTTTATTGGTTCTAATATTGCTTTAGCTTTAGCTAAAAAAGGAGCAAAAGTTTTCATTTTAGATAATTTTTATTCTGCTGATTTTAAAAATATCATTGGCTTAAATTGTGAGGTGATTGTTGCTGATATTAGTGAGGAGAATACTTTTAAAAAACTACCTTCTCTTGATGCCATAATCCATGAGGCGGCAGTTACCGATACAACCTTAGCTGATGATAGATTAATGATGAAAGTAAATTACTTAGGATTTAAAAATGTTTTAAATTATTGCCTTAAGAAAAAAATTAGATTAGTTTATGCTTCCTCTGCCGGAGTTTATGGGAAAAGTAAAGAGTTGCCAATGAAAGAAAACCAAAAAGTGAATCCTTTAAATATGTATGCTTATTCTAAATATCTTTGCGATAGGGAGGTTTTGAAGTTAGCTGGAAAAACCTCTATTCCCATTGTAGGCTTGCGTTATTTTAATGTATATGGGAAAGGAGAAAAACACAAGAAAAAGGCAAGTAGTATGATTTATCAAATTTATCTTCAGATGAAAGAGGGAAGAAGGCCGCGCCTTTTTAAATATGGAGAGCAAAAGAGAGATTTTGTGTATATAAAGGATGTGGT
>CAZJOV010000026.1:0-4990 GCA_964547735.1 uncultured Planctomycetia bacterium | reverse complement strand
AGGAGGAAAAAAATGATTGATATGAATACCCTATTTAAGATTACTATGGAGAGAAAGGCGAGTGATTTGCATATTACTGTTAACAGTCCTCCTATTCTGCGTATCGATGGTAATTTACATTTTTTAGATATAAAGTCATTAACAGGAGAGGAGACAAAGGCATTGATTTACAGTATCCTTACTGATGATCAGAAAGCAATATTTGAGAAGGATAAAGAACTTGATTTCTCTTTTTCTATGCCGGGAATGGATCGTTTTCGGGTGAATGTGCATTATCAGAAGGGAAATGTAGAAGCCGCTTTTCGTCGTATACCTCATTCCATACCCAGTTTAGATGAGTTAGGAGTTCCTCCGGTAGCTTATGATTTGATTAGAAAACCCAATGGATTAGTATTAGTTACCGGTCCCACAGGAATGGGAAAAAGCACAACTCTGGCGGCAATGATTGATGTAATTAATAAAGAAAGGGAGGAGATAATTATTTGTATTGAGGACCCTATAGAGTTTTATCATACTAATAAAAAAAGCGTAATAAAGCAACGTGAGGTTTATTCTGATACTCATTCATTTCCTGAGGCTTTAAGAAGAGCTTTAAGACAGGATCCTAATGTTATTGTAGTAGGAGAGATGCGTGATTTAGAGACAATTGCTACTACTTTAACAGCGGCAGAGACAGGACATCTGGTTTTAGCTACTCTTCATACTCCTGATGCTCCCCAAACAGTACAGAGAATAATTGATGTATTTCCTCCACATCAGCAGAAACAGGTAAGGGTGCAGTTGGCTGATTGCCTTCAAGGAGTAATTTCTCAGTTGCTTCTTCTTCGTGCGGATGGAAAAGGGAGAGTTTTGGCTACAGAGGTAATGGTAGCTACTCCGGGAATAAGAAATTTAATTCGAGAGGGAGAGGTTGCTCAGATTCCTTCTTTAATCCAGATGGGTGCTCAGCACGGAATGCACACGATGGATAAATGCCTTAAGGAATTATACAGAAAGGGAGTGATTACTCGTGAAGCAGCTTTAAGTAAGGTAAAAAATGTGGTCGATTTTGAAAACTTATGAGATTTAAAGGTAAGGTATTTAAATTTGGTGATAATATAAATACTGATTTTATTATTTCTGGAAGATATAAATTTTCTATTACTAATATGAAAGTGCTTTCTCAGCATCTATTTGAGGACATACGACCAAATTTTTATCAGGAAATCATTCCTCATAAATCTATAATTGTGGGAGGAGTAAATTTTGGATGTGGTTCTTCAAGAGAACAAGCTCCCTGGGTGATAAAAAAGGCAGGAATAAGATGTGTAATTGCTAAAAATTTTGCACGTATTTTTTATCGCAATGCTTTCAATATCGGTTTAGCTTTAGTTGAGGCAGATACAGATGGATTAAATGAGAATGATGAGATTATAGTAGATGTGGAGAAGGGGTTAATTAAAAATTTGACCACTTCCTCAATTATAGAATTTAGAGTATGGGATAATTTTAGAAAAGAATTGATAAAGTGTGGTGGGATTGTGGAATACTTAAGGAAATATAAAAGTTTCCGGTTGGAATAATGAGTTACACAGTTACACTCATCCCTGGAGATGGGATAGGACCGGAAGTTACTCAAGCGGCAAGAATATGTGTTGATGCTTTAAGATTAGATATAAAGTGGGAGGTGGCTTTAGCAGGAAAACCGGCTTTGGAGAGAGAAGGAGAACTTCTCCCTTCTTCTACTTTAGATTCTATAAGGAAGAATAAAGTAGCACTGAAAGGTCCTATTATTACTCCGGTAGGAGGAGGGTTTCGTTCTATAAATGTAGCTTTAAGACAGAAATTAGACCTTTTTGCTTGTCTTCGTCCCACCAAATCTATTGAGGGGGTTCCTTGCAAGTTTCCTGATGTAGATATTATTGTAATTAGAGAAAACACCGAAGGCTTATATGCAGGAATTGAATTTGATAGAGGAGAGAAGGAAACCTTACAGCTGATTGAGTGGATTGAGAAGATAAAAGGAAATAAAATTAATCAGGATAGTGCAATTACCCTTAAGCCAATATCCTGGCGGGCTTCTTGTAGAATTTCTGAATTTGCTTTTCAGTGGGCGGAAAAGAATAAAAGAAAGAAAGTTACCTGTGTTCATAAAGCTAATATTATGAAGGCAAGTGATACTTTATTTTTGAACGCTTTTTATGAAGTAGCAAAAAAATTTCCTCAGATAGAATCAGAAGATATTATTGTAGATAACCTGTGTATGCAGTTAGTAAAAAATCCTCAAAAGTTTGATATACTCCTTTTACCCAATCTTTATGGAGATATAGTCTCTGATTTATGTGCGGGATTAGTGGGAGGATTAGGAGTAAGTCCGGGAGCAAATATCGGTAATGATTATGCAGTGTTTGAGCCTGTCCATGGAGCGGTTCCTAAATATGCAGGAAAAGCTAAAGTTAACCCTACCGCAACTATTCTTTCTGCGGTTTTAATGTTGAGATATTTAGGAGAAGAGGAAAAAGCAGAGATTTTAGAAAAAGCTACCAGAGAGGTTATAAAAGAGGCAGAATTTGTTACTTATGATTTAAAAAAAGAAGAAGACCACGCCTTTGCTGCTTCTACTTTCCAGATGGCTGAAGCAATTGCTAAAAAGATAGAAGAGCTTAGCTAAAAATATGGTAAAAAAAGTTTCCATTATCGGTGTAGGAGGGGTGGGAAGTAATTTAGCTTTTCATCTGCTTTCTCGACTTGATTTAGAAGAACTTATTCTTTTAGATATCAGCGGAGATTTAGCAAAGGGTATAGCTTTGGATTTGGAGGATACAAGAGCTTTTTTGGGTTTTACTACCACGATTGTGGGAACTCATAAATGGGAGAAGACAAAAAATTCGGATATTGTAGTGGTGAGTTGTGGGAAAGCAAGGGGAGAGGGTCAGACCCGCTATGATCTTCTTAAAGAAAACCTCAGGATAGCAAAGGAAGTAGCTTTAAAAATAAGGAGATTTTCTCCTTTCTCTATTGTAATAGTAGTTACCAATCCTGTGGATTTTATTACTTATGTGATAAAGAAGGAGACAGGATTTGAAAGAAAGAGGGTGATGGGACTGGGAGGGGTTTTGGATGGGGCCCGGCTTATAAATTTAATCTATAAAGAGACGGGTTTGGATGTAGGATCACTGGAGGCATTAGTAGTTGGTTTTCACAGTAAAGATATGATACCCCTTGTTTCTAAAATGAAAGTAAGAGGTATTAACTTAGAAGAGTTAGCGGAGAGGGATAAAATAGAGACTTTGAAGGAAAAAACAAAAGGAAGAGGAGCCGAGATTGTTAAATTCTTAAGAACAAGAAGTGCTTGCTTTGCTCCTTCTCTTTCTGCATACCATATGGTAGAGACAGTAGTAAAGAACAAGAGAAGAATTTTGTGTGTTTCGGTATATACCAAAGGGGAATATGGGTTGAGGAATATATGTGTAGGTCTTCCTTGCATAGTAGGAAGATCAGGAATTATAAAGATTGTTGAGGTAGATTTATCTCCCCAAGAAAGAAAGGCCCTCCTTGATGCAGAGAGAATCTTTAAGGAATGTATGATTTAGCTATTATTGGAGCAGGAGCGGCAGGACTTGAGGCGGCTAAAACAGCTTTAGAAAATGGACTTAAGACAGTTATTGTTGAGAAAGATTATAAAAGTTGGGGAGGAATTTGCCTTAATAAAGGATGTATTCCCTTTAAATTTTCTTTACATTTAGCCCAGAAAACAAAAGACTTTTCTTATATTTCCCGAGAAAAAGATTATGTGGTTGAAAAAATCAAAAAAACTTCCTGGGAAAGTTTTAGGAAGAAAGGGTTGGAGATTAGGTGGGGAGAAGCTGTTTTTGTAGATGAGAAAACTATTGATGTAGAAGGATCTAAAATTCAGGCAAAGTATGTAATTATTGCCTGTGGTTCTTATCCTCGCAAGATTGATATTAAAGGAGAGAATATATTTTTTGCTGAGGAAGCATTTTCTTCTCTTCAAAAAGATGATGTAAATATTCTTATTATAGGAGGGGGAAGTATAGGGCTGGAGTTAGCTTCTTTCCTGAATTGTTTAAATAAGAAAGTAACCGTTATTGAGAAAGAAGATTCTATTTTGCCATTTTTAGATAAAGATATTTCTCAAAGACTGAAGGTTATCTTAACTCGAGGAGGAATTAGAATAGATGTCTCTGCCAAAATGGAAAATTATGACCTTTCTTCATTTGATAAAATCTTTATTTGTGTAGGAAGGATGCCCGCAACTCAAGGTTTAAATTTAGAAGGAGTAGGGATAGAATTGGCTTCCTCAAGAATAAAGATAAATTCCTATTTGCAGACAAACATAGGAAATATTTATGCCTGTGGAGATGTATGTGCAAAAAAATTATATGCTTATCTTGCCCAATATCAAGCACAACTTGCAGTTAAAAATATCTTAGGGGCAAAATTAAAACCTGATTATAGAGGGATACCGGAGGCAGTCTTTTCTCTTCCTCAGGTGGCATGGGTAGGATTAAAAGAGGAGGAAGCAAAGGAAAAAGAAATAAAATACGAAAAAATTATTTCTCATTTTTCACCTTTTTCTTCCAGCTATGTTTATCAGGATAATGAAGGCTTTATAAAGGTTTTGATTGATAAAAAAGATAGAATTATAGGAGCATCTATTATCTCTTGTAATGCTTCAGAACTGATTAGTATTTTTTCCTTGGCTATAAAAGAGGAGATAAAAAGAAAAAATATAGGAGACCTTGTACTTATTCATCCTACAATTTCTGAGATAATCCCTTCTTTAATGAAGATTTTTTAAAAAATACGGATGCATCCTAAGCTTTGACATACCCTCTTCAACCAATCACATTCGAGAGGTGGCAAAAATCACCCTGATTCTCAATTCTCAATTTTAATTAGAGATTTATAGAAATATGCAGCCTTCGGCTGCGAAATATGTTCGCTGAAGCGAACGAAATATATAGAAATAAATAGAAATATGCAACCT
>CAZJOV010000025.1:0-5161 GCA_964547735.1 uncultured Planctomycetia bacterium | reverse complement strand
GAAGAAAAAGGAGATGAGGAATTTGCAAAAAAATTAGCTGAGTTAGCTGATATTTTTATTAATGATGCTTTTGGAACTGCTCACCGTGCCCATGCTTCAACTACTGGTGTGGCTAAGTTTTTACCTTCAGGAATTGGATTTTTAATGGAGAAGGAAATAGAATATTTAAGTAAGGCTTTGAATCCCCAAAAACCATATGTGGTAATTTTGGGGGGAGCAAAAGTATCGGATAAGATTGGAATTATCGGCAATTTATTAAAAAAAGCAGATACGATTCTTCTCGGAGGAGCAATGAGCTATACTTTTCTTAAAGCAGAAGGAGTTGAGGTAGGGAATTCTAAAGTAGAAGAAGAGAAGGTTGATTTAGCAAAAAAAATTTTGGAAGATGCTCACAAGAGGAAAGTAAAGATTGTTTTACCTTCTGACCATGTAGTAGTAACTTCTCCTGATGAACCTCAAACAAAGAAAATTGTGGAGAATTTTATCCCTCAAGGGTTTATGGGTGTGGATGTAGGCCCTAAGACAGTAAATAGGTTCAAAGAGGAACTATCTTGTGCTAAAACAGTTCTTTGGAATGGACCTTTGGGCATCTTTGAGAATTCCCATTATGCTGAGGGGACGAAAGAGTTGGCTTTATATCTGGCTGAACTGGAAGCAGAAGTCATTGCTGGAGGTGGAGATACTGCTTCTGCGGCTAAGGAGTTTAATGTTAAGGAAAAGCTTTCTCATGTTTCTACCGGAGGAGGAGCTTCTTTGGAATTTCTTGAGGGGAAGGACTTACCCGCTTTGTCAGTAATTCCTGATAAATAATCTGCAAAAAAGATTCTTTTTGGAAATTTTTTTCGTGTCTGCTTCTCATTGAGGGAGAAGTTAATTTCCCTGAGTGTTTTCTGGTTGTAAACCGGCATTTTAACGATATTTTGCACTTTTGGCGGATAAGATTGGGGTATCTTTTACTTTCCGTCTTTATTCTGAATCTTCTGCTTATAGAAAGCAGGACCATATTAAAGTTTTTTTATAAAAGGGAGTAAATCCCGAATCACGGTTTTACTCTGCCCTTTCCTTGAGAGAGCGGGGTGGCTTTCTGTAGTTCGGGGTAAAGATTCTTCCCGAACCGATAGGTTTGATAATTTCTACTTTAGAGGTAAAACCTACCTCTCAAGGAAGTAGCATTCTTTTTAAATAGCCAAAAATACTCTTATCCCTTCTTTATTTACTTGCTTCTGGGAAAAATAATTTTTCTCTCTTTTATATGCTTTATTTACTAATTTAGGCTTATATTTGCCGGGATTATTTTAAAATAGATTTTAAATCTTTAGAGGGTCTAAAACCTATTGTTTTTTTTGCCGGAACCTGAATTGTTTCTCCAGTTTTGGGATTTCTTGCAGTTCTGGCTTTTCTTTCTTTAACTTTGAAGGTTCCAAATCCGGCAATTGTTACTGATTCATTGTTCTTCAAGGAATTTTTGATAGCCTCTAATAAGGTTTCTACCGCCATCTGAGCTTCTTTCTTCGTGCAGGTTTTCTCTGCTACCTTCTCGATTAACTGTGCCTTGTTCATCTGCTCCACCTCCTTTAATTAAAAATAACTCAGTTTAGAACTTATTTTATAATCCAAATCAACGATTTGTCAAGTTTTTTCTATAATCATTGTAAATTAAAAGTTAAAAGTGATTTCTAAATTTGGACTATAATCTACCCTTAAGGTTTAGGAAGAAGGTGGGTTGTACTACATAAAAGGTTTAATGCTGAAAAGATACAGATACGGAGAATAACAAGAATTTTTAAAAGATATTGAGAATAGATATATCTGTTTTGTCAAAAATTATCCTCATTAAATGTGGAAGAAAGAAGGGACAAAAAAAGAATGCCTGAAGGCAGTTGGATTTGTTAAAAGATATTTGAAAAAGAAAAAGGTTCACTATTTTAGATGAAATACCTATTTCTCTAAGAGACGGGCATTAAAAGAAAAAGAAATCTTAGAGATGATGGAGTTGAAACCGGAAAATTTGTAATTGATTTTAACGGGTAGATTCCCGGTAGAAATATAATTAGAAGTATAATTAAGAAAGTAGCCTATGTGACCGAGATGAAAAAAATAAAATATTCCTTATGATAAAAGGATAGCTGGAAGAGGAGGGATGGGATATTAGAGAGTGTCAGGGAAGGCGAAGATGAGAGATTATATATTAGGGGATATTCAAAAGAAAGAAATAAAAAAATTAGAATTAAGAAAGCGGGGCAAATTCTTAAAGTGGCGGGTATATGAGTTTAAGATTATGAGATGAGTAGAATTCTGGCGCAAGCATTTAGAAAATGGAATTCTTATGCCCACAAATATCTATTGACCGAAAAGAAATATAATATAAAATTTGGTTATTGTTTGCTCTTTAAGATATTTTTGACCAGATAGGTAGAGGAGGTCCCCGTGCTTGCCCTGTGAGATATGGAATTATCTAACAGAGTGAAATTCGGAGCGCCCTGAGTCACATAAGGTTTAGAACATTGAGCTTTATGGTTTAGCTACCCAGCAGCGATGCTTCGATTACTGCAAAGATGAGCCCGGAACTGCCTATCTTACAGCAGGTAGGGGAGGTGCCTTTTTGGTGGGGAAAGCAAATAAAAAGTGGATTGTTTTATTTAGTCGGTCTCAAAGAGGTCGGCTTTTTTATTGTTGAGCTGAAAGGAGGTGCTGGAATGAAGAAGTTTGTGTTAAGTCTGGGTATAACTTTTGTTTCTCTGGTAGTTTTTACTCAAGAAATTCCTACTTATCAACTGGGCAAAATTGTGGTTACTGCGACAAAGACTGAGCATTATCAGGCTGAGGTGGGAAGTTCAACTACAGTAATTACAGCAGAAGAGATGGAAAAAACAGGAAAAAGGACAGTTGGGGAGTTTTTGCAGGATGTTTTAGGGATTTCTGTTGCCCAGAATGGCGCATTTGGCGGTCTGACTTCAGTTTATCTTCGAGGTTCAAAGCCAGGATATACTTTAGTAATGATTGATGGAGTAGAAGTGAATGACCCAATGACAATTGAGAGGTCATTTGATTTCGCCCATTTATTAATTGATGATATTCAAAAGATTGAAGTGGTAAGGGGTTCTCAATCTACTCTTTATGGCTCAGACGCTATAGGTGGAGTAATTAATATTATTACTAAAAAAGGTGAGGGTAAACCAAAATGGCAGGTATTATTTGAGGGCGGTTCTTATAGTACATTTAAAAAATCCTTAAGTTATAGCGGCTCCGGTGACAAATTTAATTATCATTTCTCCTTAATTCGTTTAGATTCAGATGGGATTTCCGAGGCAGAAGAAGCTTGTGAAGACGATGCTTATAGAAATACTACTTTCTCAAGCCGTCTGGGTTATAAAGTTTTAGAAAATGCCGACTTAGATTTGGTTTTTCGTTATGTAGATGCCAAAGCAGACTTAGATGACGGTGCCTATGAGGATGACCCAGATTATACAGCATGGTGGAAAAATATAATGAGTAAAATTACATTTAATCAAGCTGTAAATCCGTTCTGGAGCCATAAGCTCTCTTTTTCCTATTCCAGGACTAAAAGGATATATCGGGATGATCCTGATAGTGTGGATATTTTTGACAATACCCATAACTGGTATATAGGAGATAATAAAAAATTTGAATGGCAGAACAACTTTATTCCTGCTGATTGGGGTACAATCACAGGAGGAGTTGAATATGAGGAGGAGAGAGGGTTTTCGGATGGGAGAAATTCCGGGGATAGATTTGATAGAAAAACCGTAAACAATAAAGGATATTATTTACAGGATCAGATAAAACTTTGGGATAAATTTTTTACTACACTGGGAATTAGAGTAGATGACCATCAGCTTTTTGACATAGAAACTACTTACAAAATATCTATTGCTTGTATAATTCCACAGATAGGGGTTCGCCTTAGGGCTAACTGGGGGACAGGATTTAAGGCGCCATCTCTCTTTCAGCTCTATTCAAGCTATGGAGACCCAAATCTTAATCCAGATGAAAGCAATAGTTACGACCTGGGGTTTGAACAGAGTTTATTAAGTAATAAAGTCTCTTTTGGCCTGACCTATTTTCATAATAAGTTTAAGAATATGGTTGATTTTGATATGACTACCTTTAAGTATAAAAATATAGGCAGAGCAAAGACTAAAGGCATAGAGGCTGAAGTGTCTTTTAAACCCTGGGGGGATTTAGAAATAAGTATGAACTATACTTCTCTTGATACGAAAAATAAAGAAACAGGTAAAGAGTTAGGCCGCAGGCCGAAACATCAGGCATTTTTAGAGATAAACTATAAGTTCTTGAATAAAGGAAATCTTAATGTTTCAACGACCTATGTTGGTTCCCGCTGGGATGATAGTGCTAACACAAAGAGATTGAAACAGTATGCCAAGGTGGATCTCACAGTTACTTATAATTTGAGGAAAAATTTTCAGATTTTTGCCAGGGCAGAAAACTTATTTGATAAGAATTATATGCAAACTCGAGGATACAAAATGCCAGGAGCTTCTTTCTATACTGGAGTGAAGGTAAATTTTTAAAAACAAAATAAATTCTATTAGGCAAAAGGATTTTTTCTTTTTCCTATGTTTGTTATTAAGAAGAATTACAGAAAACTGTAGAAGCGGTAGATTCCAGAAAGAGGCAATACTCGGGTTTCAATATGGTAGAATAAAAAATGAGTCTTATCGCAGATATTCTTACCGGGCAAAAACCCCGTCATTTTTATATTGCGATATTAAAAATCAAAGATTTAGGGTTTCCTCTTGATAGAATAATAAAAAACCAACTTCCCCTAAATCGGGATATTAAACAACCAAGCAAGCTATTTTAAAAAGAGGATTAGACTACGATGCTTAGATGGAGTTTTTCATAATAATCCAGTATCAAAAAGGAAGATTTTTCAAGAGAATTAGAAAAAATAACATTGAAAGAACCAGCATTTGTATGAAAAGTTACAATAACAAAATAAAAAGTTTACAAAATTGTTATATTATGGCTTTAAAAAAGTTCTTGACAAAAGATATGGGTGGATGTATAATTTGTGAAAATTTTCTCAAATTGAGAGGATAATCAACCAATTGAAAGGATGAACAAAGTGGATGAAAAAAATAAAAAAGAGATTGAGGAATTAATTAAAGAGTATAAA
>CAZJOV010000024.1:0-6119 GCA_964547735.1 uncultured Planctomycetia bacterium | reverse complement strand
TTTAAAATTTAATATTTTTACGTAGTAAAAATTTAACATCTTGACGTAGTAGTAACATAGTAGTAATAACATATCTATATCAAATAAGGTCATATTTAAAGATAAAAGAAAAAGTTCTTCTTGTGGTTTTTTCTCTTCTCCAGGAATAAAATTCTCTATTGCAAAAACTGCAAATCTCTAAATCAAGAAAATTCTCAAAAATAAACCCTTTTCTCTCAAGTTCTTTTTGCACAAACTCTACAGGAGAAAAATACAGCCTCTCTCCTTTTCTTACAAGAAATTTCCTAAACTTATCAAATCCTAAAAATTCTTCTCCTACCTGATAACAGCAACTTCTCAGGCCTACTCCAGAGCAAACTTTGAAATCCCTCAAATCACCCTTTACATTATCTAAAATACCCCTTAATGCTCCTCTCCACCCTAAATGGAGGATGCCTATGGTATGGGAGGAAGAAAAATATAATGGGAGGCAATCTGCAGTCTTTACTACCAGAACTAAATTACTTCTAGAGGTAAACAATCCATCTGCCTTATATAAACCTTGTTTATTTATATAAACTATCTCAGGAGAATGAGTCTGAATAAGATAGGCAAACTCAAGACTTTTTAAGGAAAATATCCTTCTTAAAATATCCTCGAATTGGGTGAGTTTAAAAATATCTCTTTTGGTAAATCCACACAATATATGAGGAGGAAAGAAATCTTTTATAAAACAGACTGAATTTTTCTCAGTTACTATTCTCAATAAGAACTAATTTTTCTCTTCCAAACTTTCCCTTTAATATTTTTACACTCGTCTTTTTTACCCCAAAATATTCACTTAAAAGCTCAACCAATCTTTTGTTTGCTTTATTTCTTTGAGCAGGTTCTTTAACATACACCTTAATAAAATCTTTCTCCTTAATAATTTTTTCCTTTTTGGCGCCAGGAACCACTTTAATCCTTATCTGCATCTAAATTTTTAAAGGAAAGGATTCGTGTGCCTAAATTATCTATTTTTCTTCTTATCTCTTCATATTTATTAGAAGCAACACGCAAATGATTCCCCAAAATCATATATTCTTTGACAATATTTTCTATATCTATCTCTAACCGCTTGAGATTCTCATAAAGAAATTTTGCTTTCTCCTCTATCTTTAATGCTTTCATTCCCAGAAGAAGGGTCTGTAAATAAACATATAAACTATTAGGGCCCACAATGAATACTCTCTTTTTCTGAGCGTATTCACAAAGACCTGTCTCGCTAATAATAGAATAATATACTGCTTCTGAGGGAACATACATAAAAGAAAAATCCAGTGTTCCCTCATCAGGTAGAATGTATCCGGCAGTCTCCTCAATCCTTCTTTTCACACTCTCAATAAATGCTTTTTTGACACTCTCTTTATTGGAATCAGGAGCTTCCTGATAATTGCGAAATACATCTAAAGAAAACTTAGCATCTATAGGAAGATATCCCTGAGGAAGTTTTATTAAAAAATCGACCCTTTTCCCGCAACGAAAAGAATATTGAGAAATTACAATGTCCTGAGGCAATATATCCTTAAGAAGATTTCCTAAAATTACTTCTCCAAAAATTGCTCTTTTTTTCGTTGGCTTTAAAATATCAGAGAATGATTTAGTCAAGGTAAGAATTTGGGAACTTTCCTGAGTAATATTTCCTATCTCTTTATAAAGCTGGGTCAACTGATCCACCAAACTTTTCTGAAAGAAAGAAAAATTATTCTGTGTATCGGCTAACTTTTTAGTTAACTCATCTCTCAAGGTATCAATTTTCTGCTGAAGGAAAAAATTCTGCCTTGAATAGAGAAGATAAAAAAGCAAAAAAACAATAAGAAGCAAAAGGAAAATAAAAGAAAAATTCATTCTTTCAAGATAGCTTTAATTTTGGCAAGAATCTCTTCTGGCTCAGCCATCCTTCCTACCCCATGCTTTCTGCAAGCAAGCCTTCCTCTTTTTGGTTCCAGAATCACAAATCTTTTTAATCTTTTTAACTCTTTAAGATTCTTCTGAATTATGGAATTCTTCCACATATTCTCGTTCATTGCCGGAACAAGAATTATTCTTTTATGAGGAGGCAAAGCACAAGTAAAGGTAGTTAAGAGATTATCAGAAATACCTAAAGCAATTTTGGATAAAGTATTGGCAGTTAAAGGAGCAATCACACATAAATCACACCATTCTGCCAAAGAGATATGTGTAAGATGTTCTCTCTCAAACATATCTACATATACAGGATTAGCAGAAAGAGTTTCGAAAACTAAAGGTGTAACAAAATGCAAGGCATTTGGGGTCATTACTACTTTTACAGAAAAATTTTCTTTTCTAAGTAGACTAACCAGATAACAACTCTTATAAGAGGATATACCCGCACATACTCCTACTACAATATTTTTCCTCATCCTCGCCATTTTTTATCCATACAAAGCCATCTGTAGCCTTAATTATTCAAGAGAATAATATTTCCTTATCTTCTCCTTTACCTTCCAGCGGCAGGATAAACCCTTAGGAAAAAGAACCAAATCTCCTTTTTTAATCTCTACTTCTCCTTGAGGTGTTTCTACCACTACTTTTCCCTCAATCATATAGCATCTTTCATCTGTATCATAATACCAATCAAATTCAGAAACATCGCATTCCCAGATAGGCCAGTTCTCTACCCCCAATTCTTTTAATTTTTCTTGTGTGGGTTTTTCAATTTTTATCTCCATAAACTCTCCTTTCCTAACTTTAATATTAATTATAATAGATTTCAATGATAAGGCAAACAATTTCCAAAAACCACCTTCCAAACCCGACATGTAATTTCAAACCCGACATGTAATAATTTGGGGTAGAAATAGTAAGGGATTAGGAAACCTTCTTTTTTCTTTCCTCAATTATTTTCTCGGTTATTTGAGGAGGAACTACCTCATAGCGAGAAAACTGCATAGTAAAGATAGCTCTTCCACTACTTAAGGAACGGACTGCCTCTGTATATCCAAATAACTCTGCCAACGGAGCTTCGGCAAGAATCACTTTCTGTTTTCCTCTTGTCTCTATATTTAAAACCTTACCTCTTCTTGCACATAAATTTCCCACAATATTACTTAGATATTCTTCAGGGGTGAAAATTTCCAGCTTCATATAAGGCTCAAGAAGTAAGGGGTTGGCTTTTAAGAAAGCTTCTTTAAAACCGATACTGGCAGCCAATTTAAAGGCTAACTCAGAAGAATCCACCTCATGATAAGAACCATCAAAAAGAATAATCTTAACATCAGCTACCGGATATCCACATAGAGGCCCTTTCTTCATCGCCTCCCGAAACCCTTTCTCTACCGCAGGAATGAAAGAAGCAGGAATCACCCCTCCCTTGATTCTATCTTCAAACTCAAAGCCTTTCCCTCTCTCAAGAGGCAACATCTCAAAAATAACATGACCGTATTGACCTCGGCCTCCGGTTTGCCTTATATATTTTCCTTCTGCCTGAGCAGAGGTAGAAACTGTTTCCCGATAAGCCACCTGAGGCTTTCCTACCTCAGCATTAACTTTAAACTCCTCCCTCAATCTATCCACCATAATTTCTAAATGCAGTTCTCCCATTCCCCAAAGAATTATCTCTTTTGTTTCCTGGTCTGTCTCTACGCTAAAAGTAGGGTCTTCTTCAGTAAGTTTCATTATTGCTTTGTTTAACTTGTCTTGATCCTGACGAGAATTGGGCTTGATGCTGAGTGAAACCACAGGCTGAGGAAATTCTATCTTCTCCAGAAGAATAGGATGTTCTAAATCAGACAAAGTATCTCCGGTAGTGGTATTCGTTAAGCCTATCGCTGCTCCAATATCTCCGGCATAGATTTCTGTACGATTCTCTTTCTGATTGGCATGCATCTGCAGGATTCTTCCTACTCTTTCTTTCCTGCCTTTGGTTACATTCAGCACATAGGAACCCGCCTTAAGATACCCGGAATAGACTCTAAAATATACCAATTTACCCACATGAGGGTCAGCCTGAATTTTAAAAGCTAAAGCACAGAATGGCTCTTTACAGGACAATTCTCTTTTTACCTTTTTCTCTGGGTCTTTGGGGTCATATCCTTCTACCGGAGGAACATCTAAAGGAGAAGGAAGATATAAGGTAATTGCATCCAACAATTTCTGAATTCCTTTATTTTTAAGTGCAGAACCACAAAGCACAGGAACGAGTTTGTTTTCCACAGTAGCTTTTCTTAAAGCACTCACTATCTCCTCGCAAGATAAATTTTTATCTTTAAGATATTTCTCCATAAGCTTCTCATCACCAGATGCAATTTTCTCAAGGAGTTCTTCTCTGTATTTTTGACTCTTCTCTTTGTATTCCTGAGGAATCTCTTCACAGGAAAATTTTCTCCCTAAGGAAGCTTCATCGTATATATATGCTTTCATATCTATCAAATCAATTATTCCTTTAAATTCACTTTCTTCTCCTAAAGGAAGCGTAATTACCGCACAAGCTATCTCAAGCCTTTCCTCAATCTCATTCACTACCTTAAAAAAATCTGCACCGATTCTATCCATTTTGTTCACAAAAGCAATTTTGGGAACCTGGTATTTTTGTGATTGACGCCAGACTGTCTCCGATTGAGCCTCAACTCCCTCCACCGCAGAAAATATCACCACCGCGCCATCCAGAATCCTTAAAGCTCTTTCTACTTCGGCAGTAAAATCTACATGCCCGGGAGTATCAATAATATTAATCCTTTTTTCATTCCAAAAACAAGTAGTAACTGCTGAAGTTATAGTAATACCCCGCTCTTTTTCCTGCTTCATCCAATCCATCTGAGCTTTTCCTTCATGGACCTCACCAATTTTGTGTGTTTTTCCGGTATAAAAAAGAATTCGCTCGGTAACCGTGGTTTTCCCGGCATCGATATGAGCAATAATTCCAATATTTCTTACCTTTTCTAAATCAACTTGAGGAACCTGAGAAGCCTCTTTTAACTTTATTTCTTCTTTCTCTTCTTCGACCTTTTCTTTAACTTCTTCTTCCTTAATTTCTTCTTTCTCCTCAACAACCGATTCAGCCTCTTCTCTGGTTTCCTCTAACTCAAAAGAGGAGGGTGTTTCATCTTGAGATATAGATTGAATCTCAATTTCTTCTTTTGCTTCTTTTTCTACTTTTTGAGACTCATCCTTACTTTCTTCTTTTTGAGAGAAAATCTCTCCTTTTTTTTCCTCCTCTACCTCTCCCGTTAATCTTCTTTCTAAATAATCTCTCTCCTCTTTAAGTCTCCTCATCTCATCATTTAAAGCCATAATTTGTTTATTCTTTCTCTCCAACTCCTCCCCTAAGGACTCTAATTCTTCTTTTAGTATCTCATACTCTGATTTTGCTATCCATTCGCTTTCTGCTTCTTTCTTTTTGAATTCATTAATTGTAAGGCTGGCATCTTTTATTTTCTCAAGATATTCCTTCTCTTTATTCTCCAATAATAAAATTTTATCATTTTTTTCTCTAAGCTCCTCCTCCAGAGAAGAAATTGCTTTTTCCTGTTCTTTTATTTTTTTATTCAAACTCACATTTTGTGAAAATATTTTTTCCAGTTCTTTATCCTTTTTAAATAAAGAATCTTTAAGCTCAGCCATTTGACTTTTTAATTTCTCTACACTATTTTTGTTGTATTCCTCCCATTTTTTCTCCTGAGTCAGCTTCCTCTCTAACTGATTTATCTCTTCCCGGGACGCATCTAATTCTTTTTCTAAATTTAAAATTTTCTCTTCTGACTCCTTCAATTTCTCTTTCAAAGAATAAGCCTCTCTCCTCCAGAATTCTTTTCTGTCTTTCAGTTGTAAAAGTTGTCCTTCAATTAGAGAAGAACTCTTAGAACTTTTTTCTTTCTTTTGCAAAGTTAAAGAAAAAACCACCACTCCTATTCCTGTGAGGGCAATTAATAAAGTAAAAATAATCATCACTCTTTTTAAAATTATACCATATTCTTAATTTTAAAAACAATAGCTGGAAATAATTACAATTTATTAATATAAAAAAATTACACAAAAAGCTGGGTCTCTAATCACATCCATCGGATGGGCAAAAATCATCTGAGTACGAAATTTGTAGAAATATGCTTCGCGAAATAAATAGAAATATGTTCGCTGAGGCG
>CAZJOV010000023.1:0-6980 GCA_964547735.1 uncultured Planctomycetia bacterium | reverse complement strand
TGTAAAAATAATAAACAGTCTGGGCTAAAATCCTGGCAAAGTTTATGGAGTTGACTGCTCCTAAATTATATTTTGCTTTGAATTCTAAATCTGAAAACAATTC
Organism: uncultured Planctomycetia bacterium; assembly: GCA_964547735.1. Lineage (GTDB taxonomy): Bacteria > Omnitrophota > Gorgyraeia > Duberdicusellales > 4484-171 > CAZBLX01. The sequence continues at coordinate 6,877 of CAZJOV010000023.1, read as the reverse complement.
TTTTACAATCTGCTGGCAATCATCAAAAGTTCCTTTAATAGCAACCGGATAAATATTGTCAGATTCAGTCGCTGTCATCTGCAATTCTTGTAATCTGCTTACTCTTTGATAAGGATATAAAATAAAAACTTTTATATTTTCTTTATCTTTCAAAGCCCAGATAGCAGCTGAACCTGTATCGCCAGATGTAGCTCCTAAAACATTCATTTTTTTATTCTCTTCTTTTAAGATGTATTCAAATAAATTTCCTAAAAATTGCAAAGCGATATCTTTAAAAGATAAAGTAGGACCATAAAAAAGCTCTAAAATATAAAAATCTTCCTTTATTTTTTTTAAATTCACAACTTCTTCTTTATCGAAATTTTTATAACTTTTCTCTACTAACTCTTTTAAATCTTCCTCAGGAATATCGGAAATAAATAATTTGAAAATTTCCAAAGCTAAATCTTTATAATTTAAATTTTTTAGTTGAGAAAAATCAGGCTGGGAAACCTCTTCGGGAACAATTAGTCCTCCATCATCAGCCAAACCCATTAAAACTACATCTTTGAAGCTGCCTCCTTTAACCTTTCCTCTTGTGCTTTTATACTTCATCAAAGATATTCTTTAAAAACTTCTTTAAAAACTGATTCTCCTACTCTTAAAGCCTCCTCATTATACAAAACCATTCTTATTCTTTTTAAAGACTTAAGATGAGAAATTTCTTCTAAAAATGTGCAAAAAGCTATCATCAACCCTTCTTCTAAAGGATACCCAAAAATACCGCAAGATATAGCACAGAAAGCAACTGATTCTAATTTATTTTGTTCAGCTATTTTTAAACAATTTCTATAACACTGCTTTAGTTTTTCTTGAGGATTTTCTTCTTGGGTATAAACAGGCCCTAAGGTATGAATTACATAACGATTAGGCAAATTGAAACCTGCTGTAATTACTGCCTCTCCTGTCTTTATAGGAGCTAACTTTCTGCATTCTTCATATAAATGAGAGCCGGCTACTTTATGAATTGCTCCTGCCACTCCTCCTCCAGGAGCTAAATTTCTATTTGCCGCATTTACTACCGCATCAAAACCAACTTGCTTGGTTATATCTCCCTTTATGCACTCAACTATTTTCCCCTCTATTTCAACTTTCATCATCTAAACCTAAAATGGTAGAAGCGTGTTTCTCCACAAACTTCACTATCTCTTGTTGTTTTTGAGCATCAATATTATAGAATTCTAATCCCATTCCCGGATAATCATATGGTTGAACTCTCTGATCCGCTATCCATACTACCTTTGCCTCCGTCTCCAAAATCCTATAAGGCTTTGGCTTAAGATAAATTCGCACAAACAATATCTCTCCAATTGAAAAAATCTTTCTTGTAACTATAAAAACTCCCATTGCACTTAAATTAATCACTCTTCCTTTATAAAAATTATCTTGCAGAGAAAACTTCTGACGATATTCTATAGTAGTGTGAAAAGGAATCCTCCTGAATCTTCTTCTCAACTTTTTAGAAAGAACATCTAAAATTTTCTCTTCTTCTCTTAAACTTTGTAAAGCTTTTTCTTCACTTTCATAATAAGTAAACACACGATTAAGGCCTACTACAGAAAAAAGATTTCTTAAATGCTGAGGAACATTACATATTCTTAACCTTCCCCGATGGTTAAGTACATTCTTATAAACTACAGCAATAATAGAGACACCTATGTAATCTACCAGGTTTACTTCTTTAAAATCACAGATAATATTTTTTGATTTATACTTAAGAACCCAGCCGACAGTCTCTACTAAATCAGAGGCATTTATATCAATATTACCTTTCAAGTAGAGAACAACTCCTCCTTCTTTCTCTTTAACCTCAATCTTCATCTTATGTTAGAAGTGAAAAGGAGATAAAAAAGAAAAAGAGAAATAAGAATCGCTATTCCTACTATGCTCCAGCTAAGTATCCTGTCTTTTTTTCTCTCTTTTTTCGTTCCCTTCTTAAAATCTTTCTCTTTTTCAACTTCAGGCTGTAATGTTCTGTCAGAAAACTCTTCCTTTGTATTTTCTAAAATATCCCCTATATATTTACGACAACCCTGGCATACACACAGATGCTCTTCAATTTTTTCCGTCAACTCAAAGGGAAGTTTATGCTGGATATATAAAGAAGCTATTCTTTTAACCTCACTGCATTCCATCCTCCAAAATACACCTAACCTGTTTTTCCTCTGAAATCATATCTCCTTTTATTAAACCTCTCACGAGGCCGACGTGCGCGACTAACTCTTAATTTCCTTCCTTTCAAATCCTTCCCATCCATAACATCTATCGCTCTTTGGACATCCTTCTCTTCTACCTCTACAAAACCAAACCCTTTAGACTTTCCTGTGTATCTATCTTTAACAATTCTTAATTCCCCTGTCTCAATTCCATTTTCATTAAATGTTTGAGCTAATTCCTCTTCAGTTACACTATATTCTAAATTTCCCACATAAAGTTTATTTTTTTCCTCCATCATTTTCTCACCTCACCTTTTTCTGTTATCAAAATTTACATTCTTTACCTTCTCCTGTGTTTTTTCTTCTTTACATTTCTCCTCCTTTTTTCTGACGGTTTGGTATAGAACTGTCTTTCCCGAAATTCTCTCAAGATTCCCTCCCTTTTGCACTGGAGTTTAAAATCTTTAAGAGCTTTTTCAAAGTCACTACTTTTATTTATCTTTACTTCTGCCATAACAGTAGTCAATTTTATCACACTTTTGGCATTTATAAAAGCAAAATAATAAAAAATCATATTTTAAGGGAGGCTTGAATAAAAGAAAAGAATAAAGGATGAGAAGAGTCTGGTTTAGATTTAAACTCCGGATGGAACTGACAAGCAACAAAAAAGGGATGATTTTTAATCTCAATAATCTCTACAAGATTTTTTGAGGGGTAAATCCCTGAAATAACCAATCCCTTCTTTTCCATCTTTTTGCGATAACGATTATTGAATTCATATCGATGCCTGTGCCTTTCCCATATCTTTCTCTTCCTATAAGCAGAATAGGCACAGGTGTCCTTTTTTATTATACAGGGATAGGCTCCCAGTCTCATTGTCCCCCCCTTAAAGTTTATCTTCTTTTGTTCTGATAAAAGACTAATAACAGGATGAGGCGTATTTCTATCAAATTCTGTGGAGTTAGCTTTTTTAAACTTACATACATTGCGAGCAAACTCAATTACTGCTGTTTGCATCCCCAGACAAATCCCTAAAAAAGGAATTTTGTTTTCCCTTGCATACCGAACTGCTTCAATCTTTCCCTCAATCCCTCTATACCCAAATCCACCAGGAATAAGAATCCCCTTTACATCTTTCAGCAGGCTCTCTCCTTTTTTTAAAATATCTTGGGAATCAATCTTTTTTATCTCTACATAAGCATCATTGGCAATCCCTCCATGAATTAAAGCTTCGTATATAGATTTATATGCATCTTGAAGAATAATATATTTTCCCACAACAGCAATTTTAGTATATTTTTTGGGATGTTTAATCTTTCTAACTATATCCTCTTTCCACTTTTTTAAATGATTTTCTTTGAAAGAAAGTTTTAATTTTTGAGTAATTAATCTATCCAAACCCTCATTCTTAAAGATTAAAGGTATTTCATAAATAGTTTCTACATCCAATGCCGGAATTACTGCCTCAGGTTCTACATTACAAAATAAAGCAATTTTTTCTTTTGCTTCTTTACTTAAAGGGCGGTCACAGCGACACAGAAGTATATCCGGCTGAATTCCTATTTCCCGAAGCACCCCCACACTGTGCTGGGTTGGTTTAGTTTTAAGTTCCTGAGCACTTTTTATAAAAGGAACTAAAGTTAGATGGATATATAAAACATTTCCTTCACCCAATTCTCTTCTCATCTGTCTAATTGCCTCCAGAAATGGAAGGCTTTCTATATCTCCTACAGTCCCGCCAATCTCTACAATTACTACATCTAATTTTTTATTTTGTGCTACTCTCTTTATACTTTCCTTTATCTCATCAGTAATATGAGGAATAACCTGAACCGTTTTCCCTAAATAATCTCCTCTTCTTTCCTTGGTAATTACAGAGTGATAAATTTTTCCTGTGGTAATATTGTTATCTTTTCCAATAAAAGCATGGGTAAATCTCTCATAATGCCCTAAGTCTAAATCAGTTTCCGCTCCGTCTTCAGTAACATATACCTCACCATGTTGATAAGGGTTCATAGTACCGGCATCTACATTTATATAAGGGTCACATTTAATTAAAGTTATCTTTAATCCTTGAGCCTCTAATAATTTTCCAATTGAGGCAGAAGCAATACCCTTACCTAAACTGGAAACTACGCCACCGGTAACAAATATATATTTCGGTTTCATCTCTCAAGTATATGTTTAGATAATCTCTTTTTCACTTTCACAGGATAATTACCCGTAAAGCAGGCAGTACAAAATTTTTTATTTAAACCCTCAGGCATACTTTCAAGCAATCCTTCAAGGCTTAAATAAATCAAACTATCTAAACCAATAAAATCACGAATCTCTTCTACTGTTTTTGAAAAAGCAATCAATTCTCTTTTTGTAGGAAAATCTATTCCATAAAAACAGGGGAACTTAATTGGAGGGCAACTCACTCTCATATGAACTTCCCTTGCCCCCGCCTCTCTCAATGTTCTTACTCTTATTCTACTTGTTGTTCCTCTTACAATAGAATCTTCAATTATTGCCACTGATTTATCTTTCAATACCTCTCTTACCGGATTTAATTTAACTTTTACCCGAAAGTCTCTCACCAGTTGTGAAGGCTGAATGAACGTCCTTCCTACATAATGATTTCTCACAATTGCCATCTCAAAAGGAACACCTAACTTCTGTGCAAAACCTAAAGCAGCATAATTGCCCGAATCAGGAATAGGCATAACAAAATCACAATTTAAGGGAGCTTCCTCTGCTAATTTTTCTCCTAATTTCTTTCTCGCCATATACACCATATTTTTAAAAACAACACTATCCGGACGAGCAAAATAAATATATTCAAAAATGCAGTAAGCATAATTTTGCGAAGAAAATGGCTTTATTGACTCAATCCCCTTCTCGTTAACAATTATAATCTCTCCGGGTTCAACATCTCGCAAGTAAGTTGCTCCCAAAATATCCAGGGCGCAACTTTCACTACAAAGTATATAAGCATCATCTAATTTTCCCAGGCATAAAGGCCTAAATCCAAATATATCTCTGGCTCCAATCAAGTTCCTGCCAATCATCATTACCAGGGAATAAGCTCCCTCAATTTTAGATAAAGCATAAATAAGATTATCTTTAAAATTATCTTTTCCTGCTTTTGCCAAAAGATGAAGTAAAATTTCTGAATCCATTGTGGTGCGGAAAATAGAACCCTCTTTTTCTAACTCTTGATGAAGAGCATAAGTATTTGTAAAGTTACCATTGTGAGCAACAACCACAGAAGTTTTTTTATGATTTACTGTAAGAGGCTGAATATTTTCAAAAATACTTGAGCCAGTAGTAGAATAACGATTATGCCCCACAGCAATAAAACCTTTCAGTTTCTTCAAAATGTCCTCAGAAAATACTTCACAAACCAAGCCCATTCCCTTATGGAAACGCAATTTTTTTCCATCAAAAGAAGCAATCCCTGCACTTTCTTCTCCCCGATGCTGAAGTGCATATAATCCTAAATAAGTAAGACGAGCTGCCTCTTTATGTCCAAATACTCCAAATACTCCACACATCTTTCAATCTAATCTTACCTCAATATTTCTCTCTTTCAAATATCTTTTTATTTCTTTTATAGAATACTCTCCATAATGAAAAATAGAAGCAGCTAAAGCTGCTGAGGCTTTCGTCTTTTTGAAAACTTCATAAAAATGATGTGGCGTACCTGCCCCTCCTGAGGCAATAATCGGAATATCTACACTTAAAGAAATTCTCTTTGTTAACTCCAAATCATAACCATCTTTTGTTCCATCTTTATCAATACTGGTAAGTAAAATTTCTCCGGCTCCTAAGTCAGCAACTTTTTTTGCCCACTCAATTGCATCTAAGCCAGCCGGTTTCCTCCCGCCATAGACATAAACTTGCCAACTATCATTTTCTCTTTTAGCATCAATAGCAACAACGATACATTGGCTTCCAAATTCTTCTGCTGCTTCTTTAACCAAGGAAGGATTCTCTACTGCAGATGTATTAATAGAAATTTTATCTGCGCCATATTTAAGTAAAAGTCTTATATCTTCCAAAGTCTTTATTCCTCCTCCCACAGTAAAAGGAATAAAGATTCTCTCCGCCGTATTTTTGGCTACTTCAAGAATTGTTTTCCGTCTTTCTGTACTTGCGGTAATATCTAAAAAAACTATCTCATCTGCCCCCTCACAAAAATATATATAAGCCTGTTCAACAGGGTCTCCGGCATCTTTTAAACTTAAAAAATTTATCCCTTTAACTACCCGACCTCCAGCTACATCTAAACAGGGAATTATTCTTTTAGCCAGCATTGACCAGTTTCACAAAATTACTTAAAAATTTTAATCCCCACTTTCCACTCTTTTCCGGATGAAACTGAACCCCAAAGATATTATCTTTTGCCACTGCTGAGGGGAACTCTTCTCCACAAAAGGTTGTTGCCAAAACAACATCTTCTTTTGGTTTTACATAATAAGAATGGACAAAATAAAAATAAGAGTTTGAAGGAATCCCCTCAAAAACTTTTGAATTTTTCTTTAAATTTAACCTATTCCAGCCGATATGAGGAATCTTGGGAGCTTTTAAAAATTTCACCACCTCTCCTTTAAATATATCCATCCCTTTACTTACTTTATGTTCAAAACTGCGTGTGAATAATAACTGCAGCCCTAAGCATATTCCTAAAAAAGGCT
>CAZJOV010000022.1:8949-10753 GCA_964547735.1 uncultured Planctomycetia bacterium | reverse complement strand
CATTACACAAGAATGGGGTTGTTGGTTGTTGTTAAAAGAAAAGGTTATAAGAGACTTTATGATAAGCAGGCAACAGAGAAAAGACTTAAGGTAATTATTAAGCTAAAAAACCAGGGTTATACATTACCTTTGATTCGTGACCAGTTTACAAAAGGGAGTAGAGGTAGAAAGAAATAGTAAGATAGTTCAAAAGCTAAAAGAGCCTAAGTTGTGGAGGATAAATTTTAATATTATATTTGCGGGGATTTTGTTTCTGATGGCAAATACAAGCTTTCCTATGCAACTTGAGAATACAGATGAGGAGAAATCCCCTTTAGTTACTAATGTTTTTTATGAAACAGATATAAGGGAGGCATTGCGAGATATATCTGCCCAGACTAAAATTAGAATTATTCCTGATGAAACAGTTCAGGGTGTTATCTCTGTAGAGTTGAAGGATGTTCCATTAGAAGAAGCATTGAGAATGATTTTAGCTCCTGGGGGGTATACCTTTCGTAAGATGCCTGAGGGTTATTATCTGGTTGGTTCGGCAACACCCACAAGCCCTTCTTTTAGTCTTTTAACTAAGACGGAGTATATCAAGCTAAATTATATTAAAGCTGAAGATGCCCCCAAGCTTATTTCCAGTTTTTTTCAGCCTTATATTCAAATCAATAAGGAGACTAACGCTCTTATTGTGACTGCTTCACCGGAGATTATAGCACGCCTTAAGAAGGATTTAGCTAAGATTGACCAGCCTCCAAGACAAATAACGATTGAAGCAGTGATAGTGGAATTATCTGAAGAAGGAAGAAAATCCTTAGGAATAACGTGGGGTTCGATGAGTGAAGGAGGTTTTTCTGTGTATCCACCTTCATCTCTTGATTATACTAAGGAAGAGGGGAAAGGAAGCTATTCAATATCAGGAACACTCTCTTATGATCTTTTAATACGGGTAAACACCTTAGTTTCTGAAGGGAAGGCAAAAATACGTGCTAACCCTCGGATAGCTACCTTAGAGGGAAAAGAGGCACAGATTTATATAGGAAAAGAGGAGTGGTATTTGATAAATGTAGGCACAGGGGCCCAGGCTTATTATACTTTACAATCAATACCCACAGGAGTGATATTAAAAATTACTCCTTATGTAACAGAGAACAATCAGATTACTGTAAAAATTACCCCGGAAGTGAGTGAGGTTGCCGGCAAAGGAGCAACGAATTTACCTGTAGTTACAAAACGCACTGCTACCACGATTGTAAGGGTAAATGATGGTGAGACTATCGCTATTGGAGGGTTGCTTCAGGAGCAAAAAAGTGAAACAAATAGTGGAGTTCCACTTTTGCAGAATATTCCTTTAATAGGTAGTTTCTTTCGTCACAAAAAGACAATTACAACAAACAGAGATGTAGTTATTTTTATAACTCCCCATATTATGAAAGGAAAGTTTCTGGTTAGGGAAAAGATAAAATTTCAGGAAGAACATAAAGAGGCTGAACAGAACAGAGAAGAAGAGGATTGGATAAAAGATTATTGTTCTTATATAGCAGGGACCATTCAGGAAAAAGTTGTTGCCAACAGGATAGCAGGAGTGGAAACTCCTAAGGAATTAATTTTGGAATTTACCATATCCTCAGATGGAACGGTTAAGAGGGTAAAGGTATTAAAAACTTCCGGCATTCCTTTTTTAGACTCCGCTGCTGTCCAGGCAATTAAAAATCTCTCTCCTTTTCCACCATTTCCTAAGGAGATTAAGCATTCTAAACTTACCCTTTCTTTGCCGATTCGCTACGAACCTTAAGTAAGCCCCGAACCCCGCCCTTTC
>CAZJOV010000022.1:6124-8849 GCA_964547735.1 uncultured Planctomycetia bacterium | reverse complement strand
GACCTCGGGATATGAAATGAAGTCAAAGCTTATTTTTCTCTACCAAAGACAGGAATGGTCAACTTAATGGTTACCTCTGAGGGGGCTAAAGTTCCTTCTTTGTTTTTTAAGACAGGCTTGAATAGAATTTTTACATTTCTTTTACCTTTTTCCCCTTGAGGAATTTTTATATTCAGTATAATTTTCTTTTTACTACCTGAAGATAAAGTAAATTCAGAAGGAGTAAGTTTAAACCATTTTACACAGGATTGGGAAGTGGCGCCTGATTTTAATAGTTTTTCTTTATCCTTTTTTTCTATTTTTTCTATATCTACACTCGTCTTTATCAATACCGTATCTTTCATCTGATTGATTACAGTAATACTGGTAGTATGAAATCCTCCTGCAGGAATACGCAGTTCTAATAAAGACGGCTGTACAGATAAAGGAGGCAGTTCTACGATGTTCTTCCCTTTTTTGTCAAATTCATCTTGTTTACCTACAGTAACAGAAAAAGGAATTTCTCTCTTTGCTACTTTATATCCACCGTATCTAAAAATTGCCTCAGCTACATAATCACCTACCGGTAAAAATCGGGTATATACCGCTTTGAAATCACGTATACTGTCGGGAAGAACTGTGCCTGTGCCTACATCAAAATCCACCTGTCCTTTTCTTCTTCTGTCCAGAGTTCTTACTACAATTTTTCCCTTTGCTTTAATATGAACATTCCCCCTGTTTTTTAAAGAAGCAATAAATGCTACTCCTCTTGTTTTTATCTCTTCAGGGAAAGCTAACCTCAAATTTACTATTTCAGCTTTCTTCTCTAATCTTCCTCCGGTAACAGTCAATTTGACCAAAGAAGCTACCCTCCAGGTTATTTTAACTCCACTACTTCCCGGTTCTTTTTCTTCAGATACCAGTTCGCAAATAATCGCAGCATAATAACCACCTGGTAGAGCCGAGGCAGGAGGGGAGATTTTTATAATGACTTTCTTACTACTATCAGGTTCTATCGTTAATTTCTTAGGTCTAATTTCTATCCATTCGGCACAGGAGCGTTTTGTTGTTTTTGGAGGAAGAAACTCAACACTCCCATCTCTTTTCATTTTTAAGTCATTAGCATAAATATGAAAGCGCAATTTTTTTTCAACATTGAGATTGGTTAACTCTAAAGGGAAAACCTTCAGGCCTCCTCTCAGTATTTTTAAGTCTACTACTGAAGGATTAATCATAAGTTGCATACCAGAAGATGTTTGCGCCTTCAGGCAAATAGAAGGAGCAAAGATTAGTGCTATAAAAAAATGATAAAAAATAACTCTCATACATCTATGATTTTACAATATAACTTCTGGGGGGACAACATATTTTTTAAGTGGAAGAAGTTAGTTCCAAATTACCTCTTTTCAAGAAAAAGATAGAGGCAGGGGACAACATAAAGAGTAAGAATACAGGAAGTTAAAAGTCCACTGGCAACTGTTGAAGCTAAAGGTCGCCATAGGGAGGAGGCGTCGGTTTTAAATATAATCAGGGGTATAAGGGGAAAAATAGTAGTAAAGGTGGTCATAAGTATAGGCCTCAGCCTTAAGGAGGCAGCTTCAATAACTGCTGTGCGCAGAGAAAATCTTCTTCTTCTTAATCGGTTTATATAATCAATAAGAATAATCCCATTATTTACTACAATTCCGGCAAGCATTATTGCTCCAATTAATACACCAATTCCTACAGGTTCTTTCCTGAAGTAAAGCAAGCTCACACTTCCTATACCTGCCAGAGGCACGGTGGTAAGGATTATAAAAGGTTGAGTTAGATTTTCGAATAGAGAAGCTAAAACCAGATATACAAGAATAAGAGCAAAAAGGAAAGCAGCTCTCAGTTCTTTCTGGTTTCTAAGCATTTTGTGATAGGTTTCTCCAAATCGCCAGGTATATCCTTCAGGAAAGTTTATATTTTTAAATAACTGGATAATTTCTTTTGCTATCTTACTTAAAGGAAGGTTTCCCCGGTTAGCACTTACCTGAACCATCCTTTTTTTATTTTTCCGCCATATTTCGGAGGGTGCGGTGGTAAATTTAAAATCAGCCACCTGAGACAGCTTCACCTCTCCTTGAGGAGTAACGAAGGTAATATTTTCCAAATCACGAAATTTTTTTCGATATTTTTCCTGAAGACGGGTAATCATCTCGATTTCCTTGGCATATTTGGCAAATAAAGAGAGTGACAATTCCTCCTCTGTCTTCTTTTTTCCTATAACGACAAAGCTTTCTTTAGGATGGAATCGTGTAGGGATAAGCCCTCTTAGTTTCCCGTGAAGTTCGGTTGCTATCCAGGAAGTATTCAATCTCCATAAAGCTAATTTTTCCTGGTCCAGCACAACATCCAGTTGAGGGCCACCTTCTCTCATTCTTATTTTCACATCAGTAAGGCCTTTTATAGTCGTCAAGTATGAAGCAGCTTGATTAGCTAATTTCTTCAGGATTTTATAATCATAACCGAGTATTTCAATAATAAATTCTTTACTCTCTATCTCCTGGGGTTCTTCATAATAGATAAAAGCAGGTTCTAATTTTTTAGTTTTTTTTCTTAATTCATTTATTACTTGAGAGACTTCCTTTTTTCTTTTTTTTCTTGAGGAGAGTTGTACATAGATTTTTGCCGAGTAGGGCTCTATATGCGTGGTATAATTTTTAATTTCCCCTTCCTGGCGAAGCTTCTCAATAAAAGACTCTACTTTTTTTACAATTCT
>CAZJOV010000022.1:0-6024 GCA_964547735.1 uncultured Planctomycetia bacterium | reverse complement strand
CTTTGTGTTTCTTTATTGAGAAAAATGAAGGGTAAAAATACGATAAGGGTTGTGCTGACAGAGGCAAAAATAGCCAGACTCACTTCTTTTGCCCCTGTTCTTATTTCTTCTTCACTGATTTCTTCTTTTTTTTCCTGATATTTGAATATGTTTTCAATTACCACAATGCTTGAATCAAGAAGCATCCCTGCTCCCAGACACAGACCCGCCAGACTCATTATATTTAAAGATAAATTTGTCAGATATATACAGGAGAAAGTGATAAATAGAGAAAAGGGAAGACTTAAAGCAAGAATAAGTATAGCAGAGAAGTCCCTTAAGAAAAATAAAAGAACCAGAATAGCAAAGAAGGCTCCAATAAGAAGAGATATTTTAAGTTGATTAATAGCTTTACTGATGAACTCACCCTGATTAAAAGGTATGATTATATCCATATCTTTCTTCAATTCTTTTTTTAATTTTTTAGCAGTTTTTTCCACTTTTTTGCATACTTTTAAGGTATTAGAGAGGCTTTTTTTAAAGATATAAAGAGTTACTGAGGGCATAAGATTAATTCTTCCCATCTCTCGAGGCTCAAGATAAGAGAGTTTTACCTTACCGATATCTTTAAGACGAATGATGCTTCCTTCAGGAGTAATTTTTATTCCTATGTTTTCTATTTCTTTAATATTTTTAAATTCTCCCAGAGTTCTTACCAGATACTTTTTACCTTTAAGAAGAATTTTCCCTCCTGTCAGATTAAGATTGCTTTTTCCCAGAATTTCTAATATTTCATGTAGAGATACTTTCAAAGCAGTCATTCTTTTTTCATCCAGCTCAATTAGAATTTTATCTTCCCTTCCTCCTACAGTCTCAATTCGCGCTACCCCTTCAATCCGCAGGATTTTTTCCTTAATTTCTGCCTCCACAAATTTTCTCAATCTTTCAGGAGAAAACTTTCCAGAAATGAAAGAGACAGCAATGATAGGGAATTCTCCATAGCCATATTGGATAACAATGGGTCTTTCTGCTTCCTGGGGAAGTTTATTTCTTACCTTAGCTAACCTTTCTCTTACATCCAATGCAGCATAGTTCATATTTGTCTCTGGTTCGAATTCCAATACTACTGTGCTTTCTCCTTCTTTAGAGATAGTAAGGATATTTTTAAGATGAGATATGTCACCCAAGGCTTCTTCAAGAGGTTTAGAAATTCTTTTTTCTACTTCTTCAGAGGGTAGCCCCCCTCTTACGTAAGTAGTTATAGTTATTCTTCCCAGATTCACGTTGGGCATAAGTTCTACAGGAAGGTTATATAAAGAGATGAAACCCAGGATTAAGGTGGCAGTAAATATCATAAAGATAGTAATCGGTCGATTTAAGGAAAAATCAACGAGATTCATCTTTCTTTTTTAGGATATAGATTCTTCCTGGGCCTAAAGGTCCGCGAGCCTCAATTATTCCTGCAGAGAGAAGCTTTTTTAAATCTCTTGCTGCGGTAGGAATAGATATTCCAAAAAGCTTAGCATATTGGGTGCGGGTAATTTTTTTGTGTTCTTTTAAATAATTAATTAGTTCTTTCTGGCGATGGGAGAATTTGGGAGGAACAATTTCCTTTTTAGATTTTATCTCCTTTTCTGTTTTTATTCTTTCTGGGGTTACTTTTTCTTTTTCAATTTCTTCTTTAAACACTTTTTCCTCAGCTGGCTTTTTCTCACTTATTTCTTTTTCTACTTTTTCTTCTTTTGGGGATTCTTCAAAGATTTCTACCTCCTTTTGAAGAATTTCTGCTTTTCTTAAAGGTGTATTTTTTTCTTTTTTTTCTCTCCTGAAGTGGAAGATTTTATCAAAATAGTAGTAGAGGATGGGTAAAACCACAGGAGTTAAAAAAGTTGCCGAAAGAAGCCCCCCCATTGTAATTATTCCCAAAGGTTGCATAATTGTTGTTCCCTTTCCCATACTCAGAGGCAGTAGCCCTAAAATAGTAGTTAAAGAAGTCATAAGGATAGGTCTTATTCTTCTTGAACTTGCTACATTTATTGCCTCCTCCAGAGGTAATTTTTTTTCTCTCCTTAAGAAATTAATATAGTCAACCAATACAATTCCATTATTTACGATAATTCCTCCCAGCATTATTAGCCCTAAAAGACTGATCACATTTAATGTAGAGTGGGTAACAAGAAGGAGAAAAACTATTCCAATGATGGAGAGAGGAAGGGTAAACAGAATAAGAAATGGTTGCCATAGAGATTCAAATTCAGAAGCCATAATCATAAAAACAAAAACAATAGCTAATATTAAGGCAAATCTTAATGAGTTAAAAGATTCTTCCATATTTTGCGCTTCTCCAGTTATTTCTACCTTATATCCTTGAGGAATATGAATTTTTTTGACTATTTTGTTTACTTTTTTTACCACTTTACTTAAAGGCATCCGGTATATACTTGCCGTAAGCAATAGAGTTCTTTCTCCTTCAATTCGTCTTATCTCTATAGGGCCAAATCCTTTTTCTATTTTGGCCACTTCCATAAGAGGAACAGTAATTTTTTTATCCTGGAATAATCCGTGAATAAGCAGTCTTTTCAATTTTCTTATATTTCTTCTGTCTTTTTTTCGCAAGATTACTTTTATGTCGTATTCTTCACCTTTTTCTTTAAATTTGGTAGGAACGTTCCCTTTTAAGGATGTGTTTACAGTAGCGGCAACTATATCTGTAGAAATGTTATAAAGAAATGCTTTGTCTTTGGTGACTTTTACTTTCACTTCCGGTCGAGGAGCAGGATAGTCTAACTTTACATTATAAAGAAAAGGAAACCTTTTTAACTCTTTTTCCAAAATCAGCCCTATTTCTTTTAGCCTGGTAAGATTTTCCCCCTTTATCTCCAGGATTAGAGGCGCCTGTTGAACAAATGCTTCTTTTAAAAAGCTTTCTTGTGCAAGCAGGATTAGGCTGGCTTCCTTCTTTATAGGTTCCAGTTTCTTTTCTAACTTTTCAATCAAGAAGGATGTTTTTGTTTTTTTATCCAGTTTAACAAAAATCTGTGCCTGGTGAGGTCCCTGGGATTGAATCACTTTCTCTTTTATCTCCTCTTGAGGAGAACCAATGTTTACAGTGACTTCTTTTATTTGAGGGATAGAAAAAAGAATTTTTTCTATTTTTCTTACGATTCTGTCTGTTTTCTCAAGAGGTGTTCCCGGTTTGGCATCAACCTTAATAATAAATTCATGTTGATCAATATGTGGGAAGAGTTCTCTTTCCAGATGAGAAAAGATATAGATAGAGAAGAGAAAAAGAAAACCCACTGCCGAAAGCACTATAACACGTCGATGAAATAAAAAATTGAAAATTTTACTCCATCCTTTTATCTTGAACTCCGATGAGAAACGAATATCTTTTTTTCTTTTTAAGATGAAATAAACTAAAAGAGGCAATAAGGTTAAAGCAGAGAATAGAGAGGCAATAAGAGAGAATACTATAGAGAAGGATAGTTGCTTGAAGAGTTGGCCGGCGATACCTACCACAAATATCATCGGTAAAAATACACATACCGTTGTAAGGGTTGAGCCTAAAATAGCCCCTCCTACTTCTTTTGTTCCCTTAATAGTTTTCTCGTTTATATTTGGAGAAGGATGGACAAAGATAGATTCTAATACTACAATAGCATTATCCACAAGCATTCCTACCCCCAAAGCCAATCCTCCTAAGGAGATGAGATTCAGACTTATTTTGGAAAGGTAAAGAAATAAAAGGACAAGAAGGATGCAGAGAGGGATAGAAACGATAATACTTAATGATAAGAACACATTCCTTAAAAAGAAAAGAACTACCAGGAAAGCCAACCCTGCTCCTTGAAGAGCAGCGTTTCTTACATCTTCTAATGATTTCTTTATAAAATCAGCCTCGTCGTAAATAATTTTTAATTGTAAGTTAGAGGGAAGTTTACGCTTGATTTTTTTTAATTCTTCTCTTATTCTTTTTGATAACTTTACTACGTTAGCCAAGGATTGTTTTCTTATAAGAAGCATTACGCATTCTTTTCTCTGGAAACGGGAGATTGATTCTCTTTCTTTCGTTCCATCAACCACTTCTGCTATATCTTTGATAAAAATTAATCTTTCACTTTCGGGAAAATAAATTCCTTCTTCTTCTTCCTTTTCTTCATAAAATTTTTTCAAATAATGACTTTTTCTCTCAGGGAGAGGGAATTCCGCTTTTACAGGAAGTTGTCTTATCTCGTTTATTTTTTTAAACTCTCCAACAGTTCTTATTAGATATTCAAAAAAAGGTTCCTTGATTCTTCCTGCAGGATAATTTATATTAGCTCTCTTCAGAGCAAGGTTTATGTCAAGGATAGAAAGATTGGCGCTTCTTAGTTTCGCCTCATCAGTATTTACTGTAATTTCTCGCTCCAGACCTCCCACAATTTCTATCGCCCCCACACCCTCAAGTTTTTCTAATTCTTCTTTAATATCTTTTTTGGCAATTTTTCTCAATTTGAGAGGATTCTCTTCTCCTGTAATAACTATTCTCATTGTAGGCATCTCAAAAGGATTGTATTTCATAACGATTGGTTCTTCCGCCTCTCGTGGTAGCTTTTCTTTGATAAGGTCAATCTTTTCTCTTACTTCTAAAGCAGCAAAATCCATATTCGTTCCCCAATCCAGCTCTACCATAACAATAGAGGTTCCCTCACGAGATATAGAGGAGATTCTTTTTACACGATTTACTGTTCCTACTGCTTCTTCAATCGGGCGGGTAATGAGGCTTTCTATTTCCTGTGGAGAGGCCTGTTGGTATTTGGTAAGGATGGTGATTTGAGGGTAGATTAAGGGAGGGAAAAGTTCTTGAGGGAGGAAATACCAGGATATACCCCCCAGAATAATTATTCCCAGAAAGAACATTAAAGTGGTAACAGGCCTGTGGAGGCAGAAGGCAGTTAATTTCATCTTTTTAAATTTTATTCCACTGCTTTTTGATTGGAGTAAATTTTGACTGATGTTGGTGAAGCTACAGCAATATACTCCTTATTTATATCTATATTTATTATCGGTTCTTCAGTATCAATGACAGCTAAAAGAGATTTATTTTTATAGTCAAAAATACGAATTTTTCCATCGCGTGAGGCAGCATAAAGATAATTCCCGAAAAATTTTAAAGAAGTAACCCAATTCCCACAGATCCATTGAAAATAAGGCTTTCTCCATATTTTGTTTTCTTTTTTATAAATAATTATCTGTCCATCGGCAGCACCGGTGGCCAAAAACTTGTCATTTTGAGAAAAACTGCAACTCAAAACAAAGGCTTTGTGGTCTTTGAACGTTTGGAGTATTTTCTTTTTTTGTAGGGAGGATATTCTTACTGTTTTATCTCTTGAGGTAGTAACAAGGTAAGAGGATTTTTTATCTAAGGCTAAAGAGTAAATAGAATCTTTGTGAGGATTTATTTCCAAAAGGAGTTCTTCACTGATAGGGTCATAAAAGGATACGCTACCACCGAAATGGGCTACTCCGATGACTGTTCCGTCTGAGGAAAATTTTACATCCGAGATAGGGGCTTTCAGTTCATAAATGGTTTTTTCTATTTTTTTTTCTTTTAAATTAAAAATTTCGATAACGCCGTCTCTATCTCCAATTACTATCTTTTCTTCTTGAGGATGGCTGTCTAAAGCATATAAAGGAGCGTGAGAAATTTCCTTTTCAAAAGATAATTCCATCTTTTTCAGGTCATACACAAGTAAGAAACCTTTCTTGGTGGCAAGAGAAAGATACTCTGAGTTTCTGGATATAGCTATCTTATAGGGTCTTTTTTCTAAGGAGAAAATTTTAAGGGGTTCTACTGTTTTCTTTTTTAATTTTTCTTCTTTTTTCACCTCATCAGGCTGTTTGAGAATAAGGATAAATTCTACATCTTTCTTTTGGGATAAGTTTTGAGAGAAAGCAAATAGGGGGATAAAAAAAAGAAAGAGAAAAAGTTTTCCATCTTTCATTTTTACCTCCTCTTATTCTTCTTCTTCGTATTCCTCTATATTTACTACTACTCCTGTAGCA
>CAZJOV010000021.1:0-11366 GCA_964547735.1 uncultured Planctomycetia bacterium | reverse complement strand
CGGCCACGAAATTTATGGAAATAGGTTGAAATTTATAGAAATTTGTAGAGATTTAATAGAAATTGAAGGAAAGAAAAGTTTATAAATCAGGTTATTGCTTATTCTATCAATTTACAATTACACTACCACCGATACAAAAATGGAATTTTTCCTTTTCCACCAAAGGTGGATCTGCCTCGGGCAGAAGAATTGATGGGCGTTTCTACAAAAGGGTTAGATTGGGTAAGACTTTCTCTTAAAAATAGCAATAGTTAATATAACGCTTCAAATACAAAAATATAGAAAAAATTCTTCTCTATGATATAATAAAAAAATGGATAAGATACTTATTGTTGATGATGAAGTTGAGGTAGCCGAATTCTTAAGTAATTTCTTAAGAAGAAAGGGTATGAAAACTTTCCCCGCCACAACTGTTAAGGAAGCAATAGATATTTTCTTAAGAGAAAGACCCAATTTAGTGTTTCTGGATATAGGGATGCAGACTCCGGACGATGGATTTATAATTCTTGAAAAGATTAGAGAAGTTGCTTCTGAAGAAGAGGTAAAGGTGGTGATGCTTACGGCGAGAGAAGATAAAGCTTCAATGATGAAGGCAAAAAAATTAGGAGCTCAAGACTATTTAGTAAAACCGATAGATTTGATGACATTTGATAAATTAGTCCTTCAGTATCTAAAAGAATTACATTCTTAATTCCCTATGCGAGTTTCTTACCGCAAAGAACTTGAAAAAGCTGCCCGTCGAATGATTCTTATTCATCGCACAGATACTTTGATTAGACTTATTATCCGTACTATAGTAAGGAATTTAAAGGTAAGTTATGCAGGTGTTTTTCTTTACCAACAAGAGAAAAAAGTATATGTTCTTACTGTCTCAGGGGGAAGAATAGGGATAAAGATTCCTGCGGGGTTAGTAAAGCTTCCCCCTTCTTCACCCTTAGTTAAATTCTTTTTAGATTCTTCCTACCAGTTAGATGGAGATAATTATTTGATTGTTAAAAAAATAAAAGGATGGTTGAGAAGGAAAAAGGTTAAGGAAAGCTCTCGTTATAAAAAGTTTTTTACCGAGCTTATTCAACAGCTCTCTTCAATTAAAACAGAAGTGGCTCTTCCTATATTTTTTAGAGATGAACTTTTGGGTATACTTATTTTAGGGGAAAAGTTATCTAAAAAGAGATTTATTTCTGAGGAATTAATTTTTCTTTCTATTCTTTCTTCTGATGTTGCAATGGCGATACGTAATGCTTCTTTATTTGAGAATTTAAGACTGCAGTTAGAGAAAAACCAAAAGTTATTTTTGCAGACTATCTCTGCCTTAGCAGAGGCAATTGAGGCAAAAGATAAATATACCATTGGTCATACAGAAAGAGTAGTGGATTTGAGTTTGAAGATAGCATATCAATTAAGGAAGATGAGAAAAATAAAAAATTGGGATAAGTTTGAACGTGACCTTAAAGTTGCTGCTTTACTTCATGATATTGGTAAAATAGGAATACCGGAGACCGTATTAAATAAGCCTGTTTCTTTAACCGAGGAGGAGTGGAAATTTATAAAGAAACATCCTTTAATTGGAGTAGAGATTCTTTCTCCTATTAAAAATTTAAAAGAGGTTATTTCGGCAATAAAGTATCACCATGAGCGTTATGATGGAGGAGGATATCCAGAGGGAATTAAAGGAAAAAAAATTCCTCTTATTGCCGCGATAATCGCTGTAGCCGATGCTTATGATGCGATGATTTCAGACAGACCCTATCGTAAAGCTTTATCTTCTAATCGAGCAAAGAAGGAGATAAAGAGAAATAAGGGTTCTCAATTTCATCCTCAGGTAGTAGAAGCTTTCTTAAAGGTTTTTTCCAATGGTAGATGAAACGAATAATAATTTTTCATATTTCTCAATTAGGAGGGCACAAAAAAGCAGGAGAAAATATAAAAGAAGCTTTAGAATTTAAGAGGCCTCTCCTTAAAGTTTTTAATTTGAATATTTTTGATTATATAAGCCCTCTTTTAGAGAAAAATATAAATCTCCTTTATGGATTTACCATAAAATATCTTCCTCGGTTATGGGGAGGTATTTACGACCGCAAGTCGTTGGTAAAAATTTTAACTCCCTTAAGAGGTATGATAAATAGGTACATTTTGCCTCAGATTTATAAATTAGTGAAAGAAACTAACCCTTCTCTTATTCTTGCCACACAAGCATTTCCTTGTGGGGTAGTTGCTGATCTTAAAAGAATTTATAAGTGGGATTTGCCTCTTATAGGAGTAATTACGGACTATTGCCCTCACCGTTTTTGGATTCATCCTCAGGTAGATTTTTATACAGTAGCCTCAGAAAAAGCAAAAGAGATTTTAAGAAACGAAGGTGTAGAGGAGGAAAAAATTAAAGTTATGGGCATCCCTGTCTCTATAAAGTTTTTAAATACTTTTTCTAAAAAAGATGTTGCTTATGAGTTTGGTTTCCAATCAGACTTACCTGCCGTATTAATAATGGGAGGAGGACTGGGTATAGGGAAACTTGATGAAATTGCTCAGATTATTGATAGCATAGATATGGATTTGCAGATAATTGTGGTTTGTGGAAATAATAAAAGACTTTATAATTGGTTTAAAAACAGAAGCCACACTTTTCGGCATAAAATTTTTTATTTTGGCTATGTTGACTTTGTATACAAGCTTATGGATTTTTCTGATATTATCGTTACTAAAGCAGGAGGTCTTACCCTCTCTGAGGCTTTAGCTAAGGGTTTAGCAATAATTCTTTTAAGGTCTATTCCTGGACAGGAAGAAAGAAACATAAATTTTCTTTTGGAGAAAAAGGCAATTATAAGAATAAAAAATAATGAGGAGATAAAATATTTTTTGAGACGGCTTCTTGAAGATAAGAAAGCATTGTTTCTTTTAAAAGAGAAAGCAAAAAGAATAAGTATTATAGACTCTTCTTTGCGTATCGCTGATTTAGTATTAAGTTACGTATAATGTATCACCTTTATCTTGTAGGAAGGTTTCTTGCTAATATTTTACCTCGAGAGATAAGTTATCTTATAGCTAAGTTTTTAGCAAAGTTAAAATTTTATTTTTCTAAAAAAGATAAAAAGATTCTATTTTATAATCTTTCGCCTGTAGTAAATAATGAAAAAAGAATAAAAAAAATAGTTAAACAAGTTTTGAAGAATTTCGCTCTTTATCTGGTAGATTTTTTCAGATTTTCTAAGATTAATAAGGACTTTATTAAAAAGTACGTGAAGGTCAAAGGATTAAATTTTTTGGGAAGATTGATAAGAGAGAAGAAAAAGATTATTGCTTTTACTGCACATCTGGGTAATTATGAATTAGGAGCTGCTTTAATTTCTCTTTTGGGATACAGGATATGTGCGGTAGCTTTACCTCATAAAGATAGAAGAATTACTCGTTTCTTTAACCATCAAAGGAATCTCTGTGGGGTAGAGGTAGTGTTGGCAGGGATAGGTATAAAACATTGTTTTAAAGCATTAAAAGAGGGGAAAATTGTAGCTTTTGTGGGAGATAGAAGTTTTTCTTCTAATGGAGAGGAGGTAAGAATCTGTGGCAGGAGGTGTTTTTTCCCTCGTGGTCCTATATTCTTATCTCTTCGTACAGGAGCTTATATTTTGCCTTCTTTTCTTGTAAGAGAAAGAGAAGAAAAATTTTATAAGTTGATTTTCGAAAATCCTATTTCTCCTTTTGAGGGAGAAAGAAAAAAGACAGAAAAGGAATTGATTCAAGAGTGTGCGTTAGTATTGGAAAAATATATCCACCGATATCCTGAACAGTGGTATATGTTTGGAAAGTATTGGCTGGAGTAGAAATGAGAGATAATATCTGGATAATTATTCCTGCTTACAATGAAGAGAAAACTATTAATAGCGTTTTAAGTGATCTGAAGAAGAGGAATTTTCCTGTTTTGGTCATTGATGATGGGTCAGAAGATGCTACCGCCAGAATAGCTGAAAAAGCAGGTGCTATTGTTCTCAATAACAGTAAGAATTTGGGTAAAGGAATGTCTTTAAAGAAAGGGATTAATTATCTTCTTAAGAAAGAAGATGTTGATTACATAATTACTATGGATGCAGATAGGCAACATTCTCCTGAGGACTTGGATAAATTTTTAAGAGCTGCTGAAAACAATGAAGAATTCGTTATAGGTAACAGAATGGAGAATCCCGAAGGTATGCCTAAAATTAGAATAATTACCAACAAATTAATGTCTTGGTTTATTTCTAAAATTACAAAGCAGAGTATTCCTGATTCTCAATGTGGTTTCCGGCTGATAAAAAGAAAAGTGTTAGAGAGATTAAATATAGAAACAAATAAGTTTCAAGTTGAGTCAGAAATTGTCATAAAAGCCGCACATTTAGGTGTCTCTATAAAATCTGTTCCTATCAGAAGTATCTATCATAAAAATATGTTGAGTAAGATTCATCCTTTATTGGACACTTTAAGATTTATAAGATTTATTCTCAGTTTATATAGGGATAAAATTAAAAGCAGATTTAATAAAAATGGAAGATAATTATCAAAGTTTGAGAAAAAGAATGGTAGAGGAGCAATTAATTCCGCGAGGGATAAAGGATAAGTCAGTGCTAAAGGCTTTTTTGAATATTCCCCGAGAATTTTTTGTCCCTCTCGGTTTAAGGAAATTTGCTTATGCTGATCGTCCCCTTCTTATAGGTTATAAGCAGACTATTTCTCAACCTTTTATGGTGGCTTTAATGGTACAATTACTTCAGCTTAAGAGAGGCGATAAAGTTTTAGAAGTTGGTACAGGCAGTGGATACCAGGCCGCAATTTTATGTTATTTAGGGTGTGAAGTGTTTACAATAGAAAGGATTAAAGAGTTAGCAGATACTGCTGAAGAAAGATTAGAAAAACTTCAGTTTAAAGTAAAGATAAAAGTAGGTGATGGCACCTTGGGTTGGGAGGAATTTTCTCCTTTTGATAAGATTATTGTTGCCGCAGGTGCCAAAATTATACCCCCCCCTTTACTTTCTCAGCTTAGAGAAGGAGGCAGATTAGTGATTCCTGTAGGCAATCTTTATCATCAGGAATTGATAGTTGTGGATAAAAGAGGAGAGAATGAGTATATTAAAAATAATGCCGGAGGTTGCATTTTTGTTCCCTTAGTAGGAAAGTATGGATATGAAGATTGAGATTTTAACTGTGCTTCTGGCTGCTTCTCCGGTAGTAGAATTACGGGGAGCAGTACCCTTTGCTATTGTGAATGGTTTGTCTTTATCCAAAAGTTATATTTTATCTGTTTCAGGGAATATGTTACCGGTAGTGCCTTTGTTTTTTCTTTTTGATTTTCTCTTTAAAAAATTGATAAAAGTTAAGATAATAGGTAAATTTTTAAGGTGGTGGTTTACCAAACTCAAGAAAAATTCTAAAAAAGTTTCTATTTGGGGATATTTAGGACTGATAATGTTTGTAGCTATTCCTTTGCCTACCACAGGTGCCTGGAGTGGAACATTAGTAGCTCGCTTATTAAATTTTACTTTATCAGAAACAATTCTGGCAGTATTTTTGGGAGTAATTATTTCTGGTATTGTTGTAAGTTTTGCTACTTTAGGAGTTAAGTTTCTGTTTTAACAAAGAGTCTGCATTAAGTTTTTACCCCGAACCCCGCCCTTTCAAGGAAAAAAAAAGGGGGGGGTCGGGGTTTACAAAGCAACTTTTAATTTTAGTGTGTATCTTTAATTTTTTTAAGGTTGCTTATCAAAAAATAATAGAGGTTTTATCTGTAACTTGGTGTCTTTACTTTTCTTACTTCAAAAAAGAGTAGTTTGATTTTTGGCAAAGAGAGGATATAATATAAAATAGTAAAAAATTCTACTATATTTTATAATGAGGGTTAGTATCAAAGTAAAGATTTTTGGTATAGTTATTCTGTTTATAGGAAGTTTGATAATTGCTTTACTCACCTTGGCGGTAGAGGCGTATTTTCTGCATCTGGCGATACATTTTCTGCGTTCGGAAAGAGTTAATATTGTCTCTTACAGGGATTTTGATAGGTATTTCCACCGTTATGTAGAAAAAGGCTTATCTGAAGACAGGGAAAGAGCAGAAGATGCTCTTAAGCTGGTAATAGCAAGTTGTTGGTATTCAGAAGTTTTACATAGGGAGAGGAGTTTTGCTGAGATTAGAAAAGAAATTCTCAAAATTCATACTTTTCCACAATATAGAGCAGATATGTTGAGTGAAAGTGAATGTGACTTTCTTTTGCGGGCAGCATTTTATCTTCGCAATTTCCCTGAAGTCAAAAAGATGTTAATAGAATTAGGAGAGTATAAAAGACATGTTGAGAAATTATTGAGTTTATTTAATGCATATGTATTGTTAAGGGAAAGAGAGAAAGAAGATGCCGCCAGAGAGGTTAAATTAGCTGAGTTGAAAGCTCAGATAGAAAATGCATTTCAGTCTCAAGTCAAAATCGCGCAAAAGTATTCTTCTACGACGAAAAATGTGGCGATGGAAGTATCACGCAAGATTTCAATAACTTCGCTGGTGGTAATCCTTATTTTTGGTGTTAGTGGTACGATAGTTGCTTTTTATGTGATTAGAAGTATTACCCGGCCTTTAGAAAAGATAAAGGAGATTTTGGCTATAGTTTCGACGGGTAATTTAAGAGTTAAGCCTGACATTTCATCTACTACCTTAGAGGTGAAAGAGATAGAGAAAAGCATCACTAAGATGGTTCAGAATCTTACCTTAGTGGTGAAAAAGTCTGTGGAAGCAACAGAAGAGGTGAATAGTTTTTCTCAGAATTTATCTTCGGCCATAGAAGAGCTGAATTCTTCTATTCAGGAGATATCTGCAAAGATAGCGGATATAAATAAAGGCGCTACTATACAGGCTGAGAGAACGAAATCCGCTTCTGATGTCATTCATAATATGGCTAATATAGTTCAGCAGATGTCAGAAGATGCTCGCAGTGCCTTGCCTATAGCAGAGAAGTCTCTTAAAGAAGTGGAAGAGGGAGAGCGGGCTATGAATGAAGCTATGCAGAGAGCGATCAGGCTGAAAGAAACCGTAATCACTTCGGCAGGAGTTATTAAAAATCTGGGGCGGAAGTCAAAAGAAATAAGTGAGATTACTACAATCATAAGTACAATCGCTGACAGAACTAATCTGCTGGCTCTCAACGCGGCTATTGAAGCAGCAAGAGCAGGTGGAGCAGGAAAAGGGTTTGCGGTAGTAGTAGAAGAAATAAAAAAATTGGCGGATGGTTCAGCAAAAGCAGCAATAAATATAGCCAAGTTAACCAAGATTATTCAAGGAGAAACCGATCAGGCTATAAAGGTTATTGAGCAAAGTACAGAGGAAGCAGTAGAAGGAGAAAAGATGATGAAGAAAGTAGAGCTGGTGCTTAGAGATGAAATTATGGAGGCGATGAAAAAGCTTAATTCTGTAATCTCAGAAATTTCCTCTACGGCTAAGAGGCAAGTTACAGCGGCAGAAGATGTAGTTAATTCCATTCAGGATATAGCTATTATCTCAAATAGATTTGTAAATGAAAGTGTTTCTGCTACTTCTTTAACTGAAGAGATGGAAGTTTCTATAGAAGAGATTACTTCTTCTTTTCAGAGATTAGTAGATATGGTTTCTGCATTAGATAAACGCATTAAAGAATTTACCATCTAATGTGTTTTGCCCCCAATTACAGAGCCACCCCGCCCTTTCCTTGAAAGGGGGGGGTAAAGGCGTGGTAGGGGTTTACCGAGTATCTATAATGATAATACTCTAAGGCAGCCATTTCGTTTAAAATATTTCAAAATTATACTCCTTGAGATATTTTTCTTTTTTAAATAATTTTTCTCACCAGTGGGTGATTTATTTCCTGCGAAAATATTTTATTGTGGTAATTATTTTTAACATTTTGTTATCACATCGATCCTTAAAAAAATTTGATTTTATCTTTGGTTTTTGTTAAGATTAATAGTTAAAAAACGAAAGGAGGAGATATGGGTTTGACTAAAAAAGATGTTTTAAAACTGGTTAAAGAGCATAATGTTAAATTTATAAGGCTCTGGTTTGTTGATATTTTTGGTCAGGTTAAAAGTTTTGCTATAACAGATTCAGAATTAGAGAAATCTTTAGATGAGGGTGTAGGTTTTGATGGTTCCTCCGTCACCGGATATCAGGATATTGAAGAGTCAGATATGATTGCTTTGCCTGACCCGGACACATTTGTGATTTTGCCTTGGAGGCCCAAGAATACACCAGTGGCAAGAATGATTTGTGATATTTTAAATCCTGACGGTACTCCCTATCAAGGTGACCCCCGATATGCATTAAAAAGAGTATTGGAGAGAGCAAAAAAAATGGAATTTGACCATTATTATGTAGGCCCGGAGCTGGAATATTTCTATTTTAAATCAGATAAAGCTAATGAGGTTTTAGACAAAGGGAGTTATTTTGACCTTACAACTTTAGATGTAGCTTCTGATTTAAGAAAAGATACAATTTTAGCATTAGAGGAGATGGGAATAAAGGTTGAGTATTCTCATCATGAAGTAGGGCCCTCTCAGCATGAGATTGATATGAAGTATGATGATGCCTTAAGAATGGCGGATAATGTAGTTACATATCGGGTTACCGTTAAAGAGATTGCTCAAAAATACGGAGTATATGCTACCTTTATGCCCAAACCTATTTTTGAGGCAAATGGTTCGGGTATGCATACACATCAATCTCTCTTTATAAAAGATAAAAATGCTTTCTTTGACCCTCAGGATAAGTATCATTTATCCTCGGTAGCAAAAAAATTTATTGCCGGGCAACTCAAACACGCAAAAGAAATCTGTGCTATTTTTGCTCAATGGGTGAATTCTTATAAGCGATTAATTCCAGGATTTGAGGCACCGGTATATATTGCTTGGTCAAGAAGAAACAGGAGCGCTTTAATTAGGGTTCCTGTCTACCATCCAGGAAAAGAAAAAGCTATGCGTGCTGAATTCAGGTCTCCAGATCCTGCCTGCAATCCTTATCTTACTTTTGCTGTGATGTTGGCTTCAGGGCTTGAGGGAATTGAGAAAAATTATCCCTTACCTGAGCCGATAGAGAAAAATCTTTATCATCTTACTGACGAGGAAAGAAAGAAATTGGGTATTGAGGCACTTCCGGATAGTTTAGGATATGCCTTGGCATTGATGGAGAAAAGTGAACTTGTAAAAAATACCTTAGGAGACCATATTTTCAAAAGATTTCTTGAATTGAAAAAGAAAGAATGGGAAGAATACAGGATTCAGGTTACAGAATACGAGCTTAAAAAATACTTGTCTATTTTATAATTAAAGTAGTAAATGTGAGTAAAATAAGAATAGCTTTAGCACAGATTAACCCTACCGTAGGAGATATTGAGGGCAATTTTGAAAAGATTATCTCCTCTATTGAGAAAGCAAAAAAAGTGAATTCAGATTTTGTTATTTTTCCTGAACTTGTTTTGGTTGGTTATCCGCCTTATGATTTACTTCTTAATCCAGATTTTATAAACACATCTTCTCAATTTGTGAAAAAAGTAGTTAATATTAGTGAGAATATAGTTGTGCTTTTGGGAGCGCCATTTCTTAAGAACAACGGTCTTTTCAATGCTTGTTTTATTATTCAAAACAGGAAGATAAAATACGTTTATAAAAAGATGTTTCTTTCCAGTTTTTCTGTATTTGATGAAAAAAGATATTTTTCCGCCGGAAAAAAAATGCCTTTAATTTTTAATTCTCAATTGAGGTTTGCAGTAACTATTTGTGAAGATATTTGGGAGGGGGCCTCTCCTGTTTTTCATAATTTTTCTCAAAAAGTAGATATTGTTTTTAATCTTTCTGCTTCCCCTTTTTTTGCAGGAAAAATAGAGAGAAGAAAAAAAATGCTTAAAAATTTAGCCTTAAAAACTGGTGCCTATGTAGTTTGCTGTAATCTTGTGGGAGGGCAGGACGAATTGATATTTGATGGAAGAAGTTCAGTTTTCTCTCCTCAAGCCGAAGAATTAATTTGTGCTTTTTCTTTTAAGGAAGATTTTATTGTTGTAGATTTAGGTGTAAGAGGAAAAAATATATTAAAAGATGAAGATAATACAGAAAGAATAAAAATAGACGATTTTGCACTTGAGAAAAAAAGAA
This sequence comes from uncultured Planctomycetia bacterium, assembly GCA_964547735.1. Taxonomy (GTDB): domain Bacteria; phylum Omnitrophota; class Gorgyraeia; order Duberdicusellales; family 4484-171; genus CAZBLX01. Next base: position 1,239 of record CAZJOV010000021.1, on the reverse strand, counting down.
GTATATTTGTAAAAAAGAGGAAAGATTCTAAAGAGAATAGGTTAGAGGAGATTTATAAAGCTTTAGTTTTGGGAACCTATGATTATGTAGTTAAAAATGGGTTTAAGAAAGCGGTAATTGGGCTTTCTGGAGGTATTGACAGTTCTCTTGTTTGTGTTATCGCTTGTGATGCTTTAGGAAGAGATAATGTTATAGGAGTAAGTATGCCTTCACAGTTCAGCTCTCAAGAATCCGTTGAGGATGCTCAAAAATTGGCGGAAAACTTGGGAATAAAGTTTTTTATTACTCCAATAGAGGAGATTTTTAAAGTATATAAGGAGATATTTCAGAAATATTTTGGAGAAACTGCCGAAGTCACTCTTCAAAATATTCAAGCAAGAATTCGGGGAAATATCCTGATGGCTTTCTCCAACAATTTCGGCTGGATTGTTTTAACTACAGGTAATAAATCAGAGACAGCTGTAGGGTATTGCACTTTATATGGAGATACTGCCGGAGGATTTGCGGTAATAAAAGATATTCCCAAGACCTTAATTTATAAACTTGCCCGTTTCCGCAATCAACAGGCTGGTTTTGACTTGATACCTAAAAGAGTGCTAAAGAAACCCCCTACCGCGGAATTGAGACCAAATCAGACTGATGAAGAAGATTTATGCCCTTATAAAATTTTAGATAAAATTATAGATTTATATGTAGAGAAAAACTGGGATTTAAAAAAGATTATAAAAGAAGGGATTTCTCAAGATTTAGTCTTTAAAATTGTCTCCCGAATTGATAAAAATGAGTATAAACGCCGTCAATTTCCTCCAGGAATAAAAATTACACCACGTGCTTTTGGAAAAGATAGGAGGATGCCTATAACGAATAGATTTATTAGAAAAGTATAGAAGCAGGTGGAGATACTTTAGAAGAAATTATTTCTATCTTTTTCAGTAATTAACTTTAATGCTTTCTGTATATAAGTATACTTTCTCTGAGAGAAAATAAAACCCGTTAATTAAGAGATTGCGACTGAATTAGCTAAAAGTTGATGGAGAATAGTTAAAGAATAAAGAGAATTTTCTTTAATTTTAAAAGATTCGTGGTAAAATTTTTTTCTTGGAGTTTAAGGGATTTATTAAATGAGAAGATTTATTTTTCTTTTATGTTTTGCCTTTCTTTTTGCCAGTTGTGCTACCTTTAATCCTTCAAAGGAAGTTTTTAAAGAAAAAGCAAGTTATAATTCTAAGAAGTTTTCTG
>CAZJOV010000020.1:0-12203 GCA_964547735.1 uncultured Planctomycetia bacterium | reverse complement strand
TTCTTTGCGAAAACGAATATGATGAGTTAAGAAATCTTTTAAATTTAAAATTTGAGGGCGGCGGTTCACAAGAGCAAGAAAAATAGCCCCAAAAGTGGTCTCTAAATTTGTATGTTTATAAAGCTGGTTTAAAATAATCTCTGCTTGAGCATCCCTTTTAAGCTCTACAACTATCCTTATTCCTTCTTTATCTGATTCGTCTCTTAAATCAGCTATTCCCTCTATCTTTTTACGATTAACTAATTCTGCTATCGATTCCAGAAGGCTTGCTTTGTTAACCTGGTAAGGAATTTCAGTAATCACAATCTGGGTTTTATTTTTTGTGTGTTCAATAGTAGCTTTTCCTCTCACTACTAATCTTCCTCTTCCTTCTTCATAAGCTTTCAAAATGCTTCCCTCACCACAGACAATACCTCCGGTAGGAAAATCTGGCCCTTTTATAATCTTAAATAAATCTTTTATTGTCGCCTCAGGATTGTCTAAAAGATAAATTAAAGCATCACAAACCTCTCTTAAATTATGAGGAGGAATGTTTGTTGCTACTCCTACCGCAATCCCACTTGTTCCATTTACTAAAAGATTAGGCAAAATTGCGGGTAAAACCTCAGGCTCTCTAAGGGTATTGTCAAAGTTAAGAAAGAAATTGACCGTATCCTTTTCAATATCTTGAAGTAAATAATCAGCAATTTGAGAAAGCCTGCATTCAGTATAACGCATCGCTGCCGGAGGGTCACCATCAATAGAGCCAAAATTTCCCTGAGGGTCAATCAAAGGATATCTTAAGGAAAAATCCTGTCCCATTCTTACTAAAGCATCATAAACAGCTGTGTCTCCATGAGGATGAAATTTTCCCAGGCATTCTCCCACCACTCTTGCGCTTTTCTTATGGGGCTGATTGTGTCTTAAGTGAAGTCCGTACATTGTATAAAGGATTCTTCTCTGCACCGGTTTAAGCCCATCTCTAATATCGGGAAGGGCGCGTCCAGCAATTACACTCATAGCGTAAGAAAGGTAAGAATCCTTCATCTCCTCTTCTAAATATTTTGAGTAAATGTGTTCTTTGAAATCTAATTCTCTCATAATTAGATATCTAAATTTTTAACTTCATGAGCATGTGTTTGGATAAATTCTCTGCGAGGTTCGGGATTGCCCCCCATAAGAATAGTAAAGATTCTGTCTGCCTCAACAGCATCCTCCAGGGTGACTTTTATAAGCGTGCGAGTTTTAGGGTTCATCGTGCTTTCCCACAACTGGGCAGGATTCATCTCCCCTAATCCTTTGTATCGTTGAACATTTATTCCTTTGGTTGCTTCTTTTTTAACCTCTTCCAATACTTCTTTTAAATTTTTACACTTCAATTCTTCCTTGGTATCGATGTTTTTAAGAAAATACTCTCCTTCTCCTGTATACTCTTTTACAAAGATTCCTATTTTTTTTAAATCCTTGTCTATCTCTTTTATATAATATGTCTCAAAAATCTCAATCACCTCTCGTTCTTCTTCATAACCACTTAATTCTTCATCGTCATATACAAAGAAACTTTTATTGCCTACATTGACTTTATAAAGAGGAAGCTTACCCCTTTTCTCATCAACTGCCTTAAAGTATTTCTCTACATCAACCCCCTTCTTAACTAACCCGTAAAGTAGCCTTTCCAGTTCAATAAGACTTTGAATAATCTTGGCAAATTCTTTTTTTGAAAAAGTCTGTGAACCTCTCTTTTTTTTCTTTCTTAATACTGTCGATTTTGTTCCCAAATCAAGAATAATCTGTGTCATCTCCTCCTCTGTATGAATATATCTTTCAAAACTCTTTTTCCAGATTCTATAAAGAGGGGGTTGGGCAATATAAATAAATCCATCCTCAATCAACTGAGGAAATTGACGGTAAAAAAAGGTTAAAAGTAAGGTGCGGATATGGGAACCGTCTACATCAGCATCCGCCATAATAATAATCTTATGATAGCGCAGTTTTTTAATATCGAAATCTTCTCCTATGCCTGTCCCCAAAGCCGATATTATCGTTCTTATCTCTTCATTGCTTAAAATCTTATCCAACCTTGCCTTCTCTACATTTAAAATTTTTCCTTTAATAGGAAGAATTGCCTGAAAAGTTCTATCTCGTGCCTGCTTTGCACTCCCTCCTGCTGATTCCCCCTCAACAATAAATAACTCAGAAAAAGCAGGGTCTTTTTCAGAACAATCAGCTAACTTACCAGGTAAATTTGCTGCATCCAGTGCTCCTTTGCGACGGGTCAGCTCTCTTGCTCGCCGAGCAGCTTCCCGTGCCTGCGCAGCCAATATTGCTTTTTCTACAATTTTATTGGCTACAGAAGGGTTTTCTTCAAAAAAAGAAGTAAGTGCTTCAAAAACTACCGAAGAAACCAGCCCCTCTACCTCTGAGTTTCCCAACTTGGTCTTAGTTTGGCCTTCAAACTGAGGATTGGGAAGCTTTACACTTATTACTGCCGATAGCCCCTCTCGGGTATCCTCTCCTGAGATACTGGAGATATTCTTAAGAAGATTCTTTGTGCGTGCATATTGATTAAGCGCTCTGGTTAAAGCGGTCTTAAACCCTGTTAAGTGCGTTCCTCCCTCAACAGTATTGATGTTATTAGCAAAACTAAATATCATCTCTTTATACCCATCATTGTATTGTAAAGCTCCCTCAACAATTATTCCTTCTTTCTCTTTATAAAAACCGATTATCTTCTTATGTAAAGGGTTTTTATTACGATTAAGATATTCTATGAAAGAGATGAGCCCTCCTTTAAATTTGAATGTATTTTCTCTGTCACTGCATTCATCAATTAAAGAGATTTCCAGGTTTTTATTTAAGAAAGCCAACTCCCTCAGGCGCCCGGCAAGATAATCAAAAGAAAATTCAGTTTTAGAAAATATTTCTCTGTCAGGTTTAAAGGTAATTTTTGTCCCTGTAGATTTTGATTTTCCCACTACTTTTAAAGAAGTTGTTGCTTTCCCCCTTTCATAACGCTGGTGAAAAATTTTACCCTCTCTTTTTATCTCCACCTCAAGCCATTCACTTAATGCATTCACAACACTAATCCCTACCCCATGCAATCCTCCGGCTACTTTATAGACACGATTATCAAATTTTCCTCCTGCATGAAGAGTAGTCAAAACTACCTCCACTGCGGGTTTCCTTTTTGTCTTATGCATATCTACAGGAATACCTCTTCCATCATCCTCCACCGATATACTTCCATCGGTATGAATAATTACTTTTATTTTAGAACAAAAGCCAGCAGTAGCTTCATCCACAGAGTTATCAACTACCTCATATACTAAATGATGTAATCCCCTTACTGAGGTATCCCCAATATACATTGCCGGTCTTTTTCTTACCGCTTCAATTCCTCCCAAAACCTGTATTGTTGTAGCGTCGTATCTCTGTGGATTCATCTCTCTACCCCTACTTTTATCTCATCTATCCCCACATTTTTTCTCTTTAAAAGCTTTAACATTTCGGGAATTAAAAGATTAAACTGATACCCCCACACTGAGGAATCTACTTTAATAATTAATTTGTTTTTTCTAACATAAATATCCTGAATGTGTTTCTTTTCCTCTTTGGTTAAAGCCTTCTCTAAAATCTTTAAAAATTCTTCCTTATCTATTTTTTTCTTCTTTAATTTATCTAAAAACTGAAAAATAAAATTTTGAGTGTCGCGATCCACGTCCTACATTTTTATAGGTAAAACCAAATAAATAAAATCATCTTTTCTCAATACGGCGGGTTTATCCGATCCATAAATCTCAAATTTTACATCTTCATCATCTATGTTTTTCAACACATCTATTAAATAATTAGGGTTAAAACTTATCTCTAAAGGGGTACCAGTATAACTCACATTGATAACTTCTTTTAGTTCTCCCAATTGAGGAGTGGATTTTGAAATACTCATCTGTGTTTTTTGTATATTCAACTTTACTCCTTGGTATTCAGGAATAGATAAAATTTGTGCTCTTTTTAAAGAAGATAAGAATTCACTTCTTTTTAAAGTAAGTATATCCTGGGTAGGCTGAGGAATATATTGAGAATAATCAGGAAATTCACCCTCTATGGTTTTTGTAATAAGTATTGTGTCTTTCACATCAAAACCTATATCATTACCTTTAACAAAAATGAATACTTCCTCCTTATCTTTTATTATTTTTTGGACCTCATAAACACTCTTTATAGGTAAAATAAATTTAATCTTATTATTAATTGGCGGCTGAGTAGAAGGAAGTGGTCTTTGTATGAAAGATAATCTCTTCCCATCTGTAGCAACTAAACTTATTTTACTTTCAAAAATTTCAAATAGAATTCCACTGAAAACATAACTTAACTCTTCTCTTCCCACACAAAAAGAAGTCATTTTTATCATCTCTAACAAGTCAGAGATAGATAATTTTATTAAGCTTTCTTCAATATTCTCTTCAACCTCTGGAAATTCTTCTGGATTTATACAGTTAATTCTAAATTCTATTTTTTCGCTTTTTATATGAAGGTTATCTTTATACGCCTCAACAATAACTTCTTCTTTGGGCAACTCTCTAACAATCGAAACGAACCTTTTAAAGGGGATAGCGACAATCCCTTCTTCTTCTATAGAGCTTTCCAGGTAAGTTATTATAGTAATTTCTAGATTGGTAGAGATAAATTTCAATTTATCTTTCTCGGTTTTTACTAAGACACAATTAAGAATAGGAAAGTTTTGTTTCTCCCCTACAACACCGCCAAGTCTATATAAACCTTCTAAAAGACTACTCTGTTTAATAATAAATTTCATCGTAGTAGTAAAATTTGTGAATATTAATTATAACTCAAAAATATTTAGAAATAAATAAAAAACTGTTAAAACTATGTGTTAATAAGTTGTTTTAATTGTGTGATAAGATTCTTAACCCGCTCATTTTTAGATAATTCCTCTTTTATTTTTTTATACGCATATAATGCGGTAGTATGGTGTTTGGCGCCCAAGAGATTACCTATTTCAGGTAAAGAAAGATCAGTTAATTCCCTTAAGAGAAACATAGCTATCTGACGTGGAAAAGTGATATTTTTGTTACGTTTTTCTTTTTTTAAATCATTCACAGTAATTTCAAAATATTCACACACTTTTTTCAAAACTTTTTGAGGGGTAATTTTTTGTGCTATCTCCTTCACCATATCTCTCAGTATACTTTTTGTTGAATCTAAATCTATTTTTTTATTTTCAATCAAAGAATAAGCCATTATTCTTATTAAGGCTCCTTCAAGTTCTCTTATATTAGTGGTAATCTTTTCTGCAATGAAATTAATTACATCTTCGCTGATTTCCATTGGCTCTTTCTCTATTTTTTTTCTTAATATTGCCACCCTTGTCTCAAAATCTGGAGGCTGAATATCTACCACCAACCCCCAGCTAAAGCGAGATACTAATCTTTCCTCCAACTTAGGAATCTCTTTTGGGGGCTTATCAGAAGAAATAATTATCTGTTTGTGGTTGTCATAAAGTTCGTTAAAGGTGTGAAAAAATTCCTCCTGGACAGCTTCTTTTCCAGAAAGAAAATGAATATCATCGATTAAAAGCACATCTACATTGCGGTATTTATTCCGAAACTTTTGTGTAGTATGGTTTTGTATGGCAAAAATAAGTTCGTTGGTAAATCTTTCTGAAGAAAGGTATTTTACTTTTTTCTGCGGGTCTTTGTTTAAAATATAATGTGCAATAGCTTGCATAAGATGAGTTTTACCTAAGCCCACTCCTCCATAAATAAATAAAGGATTATAAGCTTTGCCTGGGGAGTTAGCCACAGCCAGAGAGGCAGCATGAGCCATACGATTAGAACCTCCCACAATGAAATTTTCAAAAGTAAAACGAGGATTTAACCTTAAAGAATCCTGTGCCTCTTGTTGAAAGTCTCGATGGAGTTTTTTAAAAATTTGATTAGTTTTACGTTTTAATAAAGCAGGATTTACTTCTAAAATTATGTTTAATTCTTTATTGGTGAGTTGTTTGAGGGTTTCTCTTATTTTTTCTAAATAATGGCTTTCAATCCATTGTTTAAAAAAGACATCCGGAGCCTCCAGAACAATTTCTTTTTCGGTAAATGCTCGCAAATTTAAAGGGGCAATCCAGGTATCGAAGGAAAGCTTGCCTATTGATTGTTTGAGTTTCCCCTGGCAATCTTCCCAGACCTGTTTCATTTTAGAATTCACATTATTCACAATTTATTCACAAAAGTAGTTTTATTATATCTTTTTCATTTTTGTTTTCAATAACTATTTTATTTGACAAAGTTCTGGTTTATATGTAAAATTACTTTAAAAATTTATGAAGAAGAGACTAACTACGCCTACAAAAAAAAGGGGAAAAAGAAAACATGGATTTCGAAAAAGGATGTCTTCACGCTCAGGAAGAACAATTCTCAAAAGAAGAAGGAAGAAAAGAAGAAAGCGTCTTACAGTGTGAAGGGTTTGTTTCTGAGAGCGATAAAGGTTTATCAGGGGATAAAATTTATTTTTCCTCTACAGTGTAAATTTATCCCTTCTTGTTCTCAATACGCTAAAGAGGTGCTTTTAAAATATCCATTGAGGAAAGCTTTAGGTAAGATTTTTTTAAGAATAATACGCTGCCATCCCCTCTCTAAAGGCGGGGTAGATCTTCCTTAAATGGAAAGGCGGGTATTTTTATTTCTCATTCTTACTCTTTCTTTTTTCCTTTTTTATTTTTACTGGTGGAATCGATATTCTCCCCCCCAGTTTTCTAAAGAAAAAAATATATCTGGGGAAAGAAAAGAGAAAAAAGTAGAGATAATTCCTTCCTCTACAGAGGTGTTAAAAGAGGTCACCACGGATAAATTTGTTGTAACTTATTCAATTACAGGAGGTTACATAAAAAAAATCCTTATAAAACCTTATAAAGAGACCTTGCCCTTCCAGAATATTGGCTATTCTTCTCAAGATCGAGGGAAAAATTTTAAACTCATACAAAAAAATGATACGGTTATTCTTTCCTCAGATGATACGGTTAAAGAGTTTAAATTTAAAGGATTTCTTATCCATTTGAAGATTAAGCCCCAAAAAAAGCCAGAGATTTTTTTCTCTAACTCTTTGGAATCCAATAGGTTAAGCCAAAGATTCCAAGAAGTTTTTTATAAAGAAAAAACAGCATTGAAACGAGCCTCCTTTTTTAAGATAAAAGAGAAAAGGCTCTCTACATCTTTTTTGGGAGCACGCTCCCGTTATTATTGTTTAGTTTTTCGAAGCAAAAAGGATTTCTCTTCAAAATTGATAAGGAAAAAGAAGGAGATTTTAGGAAGCCTTATCCTCCCTTCAGGAGAAATAGATATTTATGTAGGCCCCCAAAGCTTATCCGAGTTAAAAAAGTATGGGTTTGAGGAAGTAGTAAGTTATGGAATGTTTCATGGAATTGCTTTAATTTTAATAAAGATTCTTTATTTCTTTAATAGTTTTACCAAAAATTGGGGATTAAGCATCATTTTACTTTCCACTTCAATATATTTTTTACTCTTTCCTTTTACCGCAAAAAGCACCAAAGCAATGAAGAGAATGCAAGAGGTGCAGCCTCAAATAGAGGAGTTAAGGAAAAAATATAAGGATAACCCCGCCAAGCTTAATAAGGAAATAATTGAACTTTATCGTCAACATCGAGTAAACCCTTTAGGAGGATGCCTGCCTTTATTCTTTCAACTCCCTGTGTTTATTGCTTTATACCAGGTATTACTGAGATTGGTAGAGCTTAAAGGAGCAAATTTTTTATGGATAAAGGACCTTACTTCTCCTGACAGAGCCATTCCTTTAAAGATTGCAATTCCTTTTGTGGGAGAATATATAAATATTCTTCCCCTGCTTCTTGTGGTTATAAATCTTCTTCAGCAAAAATTTACCCAACTTCCTTCTCAAGATACTCAACAGAGACAGATGGGAATGTTTTTTGTGGTTTTTATTGGAATTATCTTTTATCATTTCCCCTCCGGGCTTGTCCTTTATTGGTTAACCCAAAACATTTTCACTTTTATCTATCAATTCCGTCTTTATCGTGTATCTTTTTCTTGACAATGGAGAGAGGATCTTATAAAATTAAGAAAAGTTTTCACGTGAAAACTTTTACGAAATGCATTGTAATTATTGGCATTTTCGCAGATTAACATAAGTTAAAGTAAGGGAGAAATGTGGATTTTGGAAGGAGAGAAAGAGGGAGAAAAAAAGAAAGAATTCAGAGAAAGAAAGCCAATGATACGGTTAAATGATACGGTGTTTTCACGTGAAAACTTTTACGAAATGCATTGTAATTATTGAATTTTTCGCGGATGAGCAAGATTATTGGAATCTGTAACCAAAAAGGAGGAACAGGAAAGACCACCACCGCCATTAATTTAAGTGCCTTTCTGGCTTTAGGAGGAGAAAAAACCCTATTGGTAGATATGGACCCCCAGGGAAATGCTACCAGTGGGATAGGGGTATCGCCCCAGGAGAACTTAACTATTTATGAGGTTCTTATAAAAGGTAAAGGGGAGATTTTTTCTACTCAGTGGGAGAATCTTTACCTTATTCCTTCCTCTATATCTCTTACAGGAGCAGAGATAGAATTGGTGGAGTTTAAAGACAGAGAAGAGCGGTTAAGGAGATTTTTGGAAGAGATAAAGGGAGATTTTTCTTATATAATTATTGATGCTCCTCCTTCCTTAGGTTTGCTTACTTTAAATGTCTTAGTTGCTTCTCAAAGCTTGATTATTCCTATCCAATGTGAATATTATGCCTTGGAAGGAGTTTCTAAATTACTGAGAACCATCGAGTTAGTAAAAGAAAGATTAAATCCTTATTTAGAAATTGAAGGAATACTTCTTACAATGGCTGATTTCCGCACACGGTTAAGCTTACAGGTAATTGAGGAGGTAAGGAAATTTTTTAAAGAAAGAACGTTTAATACAATTATTCCCCGTAATGTAAAATTGGCTGAGGCTCCCAGCTTCGGCAAGCCCATACCTTTTTATGACCTTTATTGTGTAGGGGCAAAGGCTTATCTTAATTTGGCTCAAGAAATCTTGAGAAGAGAGATAAAGATTGAGACGGCGACTACTTCAGGATGAAAAAAAGAGAAGTTTTAGGAAGAGGATTAGAAGCTTTAATTCCCAAAAAGGAGGAGAGAGAATCTCTTGTTTTTATCGCCCTGGAGAAAATTAAGCCTTCCTCTTTCCAGCCCCGTCAGGAGATAGACTCTCAAGAGTTAGAAAGATTAAAAGATTCTATCAAAGAGAAAGGATTATTGCAACCAATTGTGGTGAGAAAGAGGGGCGAAGAGTTTGAGGTAGTTGCCGGTCACAGGAGGTATTTAGCCGCTAAGTCTTTGGGACTCAATGAGTTACCTGCAATAATAAGAGAATTGACAGATAGGGAAGTGCTGGTTCTTGCTCTGGTGGAGAACCTACAACGCAAAGATTTAAATCCTATGGAGGAGGCAGAGGCTTTTAAAAGACTCCATCAGGAATTTAATTTAAATTATGAAGAAATATCGCAACTTATAAATAAAGATAAAACCTTTGTGGCTAACACCCTCCGTTTACTTAAATTGCCTTCGGAAATCCAGGAAGGCTTACGCAGGGGGATAATTTCCCGAACCCAGGCAAGGACAATACTGTCTTTTAAAGATGAGGAAAAGCAAAAAGCGCTTTTTTATAAAGTAATAAAAGAAGGGCTTTCGGTAAGAGAGATAGAGAGAAAGGTTAGAAAAAGGAAAGAAAAGAAATCCCTTTTTGTGGTAGATTTAGAAGAAAAATTAGCGAAAAGCTTAGGGACAAAGGTAAAAATTCTTCATAAAAAAAGTAATCGTGGTAAAATTTTAATCGAATATTATAACCTTGATGACTTAGAAAGAATTACCAAAAAACTAATATGAAGAATCAGGCAACATTGGTAATTATAAAACCTGATGGATTAAAAAAGTCTTTGACAGGTAATATATTAAGCCGGCTTTCTGAAACACGGTTAAAAATTATCGGAGCAAAGGTAGTAAGGGTATCTAAAGAATTAGCAGAAAAACACTACTTTCACCTAAGGGATAAACCTTTTTATTTAGAGTTAATAAGATATATAACCGGTCAACTGCATGGAGAAAACCGTGTTTTGGCTTTAATCTATTGGGGAGAGGAAGCGATTGAGAAGGTAAGAAAGGTAGTAGGGGCTACCAACCCTGAGGAGGCAGAGCCTACCTCAATTCGTGGAGCCTATGGAAGAATTCTCACTACCGGTCTTTATGAAAATGTGATTCATGCCTCTTCCGGTGAAGAGGAGGCAGAGAAAGAAATTAAATTATGGTTTTCTCCTGAGGAGATTGTATACGAGCTTTATCCTACCCGGGAAGTTACCTTAGAAAGGGTGAGGAGAAAGGTGTGGAAATGAGATCGATGACGGCTTATACTTATCTAAGGAAGAAAAAGGGGGAGTTTAGCATAGAAATAATTATTAAGTCATTGAATTCCAAATACTTAGATATAGCAATCTCTCATCTACCTCCCGAGAAGATTCTTTTGGAGAGAAAAATAAGGGAGCTTTTGGAAAGGAATTTTGCACGAGGAAGAATAGAAATATTTATTTTTATAAAATCGCCCCTTTCTGGTTTACCTTTTCTTAACCAGAAGGTTTTGCGAAAGTACTACTCTCAAATAAAAGAAGCCTCTCAACAGTTAAGGTTAAAAGAAGAGATGAGTATAAACAACCTTATTACTTTACCAGGAGTAATTACTTTAAAAGGAGAAAGAAGGACTCAAGACAGATGGATACTTGCTACGATAAAAGAAGCAATTGAGAAGACGAAAAAGTTCAGGATACGGCAGGGAAAAATTTTAAGAAGGAAGATTCTTCAATATATTAAAAAATTAGAGGACATTTTAAAAAAACTAAAAAAGATTAAGGATAAAGCTAAAGAGAAAGATGTAAGTAAAGAGGATATACAAGAAGAGATTACTCTGATTTCTTTTTATCTTAAACGGTTAAAGCACGCTCTTTTTTTGAAAAGAAATATCCCCGTGGGAAAAAAAATAGATTTTCTTGTTCAGGAGATCTTAAGAGAACTTAACGCTTCTTTAAGTAAGATTAAAGAGGTAAGGCTTGCTTCTTTAATTATTGAGGCAAAGAATTTTACCGAAAGAATCCGCCAACAAGCACAGAACATAGAATGAGATTATTTATAATCTCAGGGCCTGCAGGGGTAGGCAAAACCACACTTCTTAAGAGATTATTCCAGAAAAAATTTGTTAAAGAAAATTTTTTACAAACTACTTCATTTACCACAAGAGAAAGGAGAGAAGGAGAAAGGGAAGGGAAAGATTACTTTTTTGTCAGTAAAGAAGAGTTTTTAAAAAAGAAAAAGAAGAATTTCTTTTTAGAAACCCAGAAAGTTTTAAATGACTATTATGGCACACCTAAATATTTTTTAAAGAAGGCAAAAGAGAAAAAAAAAGACCTAATTTTATGTATTGATGTTAAAGGAGGAAAGTATTTGAAAAAGAATTTTAAAGAAGGTAAAATAATTACTATTTTTATAAGTGTAGATAAAAAAGAACTTTATCGGCGCTTAAGGAAACGCAAAGAGACAAAGTTAAAGGAAAAGTTGAAATTGGCAGAGAAAGAAAGGGCATATTTAAAATATTATGATTATCTGGTGGTTAATGAGAATATGGAAAAAAGTTTAAAAGATTTAGAGGTAATTTTAAAAGCAGAAAGGTTAAAGATAAGATGAAAGAGGAGTATATCCCTTTAGAAAAACTGTTGGATGCAGCAGGGGGTTCGGTATATAAACTAACTGTGTTGGCAGCAAAAAGAGCTTTTCAGCTTGCTGATGGGGAGAAACCCTTGATAGAGAATCCGGATGAAAAGCCTCTCAATAACGCTTTAGAAGAGATTGCAGAGAAAAAAGTGAAGATTGTAGGAAAGGAAAAGATGCGGGAGAAGAAATAATCGGCGTGGTGGCTGAGTGGTTAGGCAACGGTCTGCAACCCTGCACTTTTTGGCGGCGTAGCCAAGGGGGAAGGCGGTGGTCTGCAAAACCACTATTCAGCGGTTCGAATCCGCTCGCCGCCTTTTTAAAAGTGCGGGGCAAGTCCGGCCCACGCCTGAGAAGAGGAAACAAGTTTTAGAAAGTCGTTCCCGCAATGGCGAGGAAGAAAAAGATAGGTTTTGAAATACTGATAAGT
>CAZJOV010000019.1:0-12418 GCA_964547735.1 uncultured Planctomycetia bacterium | reverse complement strand
TGGTAGCAGTGATTTTGCCGGCAAGTTTGCGTGCTATAAAGCAAGCTAATACAAAAAAGTGTGCTTCCAACATCCGCAGTATTGATACCGCTATTCAGATGTGTTATACCGAGACCCGTGATTGGTCACAGTGTAATACAATGCCTGCATTAGCAAACGGCTTATACTTTCCTGATGAAGATGGAGATGGAATAGGCGATTGTCCTAATTGTCCTTTTGCTGGTGACGCTGATGATCCTACGGATTGTGATGATTATAATATTGTTGCATATGATAGTGATGGTGATGGAACAAATGATTCTTATCATTGTGATAGAACAGGACATTTTTCTATTCCAACGAACTGGCCTAGTATACATGATTAAGGGAGAAGATGATTCTTTTAAGTATTGGAATTAGTAATCAGGAAATTTATTATGCTTTGCTAAAGAAGAGAGAATTACTTCTTGGAAGAGAGCCTTTATCTGAATTTACCTCCGCCGCCTTTGCTCAATTGATAGAGAAAATAGTCAAAGAAAACAATATATCCCCTTCAAAGATATTTTTCTCTATATTTCGTGAAGATACCTTAATTCATCAGCTGACCCTACCTAAGATGAGTAAAGAGGAAGTAGAAGAAGTTATTCGGGGGGAGATTGAGAGATTACCCGCGTTTGCAGAAAAAGAATATAAATATATTTATTCTCTTTTTAATTTAGATGAAAGAAGAATACGAGTAATTTTTTGTGCTCTTTCTCAAGAAATAATAGAGGCGATTATTGAAGGAGTAAAAAAGATTAAAACTCCTTTAGAGAGTATTGAGATTGCTCCTTTGAATTTCCTTCCTCTTGTGTATAAGTTGACAGATGGCAAAAAGGATGGAGCATTGGTGGTGTTAGACGGAAAGATAAGTTATGTGGTGGTATTCTTTGGAAAAGAATGCAGGCTCTTTTATAGTGCAGGAGTGGGAATAGATGATTTCTTCTTCAAGGGCAAGATGGATAACCTGACTTTTTCTAATTGGGTAGAAGAGTTAAAACGAATATTTAAATCTTACTGTGTAGAATATAAAAAAGAGAGTGTAGAAAGAATATGGTTGGTCTGGGATGAAGAAAAAGCCCCTTTGTTGGATCAGACTCTTTCCAAGGAGATAGGAAAAGAAGTTGAAAAAATAGATATTACAGAAGAAATTAAAGTTTCTCAAGAAGAATTTAACTCATTTTATCTGGGTGCAGTTTCTCCTATTATTTCTTATCTCAAAAAATATCACCATCGGTTCCCTTTTGAGGCGTTTTTAAGAGAGATAAAATTAAAAAGAGCGCTTAAGAAAGGTTCTCTTCTTTTCCTTGCTTATCTTATTATAGTAGGTTTTCTTCTAGGGAATATGATGTCTATCTTTAGGACGAAAGCAGAGAAAGAAAAAAAGAGGTTAAAGGAAATAAGCTCTAAAATAACACGTTTAGAGAAGCAAACCCAAGAGTTAAGAAAAAGGAGAGAAGAATTTTTAAGAATAAGAGAGAATTTGCTAAGGCAAGCTTTTTATGTGAGAAGGCTTAACCGTGTCTCCTGGTCAAAAGTTTTCGGAGAGGTAGCAGAAAATCTTCCTCGTAATTTAGCTCTATCTTCTTTCAGTGTTTCGGAAAAAGGAGAGGTGAAATTTCGCGGAGAATCATTCAAAATTGAATCTATCGCAGAGTTAATGCATAAGATTGACCATCTTACAGTTCTTAAAGATGCTAAGTTTGACTTTTTAAGAGAATCTAAAATAGAAGATAAAAAAATTTTCAATTTTGGAATTTTGGCGCAGTTGAGAAGAGAACCTCTTGAATTAAAGAAAAATGAAAAAAAATAAGCTCACTCCTCGGATAATAAAAAGAATCTTTATACTCGGAGGGATAATTTTTACTCTTATCTTAAGCACTTTCTGCTATCACAATTTCTCTTTTTATCAGAAAGCAAAAAGAAAAGTAAATATTCAAAAAGCACGTCTCCTAAAGCTGGAAAAAGATATGGAAAGTATGCGAACCTCTTTAAAAAAATATGAAGAGGAGAAAAAGAAGTTTTCTCAATTACTTTTTAAAGAAAGGGATATACCTGGTTTTTTGAGAAAAATATCTTCTTTCGCTAAGGAAAGTGGGGTGAAAATTGTAAATATGAAAACAAAACACTTCCGAGAAGTAGAAATGATAGAAATCAAAAAAAATGTTTCTCAGGTAGCAAGAAAAAAGTTATCTTCTGAGAAAGAAAAAGAAACAATTACCTTATCTTATCTTCCTATTAATATAGAGGTAGAGGGAAAATTTGGCTCTTTGGTGAATTTTTTAATCTATTTAGAAAAGTATCGTCAGCTTTTAAGCCTTGCGGATATAAAAATCAGTAGAAAAAAATATCCTATTTTAAAATGTAAATTTGTTTTAAAAATTTATAGTCTCAAAGAAGCAAAAAATAAAAAAAGATGAGAAAGATTATAGCAGGTCTTTTAATTTTTGTTTTTCTTATAAGTGGATGTAAAAAAGTAAAAAAAAATATACCTTCTCAAGCTAAAAAGAAACCCCCTCAAAAAGTAGAAAGTGTTGAATTAGCCAAAGCTATTCTTTGGCCCCAACCGTATCAGTTTAAAGCAGATGATCCCTTCAAACCATTAATAGGAAAAAGCCATTTTTTAGGCGAAGGCGCGGTGAATGTAAAAGTAGATCTGAAACTTTTAGGAGTGCTGAATCTGGACAAAAGTTGGTTTGCTCTTATAAAGACACCATCAAAAGTAAATATTTTTACAGAGGGAGATAAAATTTCCGGATATACAATAGCAAGAATTCTTCCTGATAAAGTTATATTAAAAAAAGAAGGAGAGGAATTAATATTGAAAATAAGGAGGAGGGAATAATGAGGAAAATATTAGGAACAGGTATTTGTTTTTTCTTCTTTACTTTTCTACTTTATGCCAAGCCTCCCTCAAAAAAAGCGGAGGAGAATTTGCTAAAAGAGAGTAATCAGATTGAGAAAGAAATTGACAAATTGATTGAGGAAATAAAAAAGCTGCCTTTACCTAAATCTTTAGAGAAAACTCCTCAAGCGTCAGCTTTTGTTACAGAGATAATTACTCCTTTAAAGATTACCCAGACCTTAGTCCCTCCCTCAAAACGTAATAAGAGAATGAATCTGAATTTTGACAAAGCAAATTTGGAAGATGTTTTAAGAACAACGGGGGAGGCAATCGGGGTTAATATTTTACTTGACCCCGCACTTAAAGGGAAAAAAGTTGATTTACATCTTAAAAATATTCCTATTGAGGAGGCATTGAGTTTGATTTACAACGCCTATGATTTAGGCTCTTATCGTATAGGAAATTCTTTATATGTATCTTCAAAAGAAAAGATAAAAAGACAAACTTTAGTTACAAAGATGATTAAATTAAAAAATTTATCTGTTAAAGAAGCAAAAGAACTGATTAAAGATTTGGCAGAGACAGTGAATATCAGTGAGGAGACAAATACTCTGGTAATTGTTGGCAATCCTGAGGATGTAAATAAAGTAGAGAAGATTTTAAAAAAAGCAGATGTCCCTCAACCCCAGGTGATTTTAGAAGCAAAAGTTATTGAGATAAATAGAGATGCTTTAAAAGAATTGGGTATAGATTGGTCAGATTCAATCATGGTCAATTTTCAAGAAAGTAAACGGCCGACATCCTTAGAGAGTGAGACGGCTTCCTTAGGAGGAACTTTTAGGGTTTATCGACTTGCCCGCACAGCTTTACAATTTGAGTCAATTATAAAGATGCTGGAGAATGAGAATAAAGCAAAAGTCTTATCAAACCCTCGTGTTTCTACCCTAAACGATAAAGAAGCAGAGATTTTTGTAGGAGATAAAATTCCCTATACAGTCACTTTAGTAAGTGGAGGGACAACAACAACAGAGGTAAGATTTATTGAGGCAGGAGTCCGGCTAAAAATTACCCCTTCAATTATTGAGAAAGATTTTGTCGTAATAAAGATAGAGCCTGAGGTGAGTTATATTTATACCTGGCGCGGGCCACAGGACCAATACCCCTGGGTGAAGACAAGGCAAGCCACTGCCTATGTAAGGGTAAAAAATGGACAACCTTTTGTTCTGGGAGGACTTCTTAATAAAGAAGATAAGAAAAATTTATATAAAGTGCCTTTAATTGGTGATATTCCCTGGCTGGGAAATCTTTTTAAATATGAGAAACACACCGTTTATGATTCAGAATTAATCATTACCGTCACGCCTACAATTGTTAGTGGAGAGATTTAAACTTAAAAGTTCTTGATGGGAACAGTCAAAGAAAAAAAGAGCTTTACTCTAATTGAGGTTATCTTAAGCATTTTTATTATCTCTCTCATCGCCGCCGCAGGATATTTCTCCTTTGTTATTTTACACAGAACAACCGAGAGTGCTCATAATCGCAGCTTAGCGGTAGCTTTAGCTTTAAAGAGTGAGGAGGAATTAAGAAGAATAGCTCAGAGTAACTTTGATAGTTTGGATTCTGCCACTATTCAAAATAATTTTAACAGTTTTAGTGACCCCGTAAATTTTCCTCAATTTACAAGAACACTGAGTGTCTCTCCTTTTTCCGGAAGCACAGAGATAAAAAGAGTAGAAGTTACTATAAGTTGGAATGAACGGGGAAGAACACGCAATTATAATTACTCTTTCCTTCTTTCTCGCCCCCCTCTTCCTTTACCTGCCGATATTTGTGGTAGAGTTTTTGATAAAAACACAAACAATCCTGTTAATGATGTAACAGTAAAAATAATCTGTGCTACAAAGCCTTCTCTTTTTTACGAACATATAACAGGAAGTGTGGGATGCGGTGGTGTTGATTGCAGCAGCGGAGGATGTTACACTTTTGCTAATGTTGACCCTACTACAGGCACACACACATTTAATCTTTATCCTAATGAATGTAATATCTGGAACCTTTCTGTTTTAGAGAGTTCCAAGTATTATAAATATGACCATCCTAATTCCATAACTATTTTTTCAGGAAGAGAAACTCAAGTTCCTGATATTTATTTAACCCCAAAACCCGAAGATGCTCATATTAGAGTAAGTGTTATAGACAAAGAGAGTGGAAACCCTTTAGCCACCCGTTTAAGTTTATATCAGGATGGTAATTATAAGAGTTATAAATGGGCTCCTGCGGATTGGAAAATAGAGTTTGAGGAAGGAGTAAGTAATAAATGCTTCACTGTTGTAACTGGTTATAAAAACGATGATTACTATTATTCTTACCGCTATAATAAGCATTGTGGAGATTTTTGTGACCCTGAGGGGTGGGGTAAAAATTATAACTATCGTGGCTGGTCATCAGCAGTAGTGCAAGAAGATGAAAGTGTGATTTGTGATAATTCCTGGTGGGGTTCTAATGATACAGATAGGATATGTGTAACCCCAGGAGATACTGTTAACATTACCATCCCCTTAGCTGAAGTCCCCAGAGCCACTCTTAAAGGATACATAAAGACTGAAGGAGGAGAAAAAATAGCAAATGCACGTATAAGGGTATGGTGGCATTCATGGGGCTGGTGGGCAAGTACAAATTCTGACTCAGATGGTTATTATGAAATAGAGATACCTGCTGCTCAAGAGTTATTTCCTAACGAAGCAAGTTATTATTTAAGAGTTAGAGTATCTGGAAGAGTTGGAAAGGGTTGTTGTGACGAGGAAATAAATTCTAATAAGTGGGAGAGAATAGGCCCGGTATGGAAAGGTGATGTTATAACACAAGATTTTGTTATTCCTGGCTCAGAACAAAATTGTGGAGATGTAAAAGGCTATATTTATGATGGAAAGACAGGCAATCCTGTCAACGGAGCAAGAGTGAGGACAAGAGGTGTGAGTGAATATAGTGATGAGAGTGGTTTTTATTATTTTGAATGTGAAGATTCCTGTCCCTGTAGACCTGGTGGTTCTACTCCCAGTTATAAATGTTGCCGTCTTCCTACAGGAAAAACAGAAGTATGGGTAAAAAAAGAAGGGGAGTATTATCCTTTCTCAAGTTATTATGGCTCACGCTATGATACGGTAGATGGGATAAGACTTTATAGCAGAGATTTCTACAATCAAAGTTCTATTCCTGAAGTAGATATTCTCGAGAAGAATACTGTAAGTTATGATGTTAACCTCTGGCCTATTGGAAGAGGAAAAATTATAGGACATGTTAAAGATGCATCAACAGATGCAGATATTGCGGGAGCTACAGTTACCCTTACTCTTCAGGCAGGAATAGGGAGTAAATCTACTACTACTGATGAGAATGGAAATTTTGAATTTGATAACGTGTTTGAAAGCTGGCCTCCTCCTGATCTTCCTGATACTCCCTATTATAACCATACCACACGTAATCACTCTCTAAAAGTAGAAGCTTCCGGCTATGAAAAAACAGAGATAAAAGATATTAAATTAAATGATGGCCAATCCTTAAATTTAGGTGACATTTCTCTTATTCCCAGTGGAGGTATGTAGATTGATGGAAGGGTGTTCAAAAAAGAAAGGGTTTACCTTAACAGAGATAGTTACTGTCTTAGCTATTATAGGAATCAGTTCTGTTGTTTTTTTTCAAACTTTTATCTTCAATTGGTCTGCTTTTGAGAGAGAAGTTACTCGTATAGATTTAGATTTAGAAGCAAACCAAATTATAGAACAAATCTCTTTTGATATAAGAGTAGCTGCAGGCAAGACTATATCTGCAGGAGGAGATACTTTACAGCTAATTTATTCTTCAGGTAATCAGGCTACTTACAGATTTCTCTTTAATCCTGCTTCAGGAGAAAATGAACTTCAGATGATAAAAGGAGGAATTACCACAACTCTTTCCCAAAATGTGGATTTGGCTAATTCAAACTTTCAGGATAATACAGAGTCAGTCATTGTGAATTTGACCTTAGTAAAAGAACTTTTTGGAATAAGAAGGACACAGGTTGTGGTGAGAAGAAATATAGAGGTATTTTTACGTAATCTATGAGAAAAAGTCTTGCTTTAATATTAAGTATCCTTATAATGTTTTTTCTGGTCACTCTTTTGGGGGTAGCCCTCTTAAGGTCTAATATTCAACTTCGTGAGATTGAAATAAGAAGAGCCTCCCTTTATGCTTTTTATGCTGCTGAGTCAGCTTTAGAGAGAGCAGTATTTGAATTAAGAAAAAATAGAAACTGGCAAGCTGGTTTTGGGAATGAGAATAATCCTGTCTCTTTAACCTTAGCTGATGGGACAGTTGTAGGTTTTTATTGGATAGATGCTGATGGAGCAGATGATACCCCAGGAACTGCAGATGATGGAATTCAAGACGGTGGTGCTTTTGGTACATGGCCACAGACTCTCTGGGTTACTGCTTACGGGCAGGATGCAACCAGAAGAATAACCCGAATTATTCGTGCTCGTATAGCTACCCAGAGCCCTGCAGAATACTTTGTATCCACTCCTCGAGATTTAGCAATCACTGGAGGAGCTACTATTGCCGACAGTGACTTATTAGGAAAAAATGTTGTCTTTCAACCCACTTCTCCTATAAATATAACTGGAGGAAAGGTATATTATATATTCAACATAGATAATGAAGATAATGCCAATGTTCATGTAGATGCGGATAAAGATGGAATTGAGGAAGAGATTCCTGATGATATTCAACAGGTTCCTCCCATAACTTTTCCTTCCTTAGATTTAAGCTGGTATAGAGGTCTTTTTGATTTTGATGGTGATGGGAATCCTGATGAGTTTTATGACCTCAATGGAGATGGAATTCCTGAACCAACAGGCTATTATAGCAGTGACCAGACTATATCAGGAACAATTGACCACAACCTTCCTAATTATCAAGGGCTTATCTTTGTAGATGGAGATGCTCATATCCTGGGAAATGTCACTCAATCTATGCATATAGTTGCCTCAGGAAATATTTATATTGAAGGAGACATTACCTGCAGTAATAATGCCCAGATAGGCCTTTCAGCCAAAGAAGATGTAATAATTCCCTATGCAGCAGGAAATCCCGATATTAAAATTGAGGCTTATATCTTTGCTGATGGAGGAAGATTTATTGCGGAAAAAGGCTCTACCCCTAAAAATTCTCTTAATTTAAAAGGAGCCATTACGGTTAGGGGAAGGGAAGGAACGTCTACAAGTATAGACCTTAACATTTATCCTTACAGAAGCTATACCTATGATTCTTCCCTCAGCACTAATCTTAGTATCCCCTTCATAAGTTTTATCGCTAATATAATAGAATGGGAGGAAATCAAATAGCTTTTTATGCCTAAAATAATTTTTTTAGGAACCGCAGCCAGTGTTCCCTCATCCTTGAGAGATAACACCTCCTTAGTCTTTATTTATAAAAAAGAGGTTATTCTTATAGATTGCCCAGGAAGCATTCATTTTAAATTGCTTAAAGCAGGTCTTGATTTTAAAAAGATAAAAAATATTATCATTACTCATCAGCATCCCGACCACTTTTATGGAATAATTGGTTTAATCCATGCTCAAGGATATTTAAATGATTCTCTTAATATATTCACTAATCAACCTACAATTAATCTTTTAGAAAGTTTGATAAAAAAACTTGATTTGGATGAAGAGATTTATCCTGAAATTAATTTTTTTAATGTTTTTAAAAAAAGATTTTTCTATGAAAGCAAAGCTTTTAAAATTAAGGCGATTTTAAACTCTCATATTAAAGATTCTTTTGGAATAAAAATCATTCAAGATAAAAAATCAATTGTTTACAGTTCAGATACCTCTATTTCTCGCAATATTATAAAAGAGGCAAAAAATTGTGATTATTTAATTCATGACTGCACCGCCTCTTCCTTTTACTTTAGAAAACATCCCCAGCTTTATAAAATGCACACATCATCTTACCAATTAGTAGAAATTGCACACCAAACAAAGGCAAAAAAAATTATCCCTATCCACTTTCTTCTTCTGGATAAAGATGAGGAAAAAAGGATAAAGAAAGAACTAAAGTCTATTAAAAAGAGACTGGTTTTTCCTGAGGATTTTTTTACTCTTTTGATTTAATTTGATAATTGCTTTTAAGATTTCTAAATATCCAAAATTATCTTCCCCCATAAAAATAGTTTATTCTTAAAAGCAATAATTATTCCTTCAATAAAAGGTAACCTTTTCACTTCTTTGATTATCTTTTGTATATCTTTTTCTTTTTTTAACCGATTAGAAAATGAAGTGGCAAAACTATCTGCCAAAATCGAGTCAGTTGCAATAACAGTTACTAAATCTGCGTTTCCAAAATTTAAGCTATGTCCAATACAAGAAGAGGAAGAAGCTACTCCAAATGGCTTCTCTTTTTTTTTCAGTTTAATAGTTATAAAAGAAGGAGAAAATTTTTCTCCCAGATAAAGACCAATTTTTTTATCTTCATTTATCTTAAGGAATAAATCCCCACCATTTTCTATAATAACTTCAGAAGAATTCTCCAGAAGCTCTCTCCCCACATACCAGCTTATTGCTCCCGCAACTGCCGAAAAAGGTCCTACCCCTGCCTTAGCGGAGGAAAATGCCATATCTTTAACTATTGGAGGGGCCTGCTCATCTATATCTATAGGAACAAGAGAAGAAAAAAAAGAAGGATTAGTTTTTATATAAGAGGCAACCTCCTCATAATAATTTTTTACTATCTTCCTGACTTCTTCTTTATCTAAAGCTTTATCCGTGGAAATAAAAAGATCTGTCTCCTTATAACTTATCTCAAAAGAAAACTCCTTTTTACAGAAAAGTCGATAGAATCGTTCTTCATACTTCATCTTAAATATTTAAGAACCACGATTTTGGTAGGATAATTTAACTTCTCTTTTTTTATCTCCAGAACCTCTTTTTCTTCAACATTCTCCTTTCCTTCCAGAAATCTTTCCACTCCATCAATGCTGAACCCTAACTTAGGGGTTTTATAGTGCATAGGAATAGCAATTTTAGGCTGAATTTTCTCTACAAGTTTGCCGGCTTCTTCAGCATCAATAGTAAATGTTCCTCCCACAGGAATAAGAGCAATATCAATATCTTTTAACTTATCATAGTCTAATTCTAAAGTTCCTAAATCACCAAAATGGACAACTTTTATGCCTTCGGTCTCTATTATAAAAATTAAATTCTTACCACGCAAAGCTCCCTTTTCTTTATCATGGAAGCTTAAAAGTGCCTTAAGTTTCACACCTTTCTCCTCAAATTCTCCTTCTTTATCAAAGATTTTAGCTTCTCTAAACTCTTGAGTATAATTGTGGTCAAAATGCTGGTGTGAGACAGTTACTATATCCGGCTCAATTCCAATGGGATCATAGCCAACAGTTTTATCATAAGGATCAGTAATAATCTTTGTCCCTTGAGAAGTCTCCACCAAGAAACAGGCATGTCCTAACCAACTTATCTTCATTTTACCTCCTTTCCAATCCTTAAAATTCTTCTTACTGCCTGAAGAGGGTGTTTCTTTTTAATTATCGGCCTTCCTATAATGAAAAAATCCACCCCTTCTTTTATTGCTTCCTCCACAGTGGCAATTCTTCTCTGGTCATCATCTGTTCTTTTTTCACGAATTCCCGGAGTAATTGTAATAAGTGAAGGAAATTTTTCTTTAATTTTTTTTGTCTCCCACACACTACATACTACCCCATCTAATCCTGTCTGATGAGCAACTTCAGCCAGTTTTACTACTTCTTCTTTTTTTGTCTCCTGAGAGGTAAGTACAGTCACACCAATAATTTTTGTCTTTCTTCTTTTTATTTTTTCACCCAAAATTTCTCTAAATCTTAAAATATTTTCTTTTCCCATTTTAAGATGAAGGGTAAATCCCCACAAATTTTTTTTCAAAATTATTTTTGATGCTTCTGCTACAGTATTGGGAATATCAAAAAATTTTAAATCTAAAAATACATCCACACCTTTTTTTACCAACCAATCAATAATTTCCGGTCCAAAAGCAGTATAAGCAATCAGTCCAACTTTAAACTTTTTTACTACTGGATAAAGAGAATTAACAAGAGATTTTAATTTTCTTTTATCTGATATATCTAAAGCAACAATTAGTTTATCTTCAAACATAAAGAAGTTTTCCAATGATTTCTTTTATGTCTTTTATCCCTTTCTTTTCCAAATATGAAGTTATCCCCAGAGTGATTTCTTTGGCGATATTGGGGTTAGACAAAACCGCTGTTCCTATACTTATATAATGAGCTCCTACAAGAAAAAACTCCAAAGCATCCTGCCACGTGCTTATTCCTCCTCCTCCAATAATGGGTATTTTTAAAGATTGAGCAACTTTGTAAACACAATAAAGAGCAAGAGGTTTAATTGCCTTCCCAGAATAACCTCCAAATTTTTCTCCTAAAAAAAACTTTTGATTTTCTATATCTACTGCTATCCCTAAGTAAGTATTTACCAAAGACAATATATCTGCTCCTGCCTCATACGCTTTTTTGGCAACTTTGGTAATATCTTTTACTTGGGGAGTTAGCTTAACAATCAATGTTTTTTCTGTCTTTTCTCTTATTGCTTTAACAATTTTATAAGTCAATTTTTCATTTTGCGAGATGATTTTTCCTTTTATATTAGGGCAGGAAAGATTTAACTCAATAGCAAAGATATCTTTTATTTTATTAAGTTTTTTAATTATCTCTACAAATTCCCCTAAATTACTTCCCGCAATACTTACAATAAAAGGTGTGTTTATTTTTTTTATAAGAGGCAATTTCTCTTTTAAAAATGTATCCAGCCCCGGGTTTTCCAATCCGATAGAATTAAGCACCCCACAGTCTAATTCAATTATTCGGGGGGGTTGATTTCCCTTTTTTGGATGAAGGGTAACTGTTTTCGTTACAAAAGCACCAACAAAATCAAAATCAACAATATCTTTAAACTCTACCCCATACCCAAAACTCCCTGAAGCATAAACTATGGGGTTTTTTAACTTTTTCTTCCCCAATTTTATCTCTAAACTAATCTTTTTCACACTTTTTGCAATTGCAGTTTTCCTTCTCAAAACCAGGAGAGGGATTTTCTTTACTTAGTTGTTTCTTGCAAGCCGAAGGTTTATTTTTCAAGGTAGTGCATATTAACTCTTTTATCGCCTCAGGAGACCTTCTCACATCTATCACCACATTATTAATCACAAAGGTGGGTGAACCCTTTACTTTATATTTTTTATTAAGTTCTTCCTCAATCTCAAACTTATTATTTTTGAATTCGAACCTTTTTTTAATCCTTTCTATACAATCTTCAACTTTCTTCTTATCAATTTTTACCTCTTTAAAACACTCTTCATAACTCTTTTTATGGATAAAGCAATCTAAGTAATCTACAATTTTTTCTTTTTCTTCTTTTTGAATACAGTACTCTCTTAAATTTTCCTCACATTCTTTCTCCCCATGCATAGTATAATTCACAAATCTTAATTTAAAATTTATCCTCTCCTTCAGTA
>CAZJOV010000018.1:0-13296 GCA_964547735.1 uncultured Planctomycetia bacterium | reverse complement strand
TCAAATTTTAAATTTAAAAGATTTCTTAACTCATCATATTCGTTTTCGCAAAGAAGTGATCAGGCGGCGCACGAATTTTGAATTAGAAAGAGCAAAAAAAAGAGCACACATTTTAGAGGGGCTGAAGATAGCCTTGAAGTTTTTAGACAAAGTGGTGGAATTAATCAAAAAATCCAAATCTCCCTCCGAAGCAAAAGAGGCATTAATGAAAAAATTTTCCCTTACCGAGATTCAGGCACAGAGTATTTTAGAGATGCAACTACAGAGATTATGTGCCCTGGAGAGAAAGAAAATTGACCAGGAATATTTGGAGTTGATTAAAAAAATAGAATATTATCAGTTAGTTTTATCTTCGGAGAAGAAGCAGGAGGAATTGGTAAAGGAGGAGTTGAAAGAATTGAAAGGAAAGTTTGCCGAGGCAAGACGAACTGAGATTGTGGCCGAGAAAGAGGAGATTGAGCTGGAGGATTTGATTGTAGAAGAAGATGTGGTAATTGCGATTACCGGGTCCGGATATATAAAACGTCAGCCGGTGTATAGTTATCGCCGTCAACAAAGAGGAGGGAAAGGGGTTAGTGCTATTACCACCAAGGAAGAAGATTTTGTAGAACATCTTTTTGTTGCCTCCAGTAAAGATACTTTACTGATTTTTACCAATTTAGGGAAAGCATATTCTTTAAAGACTTATAAAATTCCGACAGGCACACGACTTTCCCGGGGAAGAGCAATTGTAAATCTTCTGCACCTTTCTTCTAAGGAGAAAATCAACGCAATTTTAGCCGTAAAGGAATTTAGAAAAGATACTTCTATATTTATGGCCACAAGACAAGGGCTGGTGAAAAGAGTAGCCTTAGAGTTGTTTTCTAATGTAAGAAAAAATGGCATTTCGGCAATAAATTTAAATAAGAATGATTTTCTTGTAGGGGCAGGATTATGTCAAGAAGATGCCGAGGTAATCTTAATTACCAAGAGAGGGCTTTCGATAAGGTTTCCCGTAAAAGATGCACGTATGATGTACAGACAAGCTTGTGGGGTGAGAGGGATAAAACTTTTAGATGATGATTGTGTGGTGGGAATGGTGGTATTAGCCAGAGATATTATAGATAAGAATTTTTATCTTCTTACGGCAACAAAAAAAGGATTTGCCAAAAGAACACATATAAAAGAGTATCGTTCGCAGTCGCGAGCAGGAAAAGGAATTGTTAATATTAAGGTAAATGAGAGAATAGGTGAAGTGGTTGGGGTAGTTTTGGTGGCTGAGGATGATGAGGTGATGTGCATCACAGAAAAAGGTGTACTTATTCGTGTAAGAGTAAAAGGGATAAGAGGAACAAAGAGAGGGACTCAAGGGGTAAGGGTGATAAACTTAAAAGAGGAAGACAGCCTCTCCTCAATTACTCGTATAGTCTCTCAATAGAGTTTTGTTAGATAAGTAAGAGACTAAACTTGACGAGGTATTAGCAGGTTAATATAATTATACTCTACGTCCCCATCGTCTAGCCCGGTTAGGACTCAGGCCTTTCGAGCCTGTGGCGCCGGTTCAAATCCGGCTGGGGACGTATTTTTATTATGTGTGGGATAGCGGGTTATATTGGTGAAGAAAAAAAATTAGGTTTTTTGTTAAATATCCTTAAAAGATTAGAATATCGGGGATACGATTCCTGCGGTGTGGCAGTGAAAGGGGAAAGGTTTTATCTAAAAAAAATTAAAGGCAAGATAAAAAATTTGGAGGAAAAAATTACCCCTCAATTTAGTTTTTTTATAGGGATTGCTCATACCCGTTGGGCAACCCATGGAGAGCCAAAGGAAAAAAATGCTCACCCTCATTTTGGCTGCAAAAGAGAAATCTTTTTAGTGCATAATGGAATTATTGAGAACTATTTAGAGATAAAAAAATTTTTAAAAAGGCATAAATTTAGCTCCCAGACAGATACAGAGGTAGTTGCGCACCTATTGGAGGAATTAAAAAAGAAAGAGGGCATAGAGAAAGCAGTATTTAGCATGGTGGAATATCTAAAGGGAAGTTATGCTCTTTGTTTTTTTTCTAAAGAGGATAATAAACTGATAATTGTAAGGAAAGATTCACCTTTATGCGTAGGAAAGTTAAAAGAAGGTTTTATTGTTGCTTCCGATTTACCGGCAATTGTCTCCTTTACAGATCAAATTTTTATTCTGGAAGATGAAGAGATAGGTTTTTTGGACAAGAAAGAATTTAAATTATTTGATTTTAAAGGGAAGAAATTAAAAGTAAATTTTAAAAAAGTGAATCTGGCCGGGTTTAAAGCAGGAAAAGAAAAGTTTCCTCATTATATGCTTAAGGAGATTTTTGAGCAACCAAAAGTTTTAAGGAATTTGCTCTCTTCTTATTTAAAAGGAGAGAAGATTGTTTTAAAAGATTTAAATTTTTCTAAAAAGTATTTGACTTCTTTAAGAAAGATTTTCATTTTTGCCTGTGGAACAGCTTACCATGCCGGATTAGTAGGAAAATATTTTTTAGAGAAATATTGTCGTATTCCTGTAGAGATAGATGTGTCATCAGAAGCCCGTTATCGAGAATTTCCTATAGAAAGGAATAGTTTAGCGATTGCTATCTCCCAGTCAGGAGAGACAGCTGATACCTTAGCCAGTGTAAGAGAAGCAAGAAAAAAGGGGATAAAAATTTTAGGCATCTGCAATGTCTTGGGCTCGCGTCTTAGCAAAGAAGCAGAGGGGTTAATTCATACCTTAGCCGGGCCTGAGATTGGCGTTGCCTCAACAAAAGCCTATACTGCACAAATATTTTTACTTTATCTTTTTTCTTTATATCTTGCGCAGTTAAAAAAGACAAAAAAAGCGAAGGAGTTGAGAAAAATAAAGGAGGAGCTGAAAAAAATTCCTGAGTATATGGAGAGGATTCTTGAAAAAACAGAGGAGATTAAAAATATTGCTAAAAGGTTTTCAAAATATGGTTGCTTTCTTTTTTTAGGAAGAGGAATAAATTATCCCTCCGCTTTAGAAGGAGCCTTGAAGCTTAAAGAAATTTCCTATATCCCTGCCGAAGGGTATCCGGCAGGAGAGATGAAACACGGCCCCATTGCTTTAATTGATGAGTATCGGGCAGTAGTCTGCATTGCTTTAAGGGACTCTTTATATAAAAAAATGTTCTCCAACATCTGTGAGATAAAAGCAAGAAGGGGTAAGGTTTTGGGGATAATTAGTGAGAATGATACCCAAATTTCCTCTTTAGTGGATGAAAAGATAGCTTTACCCTCTTTGGACAATTTTGATTTAAGTCCTCTTTTAGTGGTTTTGCCTTTACAGCTTTTTGCTTATTTTGTAGCAAGAAACTTAGGGTGCGAGATAGACCAACCCCGTAATTTAGCAAAGAGTGTTACTGTGGAATAATGCTTTATGTTGTTTCTACTCCCATTGGTAATTTGGAAGATATGACTTTGCGGGCGTTAAGATTACTTCGAGAGGCAGAAGTTATTGTTGCTGAAGATACAAGAAAAACAGGTAATTTACTTAAATATTTCGGGATTCCCAAAAAGCCTTTCTTAAGCCTTCATAAGTTTAACGAGAGAAGGCAGATAGCAAAAATTATTTCTCTTCTGAAGGAAGGAAAAAGAATTGCCTTGGTATCTAACGCAGGCACACCTCTTATCTCTGATCCTGGAGAGAGACTGGTAAAAGAGGCTTATAAAGAGGGGATAAAAATTACAGCTGTTCCAGGGGCGTGTGCGGCAATTAATGCCTTAGTTTTAAGCGGGTTTTCAACAAAGAGGTTTTTATTTCTGGGGTTTCTTTCTAAGAAAAGAAATTTGCGTCTGGGGGAGCTGAGAAAAGCAAAAAACACAAAAGCAACTTTAATAATCTTTGAGTCACCTTTCCGAATTAAAAGACTCCTTGAGGATTTGGCAGAGGTCTTTGGAGGCAAAACAAAAGTTGCGATTTTGCGAGAGATGACTAAGGTATATGAGGAAATCAGAATAGGCTTGATAGAAGAACTGAAAGACTCCTTAGAGGAGAAGGCAAAAGGGGAGATAACCGTAGTGGTTGAGGATGAAAGATAAAGGTGGTATAATATAGACTTAATTTACAGTGCTCACAAAGGAAGAATTACGTAAAGAATTTTTAAAAAAAATGCGTGCTCTTTCAATAGAGGAGGTAAAGGAAAGAAGCCAATGCATTCAAAAAAAATTAGAAAGGTTAGAGTTATATCAAAAAGCAAAAAAAATAATGGTCTATTATCCTTTAAAGGGGGAGGTTGATTTATTGGATATGGTAAGGGAGGCTAAAAGAAAGACTTTTTGTTTCCCAAAGATAGAAAAAGAAAGATTAGTTCCTTATCAGGTTAAAAATTTGGAGACTGATTTTGAAAAGGGTAAGTTTGGGATTAAAGAACCGATTGAGGGAAAATGTAGAAGAGTAGAGGTAGAGGAATTAGACCTGGTGATTGTGCCCGGAGTTGCCTTTGACCACGAAAAAAATCGACTGGGAAGAGGAAAAGGATACTATGATCGGTTTCTTAAAGAATTGAAGGATACAATCTCTGTAGGTGTAGCTTTTAATTTTCAAATAATAGATAACCTTCCTTACCTATCCTCCCAAGATGAAAGAGTAAATATTCTTGTGAGCGAAACCAACGTTTTCTAATCAAATAAGGAGGTTGAGATGTTTGCTCTTATTATTACTGCCTTAAGTGCTGCTTTAGGGGGATTTTTACTTGCTCAATTTATAAGTAAGGTTGCTTTAAAGAAAGCAAAAGAAGAAGTTTCCAAAACATTAAATGAGGCAGAACAAAAAGCAGAGCAAATTTTAAGAAAGGCAGATTTAGATGCTAAAGAGATGATTTATAAATTAAGACTTAATTTTGAAAAAGAGACCACACAAAGAAAGGAAGAGCTTCTCGCCTTAGAAAGAAAGCTTTTTCAGAGAGAAGAGAACCTGGAGAAAAGGCTGGAGTTTATAGAGAATAAGGAGAAGGATATTGCTCAAAAGGAAGAAGAGATAAGGAGATTGAGAGAGGATGTAAAAAAGGAAAAGGAGAAATTATATCTTCTTATTGAAGAGGAGAAAGAGAAATTGCAGAAAATTTCTTCACTTGCCCCTCAAGAGGCCAGAGAAATTCTTTTGAAAAGGTTTGAAGAAGAATTAAAGATAGAGAAGGCCAAGATGGTTAAAAAGATGGAAGAGGAAGTCAAAGAAGAGGCAGAAAAAAAAGCGAAAGATGTTATCTCTCTTGCTTTGCAGAGATGCGCAGTAGAGCATACAACAGAAACTACAGTAAGTGTAGTGCATCTGCCCAATGATGAGATTAAAGGAAGAATTATTGGCAGGGAGGGAAGAAATATTCGTGCTTTTGAGATGATTACCGGGGTAGATTTAATAATTGATGATACGCCAGAGGCAGTAACCATTTCTTGCTTTGACCCTATAAGAAGAGAGATAGCGCGTATCTCTTTAGAGAAGTTGGTAGCAGACGGAAGAATACATCCGGCAAGGATTGAGGAGATAGTGGAGAAGACAAAGAAAGAATTTGAAAGTAAATTAATTGAGGAAGGGAAGCAGCTTGCTTTTGAGGTGGGAGTGCATAATCTCCATTCCGAGCTTGTAAAACTTTTAGGGAAGCTAAAGTATAGAACCAGCTTCGGCCAGAATGCCTTACAACATTCAAAAGAGGTAGCTTTTATTATGGGGATTTTGGCATCAGAGTTAGGATTAGATGCACGCTTAGCAAAAAGAGTCGGGCTCTTGCATGATATAGGAAAAGCTGTAGACCATCAGGTAGAAGGAACTCATTCCAAAATAGGAGCAGAACTTTTAAGAAAATATGGAGAAAATGAAGTAGTAGTTAATGCTGCTGAAGCTCATCATGAGGAGACAGAATTTACATCTATTTATAGTGTGTTGGCTCTGGTAAGCGATGCGATAAGCGCTTCCCGACCAGGAGCCAGATGCGAAACACTGGAGACCTATATAAAAAGATTAAAAGATTTAGAAAATATCGCCACTTCTTTTGAAGGAGTGGAGAAAGCATTTGCTATTCAGGCAGGAAGAGAAGTTAGAGTTATTGTTACCCCTTCAAAGATTAAAGACGAGGAGATGTCTCTTCTGGCGATGGAGATAAAGAAAAGGATTGAAAAAGAGATGGAATACCCTGGTCAAATTAAAATAACCGTAATTAGAGAAACACGCACTATTGAATATGCTAAATAAATATAAATTAAGAATACTTTTTATTGGAGATATTGTAGGAAAACCAGCACGTGAATACCTTAAAGAAACTTTATCTTCTTTTAGGAAAGAGAAAGGAGTAGATTTTGTTATTGCTAATGGGGAAAATGCCAGTGGAGGCTCAAGTATAGTTCCTCGCAATGCCGAGGAGCTTTTATCTTGCGGGATAGAGGTAATTACCAGTGGAGATCATATTTTTAAAAAGAGAGAAGCCAAAAAAACCTTAGAAGAGTATCCGGTTATTCGTCCTCTGAATTATGGAGAATATGGGTGGGGCAAGGGGTTTATAATAAGAGAAATTTCTGGTGTTAAGATAGCGGTGGTAAATCTTTTAGGAAGAATATTTATGCAACCTGTAGATTGTCCATTTAAGGCAATAAGAGGTATTCTTTCTTATCTAAAAGAACAGGCAAAGGTGATAATTGTCGATATGCACGCTGAGGCTACTTCAGAGAAGCTGGCAATGGGATATTTTTTAGCAAAAAGTGTTTCTGCAGTATTAGGCACACATACGCATATTCCTACGGCAGATGAAAGAATTCTTGATAATTTTACAGGATATATTACGGATGTGGGGATGACAGGAAGTTTTGATTCTATTTTGGGGAGAGAAAAGTATTCTATTATAGAAAAATTTATTACTAATATCCCTCAGAGATTCAATATTTCTCAAGAAGATATTCGTATGCAGGCAGTATTATTAGAAGTTGATTCTTCTACGGGAAGATGTGAGAGTATTGAAAGAGTGGAATTAAGAAAGGAGGAGGTAAAATGAGTGGTTGGGAAGGAAAGGAACGGCGAAAATTTCCCCGTGCAGTATTTCCTTGCAAGATTATTTTGGCTTCCCCTATTCGTTACCTGAATTCCCATACGGAAAATTTAAGTGAAGGAGGAATAAGAGTTCTTTTGGAAGAGAAGGTAAGCCCTTATAGTATTGTGGGGATAGAGATTTTTGTGGATAGAGAAAAACCAATAAGATGTAAAGGAAGAATTATATGGGTGAAAGAAAAGGTTAACCCTTTAGAGAACGTGTCTGTAATGTATGATACAGGAATTCAATTTATCGAGATAAATGACTGCGATCAGGAATATTTAAGGAAATTAGTGGATCGGCTTATTTCCGGAGAGTTATGATTTTAGAGAGAATTGAATCTCCCCAGGATATAAAGAGATTAAATTATAAAGAACTAAAGCTTTTAGCTCAAGAGATAAGAAAACTTATAGTTGAAGTAGTCTCTAAAAAAGGTGGACATCTTGCCTCTTCCTTAGGGGCGGTGGAGCTGTGCCTCGCTTTGCATTACTGTCTGGACACCCCCTCAGATTCTTTAATTTTTGATGTTGGGCACCAAGCCTATGCTCACAAAATTATCACGGGAAGGAGAGAGAAATTTTATCAATTAAGAGAACATAAAGGCTTAAGTGGTTTTCCTAACCCTGAAGAATCAGAATACGACCTTTTTATCAGCGGGCATGCCTCAACAGCAATAAGCTGGGCATTAGGAGTTGCCGAGGCAGGAAGAATTAAAGGGAAGAGCACAAATACAGTAGCTGTAGTTGGCGATGGTTCTCTGAGTGGAGGAATGTGTTTTGAGGCATTAAATAAATGCGGAGAGTTAAAAAGCGATGTTCTTGTAATTTTGAATCATAATCAAATGAGTATATCTGTCTCAGTTGGCGCATTAAGTAAGTATCTTACAAAGATAATCTCTTTGCCTATTTATAATAAGATAAAAAATGAACTGGAAAAATTTTTATCCCACCTTCCCTTTCCAGCTAAAAAATTAGCTCAAAAAACAAAAAAGTTTGAGGAAGCAATAAAAGGGTTGATAGTCCCGGGAATCTTTTTTGAAGAGTTAGGATTTAGATATTTTGGTCCTATTGATGGGCATAATTTAGAGATACTGATTCCTACCTTAAAAAATATTTTGAGATTAGATGGACCACGCCTTTTGCATGTAATTACTCAAAAAGGAAAAGGGCTTAAAGAGGCAGAAAAGAACCCGGAGAAATTTCATTCATTTTCAAGTGCGAAAAAAACCACCTTCTCTGATGTATTTTCAAAAAAGATAGTTTCCTTAGCAAAAAAGGATAAAAGGATAGTTGCTATTACAGCAGCAATGCCTCATGGCACAGGTCTTGATTATTTTGCCCGCACTTTTCCTGAGCGGTTTTTTGACGTAGGAATTGCAGAAGCAAATGCAGTAGGATTAGCGGCAGGTCTGGCAAAAAAAGGTTTAATTCCTGTAGTGGCGATTTATTCTACATTTTTGCAGAGAGCATATGATCAGATAATTCATGATGTTGCTTTACAGAACTTAAAAGTCATTTTTATTATTGATAGAGCAGGATTTGTAGGAGAAGATGGGCCCACTCATCATGGTATTTTTGATATAAGTTATTTGAGGGTGATACCGAATTTAGTATGTTTAGCCCCAAAAGACAAGGAAGAGTTAGAAGATATGCTTGAGTTTGCTTTAAAGATAAAAAATCCGGTAGGCATTCGTTTTCCTAAGGAAGAAGCATATTTTTTGGGGAAAAGAGAAAAAATCGAGTTTGCTAAAGCGCAGATATTAGAGGAAGGAGAAGATTTATGCATTGTTGCTTTAGGTTCTCTGGTTAAAGAAGCCCTAAGGGTGAGAGCCTCTTTGGAGAAAGAGGGAATAAGAGCCGGGATAATTAACGCAAGATTTATAAAACCCTTGGATGAGAGTATGTTGAGAAAATTGGCAAATAAATTTAATATAATTGTTACCTTAGAGGAAGGAGTTTTAGAGGGAGGTTTTGGCTCAGCGGTTTTGGAATTTTATGAGAAAGAAAATTTATTGGGCAAAATAAAAGTAAAAAGGATTGGAATAAAGAGCGAATTTCCTACGTTTGCCAAGAGAGAAGAGCTTATTAAATTATATAGGTTAGATGGGAATTCAATCTTTGAAGATTTGGTAAGACTGTTAAAAAAAGAATTGTTATGGCAGAGATAAGAATAGATAAGGATAAATGTAAAGGATGTTTTTTATGTATTCAGTTCTGCCCCCTAAATTGTCTTGAAGCCTCTCAGGATTTAAATAAAAGAGGCAATCAATATGCAAAAAAGAGAGAAGGTAAAAAATGTGCTGGTTGTGGAAATTGTTATTTAGTTTGCCCTGATGTCTGTATAGAACTCTATGAGTAAAAGACTTATCACAGGAAATGAGGCAGTGGTTGAGGCAGCAATTGTAAGTAGATGTGGATTTTATGCCGGATACCCCATAACCCCTCAAAATGAACTTATCCGTCAGATGGCAGAAAAAATGAGAGAGGAAAAAAGAATATTTATCCAGGCAGAATCAGAATTGGCAGCAATCAATATGGTATTTGGTGCTGCAGCCACAGGTATGCGCGCAATGACTACTTCCTCAAGCCCCGGTATATCTTTAATGCAGGAGGGAATTTCCTATCTTTGTGGATGTCAGCTTCCAGCAGTTATTGTTAATGTTATGCGAGGCGGACCAGGCCTGGGGAATATTGCGCCGTCTCAAGCAGATTACTTTCAGGCAACAAAAGGAGGAGGGCACGGTGATTACAATTTAATTGTTCTTGCTCCCTCAACAGTTCAGGAAGTTTTTGATTTAACCTGTTTGGCTTTTGATTTGGCCGATAAATATTGCAATCCGGTGGTGATTCTTATGGATGCTTTTTTAGGGCAGATGGCGGAGGCAGTAGAGATTAAAAAAATAAAAATTAAAAATTATAAAAAAGAGTGGGCATTAACCGGAGCAAAGGCAAGAACCCCTAATGTTATAAGGTCCCTTTTTTTAAAAGAAGGGGGGTTGGAAAAACATAATTTAGAGTTGCAAAAAAAATTTAAAAAAATGAAGAAAGAGGTAAGATTTGAAAGTATAAATTGTAAAAATGCAGAAGTTTTATTTGTTGCCTATGGAATATCTTTTAGAATTGCAAAGGAAGCAGCTCCTCTTTTGAAGGAAGATATAAAAGCAGGAGTTTTCCGTCCTATAACTTTATGGCCTTTCCCCTATAAGGAGCTGGAGGAATTAGCTTCAGGTAAAAAAGCTATTTTTGTATTTGAATTAGCTTGTGAACAATTAGCTGAAGATGTGAGGTTGGCAGTAAAAAATATTCCTATTTATACTTACGGAAGATTGGGAGGAGGAGTTTTCAGTGAGGAAGAATTAGCGAATTTTGTTAAGGAAAGATTAAATGAAGCTAAAATTTAGCCCCCCCAAAAGTTTAAGAAAGCTAAGCACTCACTATTGTGCAGGATGTGGCCACGGGATAGCGCACCGGATTGTTGCTGAGGTTGTTGATGAGTTAAATATAAGAGAAAAAACTGTAGGGATTGCTCCTGTAGGCTGCAGTGTTGTTGCTTATGATTATTGGGATTTTGACTGTTGTGAGGCGGCACATGGAAGAGCACTGGCTGTGGCAACAGCAATTAAAAGATGTCGCCCTTCTCTGGTGGTTTTTACTTATCAGGGAGACGGAGATTTAGCTTCTATTGGAATTGCTGAAACCCTGCACTGTGCGAATCGGAAAGAAAATTTAACCTGTATCTTTATAAATAATGCCTGTTATGGAATGACCGGAGGCCAGATGGCACCAACAACCTTAACAGGACAGAAGACAGCCACCACTCCCTGGGGAAGAAATTACAGACAGGGAGACGGGTTTCCTTTAAAGGTAAGTGAGCTTTTGGCGAATCTTGAGGGGGTTGTTTATGTTGAGAGAGTAGCTGTTTCCAATCCTCAGAATGTAAGAAAGGCAAAAAAAGCAATAAAAGAGGCTTTTATAAACCAGATAGAAGGAAAAGGCTTCTCATTAGTAGAAGTTTTAAGCCCCTGTCCAACAGTATGGAGAAAAACACCTCCTGAGGCAGTAAAATGGATTGATGAAGAGATGGTAAAAATATTTCCCTTAGGAAGGATAAAATAATGAACGAGAAGATTTTGATTGCCGGATTTGGAGGGCAGGGAGTTATGCTTTTAGGTAAAGTCTTAGCTTACAGCGCACTAAAAGAGAAGAAATTCACAACCTGGCTTCCCTCTTACGGAGCAGAGATGCGGGGAGGAACTGCTCACTGCTGGGTAAGAATTTCAGATAAAAAGATACCTTCTCCTGTATTTGCTAAGCCAGGTGTATTTTTTATTTTCAACCAGCCCAGCTGGGATAAATTCTCCTCTAAGATTGATTCTTCTTCTTTTGTGATTTTAAATAGTTCTCTGGTTAATACAAAGACAGAAAGAAAAAATATAAAAAAAATAGCTTTAAATGAAGTTGCTTTAGATTTAGGTTCTTTAAAAATAATAAATATAATTGCTTTGGGAGTATTTCTTAAATATAAAAAAATAATTCTTCCCGAGACTGTTGAGAAAGTATTAAAGGAACTTTTTGATAAAAAAGAGATTCAAGATATTAATTTGAAAGGATTTAGATGGGGGCTTGCTAATGGTTAGGACAAGATTTGCTCCCTCGCCTACTGGATTCCTGCATCTTGGAGGAGCAAGGACCGCTTTATTTAGCTGGCTTTATGCGCGCAAGAATAAAGGAGAATTTATTTTAAGGATTGAGGACACAGATAAAATGCGTTCAAAAAAAGAGTATTTAGATGAGATTTTAGAGAGCCTTTCCTGGCTGGGTATTGATTGGGATAAGATTTTTTATCAGTCTCAAAGAATCAGTATCTACCAGGAATATGCAAAAAAACTGGTTAATGAAGGAAAAGCTTATTATAAAGAGGGAGCAATTTATTTTAGGTATGAATTTAAAGAAATAAAATTTTTGGATTTGGTCAAAGGAGAGATAAGATTCGATGAATTACCTAAAGAGGAGGAGGTAATCATAAAAAGTGACGGGACTCCTACTTATAATTTCAGCTGTGTAATTGATGATGCTTTGATGGGAGTGACGCATGTAGTTCGGGGGGAAGACCATATTTCCAATACTCCTAAACAGATTTTAATTTATAAAGCTTTAGGGTTTAATCCTCCTTATTTTGCTCATCTTCCTTTGATTCTTTCTTCAGATAAAACAAGGCTTTCAAAGAGAAAAGGAGCAATATCTATTCGGGAGTATAAAGAGGGAGGATATTTGAAAGAGGCAATTTTAAATTATCTTCTACTTCTGGGGTGGTCTCCTAAGGAAAATAGAGAAGTTATAAGTATTGATGAGACTAAAGAGATTTTTGATATTAAAGACGTTTCAAAATCCAATGCTTCATTTTCTCAAGAAAAACTTGACTGGATAAATTCAGAATATATAAAAAAGAAATCTATTGAGGAGCTTGTAGTTTTAGCTGAGGAGTATTTAAAGATGAAGAATTTTATCACCCAGATTGAGAGGGAATATTTAAAGAAGGTAGTAGCTCTTTTTAAGGAAAGAATTTCTACTTTAAAAGAATTAACTGAATGGGGATATTTCTGTTTCTATGATGATTTCTCTTATGCTTCAGATACAGAAAAGATTTTGGAGAGAGATTTATCAGAAGAGGTAAAAGTACTTATGGAGAGATTATCTAAGATGGAAAATTTTACCAAAGAAGAGATAGAAAAAAATTTTAGAGATACAGCAGCTTCTTTAGGGCTTAAAGCAAGGGATTTAGTGCATCCGGTAAGAGTAGCTTTAACAGGAAGAAGGGTAGGGCCCGGTCTTTTTGAGACTATGGAGGTTTTAGGAAGAGAAAAAGTTATACAACGTTTAGAGAGGTTGATTGATTACTGGAGAAAAAATCCTGCCTGATTTGCGCCTGTAGCTCAACTGGATGAGAGCATCTGGCTTCGGACCAGAGGGTTGGGAGTTCAAATCTCCCCAGGCGCGTAAAAGAGCAAGAATATATTTGTGATTATTGCTGAATTTTGATAAAATTTTAAAGATTTCTTATCTTCTGCCCGGTGGTGTAATTGGTAACACACAAGACTCTGGATCTTGGTTTCCTGGTTCGAATCCAGGCCGGGCAGCCAATTTTGCCCCACAAAATTGGCAGAGCAATTGAACAATAGAGAATAGAACAATAGATGGGTTGATAGGCAAATAAGCGGGTGAGCTTGCGCTAAACCACGTAGGGTTTAGCGCTGTGAACCCGAAGCTTAA
>CAZJOV010000017.1:0-16001 GCA_964547735.1 uncultured Planctomycetia bacterium | reverse complement strand
GCAAGAATGATTATGGCAGGATTAGAATTTACAGGCAAAGTTCCTTTTTATGATGTAATTATTCATGGAACAGTAAGGGACGAGGGAGGAAGAAAGATGTCCAAGTCTTTAGGGAATATAATTGACCCTTTAGAGATTATTGAAAAATTTGGTGCAGATAGCTTGAGGTTTTCTTTAACCTTTTTATGCGCCCATGGTGGGGATGTTTATCTTTCTGATGAGAAATTTCTGGTGGGGAGAAATTTTACTAATAAAATTTGGAATGCTACGCGTTTTATTTTAATGAAGAAGGAAGAGAATAATATTAAAATTGAAGATTTAGAGTGGAGGAAGTTAACCATTCCTGACAGATGGATTTTAACTCTTCTTAACCAGACGATTGAGGAGGTTACCTCTTTCTATGAAAACTATCGTTTTGCCGAAGCAGCAAAAAAAATCTATGAATTCTTTTGGCATATTTTTTGTGATTGGTATTTAGAAATCAGCAAGGATAATCTTAACCAGGACAATCTTAAAATATTGCTTTATGTTCTTATTAATACTTTAAAACTTCTGCATCCGGTGATGCCTTTTATTACCGAAGATATTTTTCAAAGGTTGAAAAGTTTTCTTAAGCTGGAGGAGGCAATTATTATCGCAAAATGGCCACAAAAAATAAAGATAGATTTCTCTTGTGAAGATAAAATTCTTATGGAGGAAGTAATAGAGATGATAAAACAGATTAGAAATTTAAAACTCGCCTTAAATATTGCTCACCTTAAAACTGACTGTCGAATTAAAACTTCTCTGGAAAGAGAGGAGTTTTTGAGGAAAAATATAGGGTGGATAAAGAGATTGGCGAATTTGGGAAATTGTATGTTTGGTAAGGAGTTGAAAAAGATTATGATAAGAACAGGTGAAATTGCGGTAGAGCTTTTAATAGATAATGTAGATAAAGATAAGATAATGCAATCTTTAGAAAAGAAAGTTGATAGTCTGCAAAGACAAATTGCTATCTTGGAGAAAAGACTTAGGGATGAAAAATTTCTTAAAAAAGCATCTTCAGAGGTTGTCTCTCAACATAAAGAGAGGCTTAAGGCGTATAAGAAAAAATGGAATCAACTGAAGGAATGGAGAGAAAGTTTTTCTCAATGTTGGGAATAAAAAGAGAACTTTTAAGAAAAATCATTAGGAAGAGTCTGGAGGAGGATATAGGAAAAGGAGATATTACCACGTTTTTTTGCATCAGTCCTCATAAGAATATAAAAGCTACCATTTTTGCTAACGAGGAAGGGATACTTTGTGGGATTGATTTGGCTAAAGAAGTATTCAGCTTTGTAGACCCTTCTATAAATTTTAAAAAGATTAAAAAAGAAGGAGATAAATTTAAAAAAGCAGATGTTATCGCTAAAATAGTGGGGAAAGCTTTTAATATCTTGACGGCAGAAAGAACAGCTCTCAATTTTTTATCTTTACTTTCCGGGATAGCTTCCTATACTTATAAGTTCGTAAAAAAGATTGAGAAAACAAAAGCAAAGATTAGAGATACTCGAAAAACTACCCCTCTCTTAAGGGCTTTGGAAAAATATGCAGTAAGAGTAGGAGGGGGTTTTAATCATCGAGAAGGACTGTGGGACGGTATTCTTATAAAAGATAATCATCTGCGTGCCGCCGGAATAATAAAGAATAAAAAGATTGATAAGAAAAAAATTTTGGAGATGTTTAAGATGATGAAAGAGAATACTTCTTTAGAAATTGAGATTGAGGTAGAAAACTTATCTCAATTTAGGAAAGTCATCGCCTGCCTTCCTGATATTGTTCTTTTGGATAATTTTTCTTTCCCTCAGATAAAAAAGGCGGTAGTTTTTCGAGATAAGTTCTTTCCTCAGGTTAAGTTAGAGGTATCAGGAGGCATTAATCTTGATAATGTAGAGAAGATTGCTTGTCTGGGAGTAGATTTTATTGCTGTGGGAAGTATTACGCACTCTCCTAAAGCAGTAGATTTCTCCTTAGAGGTTGATGGCTAAATTTAAACTAGTAAGCAAGTTCAAACCTAAAGGGGACCAGCCTCAGGCGATAGAAAAATTAGTTAGGGGCTTGAGAGAAGGAAAATGTTTTCAGACCCTTTTAGGAGTTACAGGTAGTGGAAAGACTTTTACCTTGGCTTGTGTGATAGAAAAGATTAAAAAACCTACTCTGGTTATCTCTCACAACAAAACGTTAGCCAGCCAGCTTTATGCAGAATTTAAAGAATTTTTTCCTTATAATAGTGTGGAGTATTTTGTCAGTTATTACGATTATTATCAGCCGGAAAGTTATATTCCTCAAACCGATACCTATATTGAAAAAGAGGCATCTATTAATGAGAGGTTGGATAGATTAAGACTTTCTACCACAAGTAGCCTGATATCACGAGATGATGTAATTGTTGTTGCCTCTGTCTCCTGTATTTATAATTTAGGTTCCCCTCAAGACTATCAAGAGTTAATTCTTTATATAGAGCGAGGCCAGATTACTTCTTTGGAAGCTGTTTTAAAAAGACTGGTAACTTTGCAATATGAAAGGAATGATTTTGATTTCAGGAGAGGAACATTTCGGGTAAAAGGAGATACATTAGATATATTTCCTACTTATCGGGAGAGAGCAGTAAGGGTTGAGTTTTTTGCGGATGTGATAGATGAAATTTATGAATTTGATTCTGTTAGCGGAGAAAAATTTTCTTCTTTAGAGAAGATAGGGATATATCCTGCCAAACATTTTATCATTTCTATGGACAAGATAGAAAGAGCCTTAAAGAGTATTGAGTGGGAATTGGAGGATAGGTTGAATTATTTCAAAAAGTTAGGCAAAGTCATAGAGGCAGAAAGACTGCGCACCCGCACGCTTTATGATATGGAGATGTTAAGAGAATGTGGATATTGTCATGGGATAGAGAATTACTCCCGGCATTTAAGCGGAAGAGAGCCAGGCTCTCGTCCTTGGTGCCTTTTGGATTATTTTCCTGAAGATTTTTTAACGATAATTGATGAGTCTCATGTGACTATACCTCAACTGCGGGGGATGTATGAAGGAGATAAATCAAGAAAGGAGACCCTTATTGAGTATGGATTTCGACTCCCTTCTTGTTTAGATAATCGCCCTTTAAAGTTTGATGAATTTATGTCCTTGGTTAAGCAGGTAATTTTTGTCTCCGCCACACC
This sequence comes from uncultured Planctomycetia bacterium, assembly GCA_964547735.1. Classification (GTDB taxonomy): domain Bacteria; phylum Omnitrophota; class Gorgyraeia; order Duberdicusellales; family 4484-171; genus CAZBLX01. Next base: position 12,822 of record CAZJOV010000017.1, on the reverse strand, counting down.
TTCTGATTTTGAGATAGAGCTTTCTGGAGGAGAAGTAATTGAGCAGATAATCAGACCCACAGGTTTAGTTGACCCTGAGATTGAGGTGCGTCCTACACAAGAGGAGATTATAGATATTCTGGAGGAGATTAGAGAGAGGATAAGGAAAGAAGAGAGAGTATTGATTACCACCCTTACCAAGCGTATGGCAGAAGAGTTATCTTCTTTTCTTAAAGAGAAAGGGATTAAGGTGACTTATCTTCATTCTGAGATTGAGACTATTGAGCGGGCAAAGATTTTGAAAGATTTAAGATTGAAGAAGTTCGATTGTCTTGTGGGAGTAAACCTTCTGCGTGAAGGTCTGGATTTGCCGGAAGTGTCTTTAGTGGTTATTCTTGATGCTGATAAAGAAGGGTTTTTGCGTTCGGCTACCAGTTTGATTCAAATTGCTGGACGTTGTGCGCGCAACATTAATGCTAAAGTAATAATGTACGCGGATAATCTTACTCCTTCGATGAAGAAAGCAATTGAGGAAAGTAACCGCCGCCGAAGAATACAGTTGGAGTATAATCGCAAGCATAATATTACCCCGGAAACTGTAAAGAAGGCGATTCGGGAAGGAATTGAGATGTATGCCAGAGAGGAGGAAAGTTTACATCAGCGTTTAGAGATAGAGGAAAAAGAGATGGATATAATAGAAGCTCTTGGGTGTCTGGAGAAAGAGATGATGATTGCGGCAAAGAATTTACAGTTTGAGAAGGCGGCTCAGATAAGAGATAAGATAAAAGAGTTAAAGGAAGCTTTAAAAAATAAAGATGCTGGTAGTAGATATAGGTAATACTTCGATAAGTTGGGGAGTGGAAAGAGAGGGCAAACTTATAAAAGTATTTAAAACTCCTGCTTCTCAAATAAATTTGAAAAAAATATCTAAAATCACAGAAAGTTTCCCTTACAAAGAAATAATTGTTTGTTCTGTAGTTCCTCGCATTACTCTGCTTTTTAAAAAATTAAAGAAAAATGTATTTTTTGTTGGTAAGGATTTGAAGGTTCCTATTTCCTGTCTCTATAACCGCAGACAAGTGGGGGAAGATAGGTTGGTAGCTGCGTTTTCTGCAAAAATAAAGTCACCTTCAGTAAGAATAGTTATTGATTTTGGTACCGCGATTACGTTTGATTTTTTATCTAAAAAAGGAGAGTATCTGGGAGGAATTATTCTTCCGGGAATCACTTTAAGCTATAGGACTCTTTCTTTAAATTGTGCTTTGCTGCCAAAAGAGATAAAAATGACTAAATCACCTTTTATTCCTAAAAACACCTTTCAGAGTATAAATAAGGGGATTGTGGAGGGTTTTTCTTTAATTATAAATAGCTGGGTAAAAAAATATAGAAAAAAATTCCGATTGAAGGATAAAAAGGAAAATGTGATTGTTACCGGTTCAGATATAGGTCCTATTTTTAAAAAATTGGATTTTTCTTTTCTTCATTTTCCCCATCTTGTCTTGGAAGGTCTTATTTCCCTGGGCAGAAAAATAAAGGGATAAATCCTAACCCATTGATTTTCAAAACATTAAAATAACAAAAATATCTTGACAAAAAAAGCGGTTTAAGTAAAATAATTAGCACTCTCAGGATAAGTTTGCTAAATTTGAAAGGAGGTGGTTGGAATGAAGATTAAGCCTTTGGGAGACAGAGTGTTGATTAAGCCTTGTGAGGAAAAAGAAAAAACAAAAGGCGGGATAGTTCTTCCTGATACAGCGAAAGAGAGACCTCAGGAAGGAGAGATTGTTGCTGTGGGTGAAGGAAGAAGAACCGATGAGGGGAAAAGAGTTTCTTTATCCCTTAAAGTAGGAGATAAGGTTTTATATGGAAAGTATTCCGGGACCGAAATTACTGTAGATGGTGAGGAATATCTCATTATGCGTGAGGAGGATGTTTTAGCTGTAATAGAATAAGAGGAGGTGAAGGGTATGGCTAAGCAGTTGATTTTTGATGAGGACGCACGAAGAAGTGTTTTAAGAGGGGTGGAGATTCTGGCTAACGCAGTAAAGGTAACCTTAGGCCCTAAAGGAAGAAATGTAGTTATTGAGAAAAAGTTCGGTTCACCAACAATTACTAAAGATGGTGTAACCGTGGCTAAGGAGATAGAACTGGAAGAACCCTATGAAAATATTGGTGCTCAGCTGGTAAAAGAGGTGGCAGAAAAGACATCTGATACCGCCGGAGACGGGACTACTACAGCGACAATTCTGGCAGAATCTATCTTTCGTGAAGGACTTAAAAATGTTGCTGCCGGAGCAAACCCTATGGGTTTAAAAAGGGGTATTGATAAGGCAGTTGATGTAGCGGTGGAGGAGTTGAGAAAATTCTCTAAGGAGGTAAAAGATAAAAAGGAAATAGCTCAGGTAGCAACGATTGCTGCCAATGGTGATGAAAAAATTGGTAGCCTGATTGCGGATGCGATGGAGAAAGTGGGAAAGGACGGTGTAATTACTGTTGAGGAAGCGAAATCCTTAGCTACCACATTAGATGTGGTTGAGGGAATGCAGTTTGACCAAGGGTATCTCTCCCCTTACTTTATTACCGATGCAGAAAAAATGGAGTGTGTATTGGAGGATCCCTACATTCTTATCTATGAGAAGAAAATCTCTAATGTGAAGGATTTACTTCCTCTCTTAGAGAAGATTGCTCGCACAGGAAGGCCTCTTTTAATTGTTGCCGAAGAAGTAGAAGGAGAGGCTTTGGCAACTTTGGTAGTGAATAAAATTAGGGGAACTTTATCTTGCTGTGCGGTTAAAGCTCCCGGATACGGTGATAGACGTAAAGCAATGCTTGAAGATATCGCTGTTTTGAGTGGAGGAAGAGCAATTACTGAGGATTTAGGGATAAAACTTGAGAGCGTAGATTTAGATGATTTAGGTAGGGCGAAAAGAGTAAGAGTAGACAAAGAGAATACAACTATTGTAGAGGGAGCAGGAAAAACCAGTGCTATTCAGGGAAGAATTAATCAGATAAAGAAACAGATTGAGGAAACAGATTCTGATTATGACCGGGAAAAATTACAGGAAAGATTGGCAAAACTGGCAGGAGGAGTAGCAGTAATAAATGTAGGGGCAGCAACAGAGACAGAGATGAAAGAGAGGAAAGCAAGGGTTGAGGACGCCCTGCATGCTACACGAGCGGCGGTTGAGGAAGGGATTATTCCTGGAGGAGAGATAGGGCTTTTAAGATGTATTCCTGCTTTGGAAAAATTGAAGCTGGAAGGAGATGAGCAAGTTGGAGTTAATATCGTAAAGAGAGCTTTAGAGGAACCTTTAAGACAGCTTGTCTCCAATGCCGGTTTTGAGGGTTCAGTAATTGTAGATAAGCTCAAGAAAGAGAAGACGAACACAGGATTTGATGCAGAAAAAAATAAGGTTTGTGATATGTTTTCGGCAGGAATAATTGATCCCACAAAGGTAGCCCGTACTGCACTTCAGAATGCAGCTTCTATCGCTTCCCTTCTGATTACTACCGAATGTGTGGTTGCAGAGAAACCGGAGAAAGAGGAGAAACAGTCATCTCCTCAACCTCCATATCCTGAATATTAATAGGTTCTTCTTTAAAAAGAAGCCTCCCGAGAGGGAGGCTTCTTTTGTTTTGTAGGATTATTTTATTCAAGGAAAAATAGCAAAATTAAGAAAGCTTATTTACTGCTATACCAAAATAGATAAGAATAATTCCTATAATCAAATATATAATTCCCCAGACTATATGGTTTTTGCTAAGAAGTTCTTCAAGATTTAGCAGGACTCGTTGTCCTGTGTTTTTCATCTTCTGGAGAAGAGAAGGGTTGAACAGAGTAAGTAAGGCGATAATTATAGAGAGAATACCTCCTCCAATAAAGATAACATTCAGGATAGATTTAATACTTTCAAATAATAAATCTCTTTCCATTGTCCCTCCTTTCTTTTTATCTATCTATATTTTATCTTAATTATTCCTTTAATCAAGGAAGATTTTTAATGTTGGATGAGGGTACAAAAATTTTTGAGGTTTTGTTTAAAATAGGATGTATCTTTAGCCAACAAAACGTGATTTCGTAAAAGATAATACTCAAGAGTTTAATAGCAAATGCACGATGAAATACTCCCGTACCACGCAGAAAGCCACCCTGCCTTTTCCTTGAAAGGGCGGGTAAAGGCGTGGTACGGGTAAAATAAGAATTGATAATTTTTATTAATGAGATATACTAAAAGAAATGAGAGAAAAATTAGAGGAGATTTTAAACAGAGAAGTAAGACCGTATCTTTCCCTGGAGGGAGGAGGCATAGAAGTAGTTAGCATAGAAGATGATGTGGTTAAGGTAAGATTTGACGGAAGTTGTAAGATGTGTCCTTTTGCCTCTTTTACTTTAAAGACATTAGTAGAATCTTCTATTAAAAACCATTTTCCTCATATTAAAGGAGTAGAGATAGTTTAACTTGATTACTTTCTCAAATATACTCTATAAAGATTTTTAAAAGCCTTTTCCTTCTAAAATGAAATTTGAAAAAGAAGAGGGGATATATTATAATTAAATTGATGCAGGAAGGACAAATTTTTATCGATGTTTTAACTGGCGTTTTTAATCGTAGATACCTTTATTCCCATCTTCCTTCTCTTTTAGAAAAAGCAAAAAAAGAAGATTCTTCTGTAGGAATGTTGATGATAGATGTGGATAACTTTAAGGGAATAAATGATAGTTATGGCCATTTAGTAGGTGATGAGGTACTTAAGAAAATTGCTCACACATTTAAGAAAATATTGCGTTCCCAGGATAAAATAATAAGATATGCAGGAGATGAGTTTATCATATTGATTGAAGGTGCGGATATTTCTCATCTTAAGGATATTGCTCATAGATTGATAGAGGAAGTAAAAAGAATAGAATTTGAAAAGGATATTCGTTGCACAATAAGTATAGGAATTGCTCAATACCCTCAGGATGCAGGTAGTTTTCAAGAATTGATTGAGCTTGCTGACCAGGCACTGTATTTTTCTAAAAGAAGAGGAAAAGATAAAATGTATTTTATTTCTGAGGTCAAGAAAGAAGAGATAACTTTAAAAATCGCCAGGAATTTATTTCCTTGTAAGAAGTTTATAGGACGGGAAAAAGAGATTTTAAAGGCAAAAAAAATATTTGATGATGCGTTAAGAGAATATAAACCGGGTTGTTTTTTCATCTGCGGAAATATAGGGGTGGGGAAGACCAGATTTCTTCAGGAAATAAATAACTATTTTAAAAATAAATGTTTTTTTATATCTTCTACAGGAGAAAAGGAACGCATCAATATTCCTTATTATCTCATCACAGAAGCATTCAGGAATTTTTTTAAAAGTTGTCGTAAAGAGTTTATAAAGGATATATTTTCCCACCTACCTCCAGATGAAGCCAATCAACTCATTTTACTTTTTTCTGAGGTAGAGGAGATATTGCAGACTGCTCCAGTAGAGAAAAAGGAATGGGGTGAGGAAAAAAGATTTTTCCTTTTTAAAGGATTTCGGGATTTATTGCTATCTCTTTTAGAAAGAAAACCGGTTTTAGTCTCTTTTGATAATGTCCATTATGCAGATATAGCAACTTTAGAGTTGATTTACTATTTTCTCAGACTTCCTCATCCTATTTCTCTTCTAATTAATGGTGCGTTTATATCTCAATATGTAACCGAAGAAACCCCTCTTTTTGGTATCCTTGAAAATTTTCGCAAGGAAAAAAGATTTACGGAAATAAGCCTGGAAGGGTTTAATAAAGAAGAGATTAATGAGTTGATAAAAACAATTTTTGAAGGATTAACTGCTTCGCCTTTATTTATAGAGGAGATAGAAAAATCCACAGGAGGAAATCCTTATTTTATTGAAGAAATTCTGAAACTGTTAGTGGAGGAAGGTTTTGTTTTTTATCATAATGATAAATGGCAGATTAAAGAAAAGGAAGGATTAAAATTACCTTTTTCATTGGAAGAGGTCATAAAAAGAAGATTGTCTAATTTAGATCCAGAGGTAAAAGAGCTTCTTTTTGAAGCATCTTTAATTGGTCAGCAGTTTGATGTGAAGGCTTTAAGTGAATTACACAAAAGAGATGAAGGGTATATATTAGAAATTTTAGAAAGAGCAAAGAGTGCTCATCTTATTGTTGAAGATTTTTTTCAAGGAGTTTTTCGGTTTAATTTTGTAAATCCATTCATAAGAGAAACAATCTATACGCAGGCAGAGAAAAAAGATTTAAAAACTGAGGACATTCATCAACGAATACAGACATTACAACCATCCCTTTCTAAATATCAGAATATTTTAAAAGAAATCTCTAAAGGTTTTACTCCTCAGGAAATAGAAAAATATTTAGAAGAGTTGTCTTCAGAGGCTATCCGAGAAAAAACCGAAGTTTCTTTGAGTGCAGAAATAATTAGAGAGATTTATGAATTAATTCGTCTTATGGTAGCTTCTATTAAGAATATTCGCCTGTTTCCTTCCTCGAATTCAGTAAGAGTTGCTGTATTGAGAGGGACCTTTTGTGTTCTGAAAAATATTTTGGAGAAAGTGGAAAGTATAAGATTTGATAATATGGAGAAGAAACTTATTGTAAATGGGAAAATTTTTTCTAAGAAAGAGAAAATTTATGCTTACGTAGAGTATTTTCTCTCTTTGATGGAAGAATTCAATCTTCGCTCAATCTGGTTTTATCGAGATATTCAGGAACAGGAATTAAATCTCTTTCTGGAAGGATTAAGCCTGCATCCTCAGGAGATAGCTTTTGAAGGAGGCTGGGAAAAATTTCTTAAAGATATGGTGATTACTCATATTAGAGTTAAAGAAGTTTATTCCGAGAAAATGAAACGAGAAAAAATTGAAGATGTAATACTTCTGGAGTATCTTTTAGGAAAAAGTTTAAATAAAGAACACCTCTTAAACAAAATAAAAGAAAACCCTCAAGAAATAGCCCGTCTATTGGAGATGCTTTCTTCGCAGAGGGAATTCTCTGAGAAAATCAAAACAATTGAGGAGAATCTATCCCGTCTAATAGAGGAGACACGGTCTTCATCCGCCGCTAAAGAATATCTGAAAAAAATTAATCAAATGATTTCTTCCCTCAAGCCGTCTGTGCGTAAGAAGATAGTTTCTGAGAAGACAGAAAAAATTGTTCTTTCTGCTGCAAGAGATCTTCCTGATGAGGAGATACTGGATTGGATAGAAAGAGAGTTTGTGAGAAGTAGGGGTTCGGTGCTTTCTCTAAGAGAAACAGCAAGAAAGATTATGCAAGAGGCAGGAGAAAAAAAACAGGAATTAATTAAAAATAAATTGAAAGATTTAGGGATAGAGGAGGATTTTATCTCTTTCATTATGGGAAAATATCTTTTCCCAAACCTGCCTTTGGAGAAGAGAATAAAGGTAATCGAAAATCTTTCCTCTTTTGATGAGGTATTAGTAGAGAAAGAAATGGTGGAGAATATCCTCAGAGAATTAAATAATCAAAAAAGAAAAGAGGAATTACATACTCTTTTAAAAATGGTTTTTTCTAAAGTAGAGAAAGGAATTATAAAAGAAAAAAGCCCTCTTTTTAAATATCTTATTGAGTTTAGCAAAGAGGTGTTTTTTAAAGAATTTAAGGAAGAATTGCCATTTTTTATGCTTGTTTTGTTTGATATGATTCTTACTGAAGAAGATGCTATTTTGAGAAATGTCTTTTATCTTTTAAGATATATAGTGGGAGAAGTATATCATCGATTGGAGAATAATTTTGATGAGAGTTGTTTTAAATATTATATTTTTATGGGACAGTTGTTGATAGTTTCCAAAGAAAGGAAACAAAAAGAGAAAGATGAATTATTGTGTAAAGAAATAGAAGGATGGCTAAGAGAATTTTTCGACAGGAAATTCATAGAGAACACAGTTTCTTTTTTAAAAAGTTTCTTCTTCCATCCTGATATTAAGTATGTGCAGGATTTGATTATAAACCTGAAAGACACAAGTATTTTTAAAGATTTAATCTTAGTCGTATTTAAGAAGGAGGAGAAAAGAGAGGATTTTAGTAATTTTGTGAAAAAAAGAGCAGTATTTAATATTTTGAAGAATATGAAAGATTCCTTAATCAAAGAGATTTATTCCCTTGTTGAGCATAATGAATTACCTTTTACTTCTGAAATTATTGATTTTCTTGTGTATATAAAGGATGTAGCCTCGATAGAATATTTTCTTTCCAGATTTCCTCAAGATTTTTCTGTCAGAGAAATGTTACTTCAGGGATTAAATAGGATATCAGCCCCTCAGGCAAAGGAAGTCTTAAAGAAGATTCGTAAAGAAAGGAAGGGTTTTAAGTCTCGGGTGTGGTGGCTTATAAAAAAGCTGAGAAAATGAGCCCTTTTAAAAGGTGTTCTAAGCTTTTAGGAGAATTATTGAGGGCAAAAGGAGTAATAACCGTTGAGCAGTTATCCGAAGTTTTAGATTTGCAAGAAAGTTTTTACAAAGATAAACCTTTAGGGGAGATTGCCCTCCGATTGGGATATATTAAAAAAGAAGAGTTAGAATTTTTTCTTTCTTTTCAGAAAGGATATCCTTATTTGGACATTACCAATTATAAGATTGTCCCTGAGATTGCTAAGATTTTGCCTTTAGATTTTTGTAGAGAAAATAAGGTGATAGCATTGGATAAAATTGGAGACTTTCTCATTGTAGCGATGAGCAATCCGGCAGATTATAGAATAATAAAACAGATGGAAGAAAAGACAAAGTTGAAAGTGAAGATATTTCTTGCCTGGCCTTACGATTTAGAGAAGGTTTTAGAAAAATTGAGCAATGGATAAAAAGAAAAAAACAGGCTTTCATTCTGAGGATGAAGTAACTGTTTTAGCGACAAAAAGAATATTTTTTGAAGCCATAGAAAAAAGAGCCAGTGATATTTTGATTGAGCCTCTTTTCGATAGTTTGCAGATTCGATATAAAGTTGATGGAATTTTTTATAAATTTCATTCTCTTCCTTTAGAATTACATCCACGAATAGTCACTCACATTAAAGCTATCTCTAACTTAAATATCGCTGAACACAGGCTTCCTCAGGAGGGAAGATTTCGCATTAAAAAAATTACCGGGGAGGAGGTAGATATGAGGGTTTCGGTGATGCCTTCCACTTTGGGAGAAAAAATAGCTTTACGTATTCTCGACCGAAGTAGAATAGAGTTGAATCTTGATAAGTTAGGGTTTGAAAAAAAATCCTTAGAGATTCTTAAAAGAAATTTAAAAAAAAGTTGGGGTATTATCCTTATATGTGGACCTGCAGGCGGTGGGAAAACTACCACTCTTTATTCGGCATTAAAGTTTATAGATTCCATAGAGAAAAATATAATTACTATTGAGGACCCCATTGAGTATGATTTATATGGGATAAATCAGGTAAATATTAATGAAAATGTAGGTTTAACTTTTGCTTCTGTATTGAAATCTGTGTTAAGACAGGACCCTGATGTAATTCTTGTGGGGGAGATGCGTGACTTGGAAACTGTAGAGATTGCTTTGAGAGCGTCTTTGACTGGACACCTGGTTCTTTCCACTTTACACACGACAAGTGCTTCCAGTGCAATTGTTCGGTTGAAAGATATGGGGGCAGAGCCATTTTTAATTGCCTCTTCTGTCTTATGTGTATGTGCACAGAATCTTTTAAGAGTATTGTGTGAATGCAAAACTCCTTATAAGCCACATCAGGAGATAATAAAGCTGTTTGAATCTTACGGAATAAAAATGGATGAGGATTCTTATCTTTACCAAAATAAAGGTTGCCAAAAATGTTTTAATACAGGATTTAAAGGAAGAAAGGGGATAATGGAAACAATGGAAATAACTCCGGCAATAAAGGAAAGGATAAACAAAAATGCTACCGAGCGGGATATTCAGGAGGTGGCTTTATCGCAAGGGTTGGAGACATTAAAGCATAATGCATTAAGTAATGTGAAGGAAGGAATAACTACATTGGAAGAGGTATTTAGGATTTTAGAATGAAAGAGGATAACTGGAAAGAACTGGTAAAATACTCCCAGGAGTTAGATATCCCTCCTATTGTTTTGTCTCATTATGAGATTTCCCCTTCTGTAGTTAAATATCTTCCTGAGGATTTCGTTCGCGCACAAAAAGTTATTCCTTTAGCAGAGTTCTGTTCTGTTTTGACAGTAGCAATTTCTCCTAAAGCTAATATATTGAATTTATTAGACAGTATTAAAACCCTTACCGGTTGCGAAGTTCAACCAGTACTTTCTACGGAAGAAGAGATAATAAGAGCGCTGGATAGGTTTTATGCAAAGAAAAAAAGGAAAGAGGAGGTGATAGAAGAAAAGGAAGAGGAAATTTCTATAGATGATATAATCAAAGAAGAGGGATGGGAAGAGATAAAAGAGGAAGCAGAAAGAGTAGAAGTTAGTTTTTCTTCTGAAGAGAAGTTTGATATTGAGGAAGCAAAAAAGTTAGCCAAACATGAAAAGATAATAAATATGGTAAATGCTATAATTACGGAAGCATTAAAGAGAAGAACGAGTGATATCCATATAGAGCCATTTTCTGGTGAGGTGAGACTTCGTTATCGTATAGATGGGATGCTTCAGGAGATAAATAAGATAGAGAAAAAATATGAACAGGCATTGGTAGCTCGTTTAAAACTTATGTCCAAGATGGATATTACCTTACGCAAAATTCCTCAAGATGGAAGGTTTACTGTAACCTTTCAGGGGGAAGATATTGATTGTCGTGTCTCTTCTTTGCCTACACATTTTGGAGAAAAAGTTGTTATTCGACTGTTGCATCGTATGGGGGTGGAGCTTAATATTGAGAAGTTAGGATTTTCGGAAAATGTCTTAGAAGTTTTGAGGGAAATTATAAAGTTTTCTCATGGAGTATTTCTCTTAACTGGTCCTACAGGTAGCGGGAAAACCACAACTCTTTATTCTCTATTGAATTTTTTAAATACCCCCCATCGAAACATTTTAACGGTTGAAGACCCTGTAGAATATAAGCTCTATGGAATTACTCAGATAAACGTAAAGCCAGAGATTGGTTTAACATTTGCACATATTTTGCGCAGTCTCCTCAGACAAGCACCTGATATAATAATGATAGGAGAAATTAGAGATTTAGAGACAGCTCAAATTGCTCTAAAAGCTGCTTTAACCGGTAGTTTTATTCTTTCTACTTTACATACCAACGACGCTCCTTCGGCTATTTCTCGTTTAAAAGATATGGGTATAGAGAAATATTTAATTAGTTCAGCTCTTTTAGGGGCAGCCGCACAAAGACTGTGTAGAAAGATATGTTCCCGGTGTCGGGAAAAGGTAAAGATAGAGGCTCGAAATATTTGCGAATTGAATCTTCAGAAAGATTATGTTTATCGGGGGAAGGGTTGCAATAGTTGTGGTTTTACCGGATATCGAGGAAGAGTTCCTATTAGTGAAATTTTAGCCATAGATTTAGAGATTAAGGAGATGATTTTGAAAGAAGTCTCTTTGGATGAGATAAGAGAATATGCAAGGAAAACGTTAGGATTTTTAACTTTGAAGGAAGACGGGATAAGTAAGATAGAGAAGGGGATAACAACCCCTGAAGAGGTTTTAAGAGTGGCTTTATAGAATATGCCTGTTTACTCTTATATCTTAATCGATTCCTCGGGTAAAAAAATTAAGGGGGAAATTGCCGCTGATGATTATAATTCTGCTTTAGAGAGGCTTAAAAGAGAAGAAAAGGTAGTTTTTTCTCTTAAAGAGAAAAAGAAACTTTTCTCTAAAAGAGCAAAAATAAATTCCCGCGATTTAGCTCTCTTTTTTAGACAGCTCTCTACCTTAATTAACTCAGGAATTCCATTAGTAAGGAGTCTGGAAAGTTTGAAGAGTCAGACAAGAAATTCTCTTTTGAAAGAGGCTTGTGAATCTATTCAAAAATCTATATCCGTAGGATTTAGTTTTTCTGAAAGTATGACTAAACATAAAGATATTTTTTCTGATTTTTGCATAAATATGGTGCGAGCAGGAGAAATCAGTGGAGCCCTGGATGTTACCCTAGAGAGGCTGGCGATTTATTTTGAGGAAGGCAACCGCCTGATAAATCAGATAAAAGGCGCTCTTACCTATCCGGTTTTAGTAGTATCTTTTATAATTTTGATAGTTACAGGACTCTTTGTGAAGGTAATTCCTACTTTTAAGCAGATTTTTACTACTTTAGAGGTCAGCCTGCCTCTGCCTACAAAAATATTTCTCAAGATAAGTGATATTGTAAAAGCAAGTATTGTTTATGTTGTATTTATTATCATAGGGTTTTTTGTTTTCTTGGTAAGATATAAAAAAACACCTCGGGGAGGTCTGAAAATAGACAGGTTAAAGCTTAATCTTCCTCTCTTCAAAGATTTCTTTATAAAGATTTACTCTTCAAATTTCTCTCGTAATCTCTCTATAATGTTAAGAAGCGGTCTGCCAATTCTGCTTGCTTTAGAGATTACTATTAAGACAGTAAGAAACAAATTTTTAGAGAGAAAGCTGGAAGAAGTGAAAGACAATGTAAGTAGAGGAGAAAAACTGGTAAGCGCATTAGAGAAAACCGAACTTTTTCCTCCTATGGTTTTGGATTTGATTGCTGTAGGAGAGGAGACAGGACAACTGGATACTATGCTTGAGAAAATTGCCAATTTTTACGAAGAAGAAGTATTAAGAACATTGAAGACAATGACTTCTTTACTTGAGCCGGCAATAATTATCTTTTTAGGAATTACGGTAGGCTCAATTGTGGTAAGCCTTTTTCTTCCTATATTAAAGATTACTCAGGTTATTGGAGGAGTAAGATAAAAAAACCAATCACACCCCC
>CAZJOV010000016.1:0-16816 GCA_964547735.1 uncultured Planctomycetia bacterium | reverse complement strand
ATATTGCAACCTCTAAGGATTTTTTAAAGCAATACTCAGCTTCTTTAAAATTTCCCATCTTTGCATAAGTAACTCCTAAATCATGCCAGCAGACACCTTTAAGTCCACCCCTTTCTAAAGATTTCTTCCAGAAAATTACAGGATTAGACCATTCTTCATTCCTTAAATAAGTTAAAATACCAAAAAGAACAATAATTCCTGTAAAAACTATAGAAAATTTTCTTCTGAACTTAGGATAAATCTTTAAAAAAAGATAAGCCAAAATTATATAAATGCCAAATGAAGGCAGATAAAAATGATGCTCCATTGCCGGATAATAAAGACGAGCATAAAATTTGGGAAGAAGTCCGCATAAATACCATAAAATAGAAAAAGAAATTAAAGGTTTTCTTTTTTTAAAGATAAAAATAAGTATTATAAGAAAAAGAAACCCTATAAAAGAAGGTAAAACTAAAGGGTGAAGCAAAGAGTTAATTTGAGGAAAGTCGCGCACTAAATTTAAAGGATAGGGAAATAAAAAAAGTTTTAAATACAAAAAAGTAACTGCCGCCTGAATCAAAAAATTAGAATAGAAACCGCGAGGTGAATGAATAGGATAAAGAGGGACAAAAAACAGCTGGCGATAAAGAAGATAAAGACAGGCAATTAAAATTAAAAGAGAGAAAAAATATATTATTTTTTTTCTTTCCTTTATATATTGTCTTAAATTTTTAAAATAAAAAGAAAACTCATAAGAAAAGATAAATAGAGAGAAGCATAAACCTGTTTCTTTTGAGAAAAGAGAAAATATATAAAAAATCACAGAGAGGAAATATCTTTCTTTAAGATAAAACAAAAAGGCTAAAAGAATAAAGAAACTAACCATCAAATCTGAACGGGAGGAGATATAATTTACAGTTTCTGTATTTAAAGGATGTAAAAGAAACAACAGGGTGATGAGAAAAAGGACGTTGTTACTCTTTTTAAAAAGAAATTTCAAAATAAAAAAAAGCAAGGCACCAGAAAGAATATGAAAGATTAAATTTATAAGATGGTAGCCAGCTGGACTCAGTCTTCCAAAAAAATAGTTTAAAGAGAAAGTTATCATCAAAAGGGGACGGCACATCCCTTGAGGAAAATTATATCCGGTAACAAAACCTTTAAAAAAGAAAGGGATAAACTTAAAACTTTTTATAAAAGGATTTTTTAAAATCATATGCTGGTCATCAAAATAGAAAGGAATGTGAAAAGAGTTAGAATAAACAAGAAAGGTAAAAAGAAACAAAAGGATTAATTTTTTCATCCATAAGATTTTTACATTGATTTTATATTTTGTCAAATTTTAGTCAAATAAAGAGAGGGTTACTTATCTAAACATTTTCTTTCAAAAACTTTTTATTTCATCGTGACTGCCCGCCAAAATAAAAGTTATAGAATCTCTCTTCCAGCTAAATATTATCCTCAACTTCATTCCTTCGCTTATTTCATAAATATCCTCACATAGATGTTTAAATCTTAAACCTTTCCTCAATTCCTTTCTTCCCTTTAATACATCAATAATCTCAACACAAGCCTTTTTTATTTTCTCTGTCTGCTTAGGGGGAAGGCTTTTTATCGATTTATCAAAAGAGTTTTTAAAACAATATTTCACCTTTTTATAAAGATTTTATATGTTTTTTGGCTTCTTGGGATGTTTTATAAGTCTTACCCTTCCCTGCTTTAGCAAGTTTTTTTATTTTTTCCAACTCTTCTTTTGTGTAATCTAACTTTCCTTTTTCTATCTTTACAGGAATAAGCATTACTTTTCCATCAGAAGAAACCTCCAATCCTACATATTTTCCTTTTAAAATTGTCTTTCTAATTAAAACAGGAAGAGTTATCTGTCCTCGCCTACCTACTTTTAGTATCTCCATATCTTTCCTCCTTTTTCATATTATCATATTTTCTTACTTTCATACCTTCCATTTAAAATATAACACACTTGTTATACTTTGTCAAACTTGTAAGTTTAAAGAAGAACTTAGCTCAAGGTAGGAGTAAGGATAAAAAAATCCCGCCTCCTTGAGAGAGGCGGGATAAAATACAAAAGAAGCAAAATTTAGAAGTTATTTATACAGCAAGCATTACCGCTCATTACCCCAATAGTACCTGAGGTATACCAAGTATCCCACGTAGCTCCTCCAGCAGGAACATGGCCTTCTCCAGCTAACCATCCTGGATCATCAGGAACAGCCCCTCCTTGAAAATAAGCAGCTAAATCATTAATTGAGTCAGGGTAATATCCATTATAGTGAGCACTATGGATGGAATACCAGGAATAATAGTTAGTTAAAGCTGCTCTTATTGTTCCCAGAGACCCCTGACAGGCTGCTTTTCTGGCATCCCTTCTTAAGTTAATAAAACGAGGAATAGCGATTGCGGCTAAAATTCCAATGATGACAATAACCATAATAAGCTCGATTAAAGTAAAACTTCTTACCTTTCTTAACATCTCACCTCCTTCTTACCCTAAAAAAACAATACTCTTTAAAACCCAATTTAAAGGATAACATCTTCTTTAAAGATTGTCAAGTTCTTTTCCTAAAATATTTCTTAATAAGTCTTTATCTGCATTAAAAAATTTCACTCCTAAAAGATACTGGTTCTTCCCTCTCATAGTGCAATGAATAACCTCACCTTCTAATTCTTTAGAAAAAGAGGAAAACTCAACAAGAATTCTGGAGCAGGGAGGCAAAAATATTATTGTCTCTATCCCTATTGCTTCTCCGTCTCGGGAGATATCTATACAGGTTGCCGGAATGGGTTGAGAAGAGATTAAATGAAAGCGTGTATCCTTAAATTTTATCTTTACCGAGAGATTTACTTTTATCCTTTCAGAACTTCTTGAAAAAGGAAGATTCAAAGAAGATGTAAGGGCTAACTCCTCTAAATCCAAAAAATAATCGCGGGGACCAAAAAAATCAAATAAAACTTTTAAGATAGCTGAAGCCGAGGAAAATAAAGGAGAAATCTCTAAATCTATTTCTTTCTTTAATCTATCTATGAACTCTGCATTTAAAGGATTCACCATTGCCAGATATAAAGTATTCTCTATTTTAAATAAGGGAAGAAAAAGATATTCATAATAAAGGTCTTCAGGGAAAAGAGCTAAAAGATGAGGGTCAATTTTGTAGTCAAATATATTTATAAAAGGAATACCACAAGATTGAGCAAAAAAAATAAAAATATCTTCCTCGGTTAAATATCCTAATTTTACGATTACAGAATATAAAGATTTTTTTAGTCTTTTCTGTTCTTCCTTAGCATTTATAAATTGCTGAGGAGTAAGCCAGCCTTCCTTTACCAATTTCTCTTCCAATGTTTCATTCATCTTTTAAATTATATTTTTTCATAAACTCTTCGATTGTATCGGAAATCTTCTTCTCATCCAACCCAAAATTTGCCTTTTTTGTCTCTTTTCCTATTTGGGGATATTTGCTTTTTATATTCCTTAACCAATAATCCTGCTGACGGACGATTTTTAAAAGCAGCCGATTCTCTTTCAGGATACGATAATAATCAAAAGCTTGCTTAACTAATATTTTTAAACTCTCTACCTCAATAGGCTTTAAGATATATCTCCATATATGAGCTTTATTAATTGCCTCAACTGCTGTGGAAAGTTCAGGGTAACCGGTAACAAGAATTCTTATTGTATCTGGATAAAGTCTTTTTACTTTAACAAGAAAATCCACACCATTCATATTAGGAAGACGCTGGTCACAAATAATTACTCCTACCTCGCCCTTTTCTTTAAGTACCTGCCATGCCTTCTCTGCACTTTCGGCAGTAATAATTTCTCTATTTTCCTCCTCCAGCACCTTCTTCAATGAAGAAAGGATACCTAACTCATCATCAACAATTAAAATCCTGTCTTTACCCATCTCACCTCCCTTCATTTTATGTGTAAATCATAAAGGCTTAAGGCAATACTGAATAAAAGACACACCATCGAGAGAAAAAGAACTTCCTGCGTATTCAACCCCAGAGGTAAGTCTTCAATCCCCATCAATCTCAACACAATAGCAATAACAAAGCTAACGAAAGCAATGGCGATAAACAAATCATCACCTAATCGATATACTTTACGCATACTCCCCCCTTTTTAACCACCCTTTTTTACAATAGAAATTAAATTCCACATCGGCAGAAATATCGCCAAAGCCATCCCCATAACTACTGTACCCAAAACCGCCGTCATCATCGGCTCAATTAAAGAAGTCAGATTTTTTAAAGCATTTTTAACTTCCTGACTATAATATTCACATAGTGAATCAAGCATTGTAGTTAAAGCTCCTGCCTTTTCCCCAATAGAAACCATATATCCTACCATACGAGGGAAATATTTACTTGCCAAAATTCCTCCGGATATTCCTTTTCCATCAGCAACATCTTTTTTTATCCTATCTATATCTTTAGCTAAAATTATATTTCCAATGGTAATTTTTACAATATCCAGAATTTTAAGAATAGGAAGTCCTGCCTGATATAAAACATTAAGCATTGAGGCAAATCTTAGCATCACAATTTTAGTATAAACTTTCCCAAACACAGGCATATTAAACTTAAAATTATCCCACATTCTTCTTCCCAGAGGAGTATTAATATAAAATCGAAAAAGAAGACAAACTCCTACCAATAAAGGTATAGTAATATACCAGTAGTGACGTAAGCTATTACTGACAAAAATCATTATCTGAGTAGGTAAAGGCAATGCTGCTTTGAACCCCTGATAAATCTTAATGAATTGAGGCATAACAAACACAGATAGAACAATTACGGCAGCAAATAAAGCAATTACCACCATTACAGGATACCTCAAAGCTGATTTAATTCCTGTTTTTGTCTCTTCCTCCTCCTCCAGAACACCAGCTAATCTTAAAAGAACTTTATCCAAAACTCCTCCTGCCTCTCCTGCTACTACAGTATTAACATAAAGAGTGCTAAATATATGAGGATGCTTTGCCATCGCCTCAGATAACTTAGAACCTTCCTCAATATCACGAACAATCTGATGAAGAGCCTCCTTCAAACTGGAATCCTCTGCCTGCTCGGCTAAAACTTTCAATGCCTCAACAATAGGAACCGCAGCTTTAATCATTGTGGCAAATTGGCGAGTAAAAACAATTAAAGCCTGCCTCGATACTTTTTTAAAGCCTTTCTTTAAAAGCCTTTCTAAAAAAAATGGAGCTTTCTCTCCTTTAAAACTTATGCTTATTGGCTGATAACCTAATTTAGCCAGCTGAGTGGAAACTTCCACTTCATCTTTTGCCTCTAACCTTCCTTTTACTATCTTCCCTTTTAAATCAACCGCTCTGTAAACATAGATACCCATCTCAGCTCAAATTAAATTCTTTAATCACACTTTCAACAAACTTAGCATCAATTTTTTCTATTTTTTTAGCAAATCCAGAAAGTAATACTAAATCGCATAATGTATTAATTCGTCGCGGGATCCCCCCACTATAATTATACACAATTTTGGCTGCCTCCTTATCAAACGTTGGATATAAACCAGAAGAGCTCTCTCCTTGAGAGGCAATATTAATACGATGTTTTATGTAACTGACTACTTCCTCCTCACCAAGTGGGTCTAAATGACAGCGAATAGGAATTCTTTGCGCTAAAGGCTTTATCGCTTCAATCTTGCTTTTAAGTTCAGGCTGACCTAAAATAAATATAGTGAGCAAGAATTTCTCCTCTGTCTGAAAGTTTAAAATTAGTCTCAACTGTTCAAAAATCCTCGCATCATTAATAGTATGTGCCTCATCAATAATTACAATATTCTCCTTGCCTTCCCGAATATTATCCACAAGAATATTATGTAGCTTTTCTAACAAAGGGTCAATTAAAAGCTCAGTCTTTCTCTCAGGTAACTGCTGGGGGCTCAATGCACGCACAATCGCGCGAATAAGCTCAGAAGGTTCTCCCACCAAAGGATTACTGATATAAGCAGTGCAAAATTTTTGTTGTCCTAAGTCTCTTAAAATTACTTTAGCCAATAAAGTTTTTCCACAACCAAATACTCCAGTCAGAAGCCCTGCTCCCAGATTCTGTGCTACTACATAAGTAAGCTTCATCAATGCATCCTCATGTTGGGAGGAAAGATAGAGAAAGCGAGGATCCGGAGTATTCTGGAAAGGTTTTTCCTTTAAATTCCAATATTGCTCATACATACCTCGTCTTGTTTATTTTTTCCCGCTCAACCAACGCGCTATCCGTCTCTGATACTCCTCCAGGGCATGGGTATCTACTTTTACCTCTTGAGGTTTTTTAACCTTCATTATCTCCTCTTTTATAGTAACATGCGGTTTTACCTCTACCTTTACCGGCTTCAGCTCTACTTGTTCCTCACAAACTCTGGCTACCTCCTCAAATGTAGTTATACCACGCAAGACTTTTTCTCTCCCATCTTCCCACAAAAGCTGCATACCTTTCTCCTGTGCTTTTTTTCTTAAAGCTACAGTTGAAGCTGCCTGATTAATCATTTCTCTTAACTCATCATCTACTACCATCAATTCAAACATTCCTGTTCTTCCCCTGAATCCTGTGCCTTTGCATTCAGGACACCCTCTTCCTCGATAAACCACTACATTCTCTTTACCTTCCAGTCCCCACCGTTTAAGAACAGCCTTGGAAGGCTGATAAGCTTCTTTACAATTAGGACAGATTACTCTTACAAGTCGCTGCGCCATAATACCAATTAAAGAAGCAGCAACTAAAAAATTCTCCACCCCCATATCTACTAATCTTGCCACTGCTGAGGGAGCATCGTTAGTATGCAACGTAGAGAAAACTAAGTGACCGGTTAAGGCAGCTTGCACCGCCATACGTGCGGTCTCTAAATCCCTTATCTCTCCAACCATTATTACATCCGGGTCCTGGCGCAAGATTGCTCTCAAACCATTAGCAAAGGTGATTCCTGCTTTGGGATTCACCTGAACCTGTCTTATCAAGCCCAATCTATACTCTACAGGATCCTCTAAGGTAATTATGTTTCTGTCGGGTGTATTTATCCTCATTAAAGCAGAATACAAAGTAGTAGTTTTTCCACAACCGGTAGGACCTGTGGAAAGGATTATCCCATAAGGTTTTTTAATCAAATCTTCGTATCTTTTCAAATCTTCATAGGTGGTAAATCCTAATCTTTCAAGACCTATTGTAATTGAGGCAGTATCTAATAACCTTAAAACCACATTCTCTCCATGAATTGTAGGCAAAGTAGAAACACGAAAATCAATAACTTTATCATCTACTTTCATCTGAAAATGCCCATCCTGAGGTATTCGGGACTCAGCAATATCCATACCCGCCAAGACCTTTATACGGGAAATCATTGCTGCTTCCCACTCTTTGGGAGGAGGAGGAAGTTCATGCAAAACCCCATCAATTCTAAATCTTAAACGAGTAACATTTTCCTCGGGTTCAATATGAATGTCAGAAGCTCTATCCCTTGCTGCCTGAGCAATGATTAAGTCTACAATCTTAACAATAGAGGTGGTCTCACTTAAAGGTTTTCCTTCCTCTATTCTCAACTCTTCTAATTGGGTGAAAATATCCTCCCTCTTTTTATAAATACGATTTATTGCCTCTTCTATCTCAAAAGAAGAAGAGAAATAAACTTCCAAAGGATAATTGGTAAAAAGTTGTATCTGATCAATCAAAGAAACGTCCTGGGGATCTTCCATAGCAATATGAAGAATATCGTTTTCAATATATAAGGGGACAGATTTTGTTGAACGGGCTAAATCTTCAGGATAAATATTTAACAATTCCTCACTCACCTCAAGATTATCCAAGCTTTTATACTCTGCCCCCATTCTTTTAGCTACAATCTTATAAAGAGCATGCTTTTCTACCAGATGCATATCTAAAATTATTTTCTCCAGAGGTCGTTTTATCTTCTTTGATTCCTCAATCGCTTTCTTCAACTCCTCAAGAGTAAGTAACCTTTCCTCGAGAAGAATTTTCTTTAATTCCTCCTCACTCATTTTTTACTCCTCCAGATATTTTATCCACTCCTTTACCTTTTCTCTGTCTTTATCCTGAGAAAAACGCAAATACTTTTTATAATAAGAGGCAGCTTTTTCTTTATCAGATAAAAAACTCTCATATAAAACTCCTAAATTATAATAAGCATCGGCATTGCGAGGATTAATTCTAATCGCTTCTTCAAACTCTTTAGCTGCCTCATTATATTTTTTTCTCTTTAAACATATCACTCCTAAATTATAATGCAAATCAGAGTTTCTCTTTGTATATCTTAATAGTTGCTTATATAGTGAAAATGCGGTGTTCAAATCATTTTCCTTATAAGCCTTATTTGCCTCTCTAAGAAGTTTGGATTTGTCTATCTTCTGTGGGGTATCTTTCTTTTTTCTCCTTTCGTTATTTTCGATTTTCTTCTTCTCATCTATTCTCTTAAGAAACTCTTCTGCTTTTCTAAAAAATTCATTAGCCTTCTTATAATCTTCTTTTAGAAGAGCTTCCTTTCCTTTCTCATATAACTCCTCAGCTTCCTCTAACCCTTGGGAGAATGTAGAAAAAATAGGAGATAGAAAAAAGAAAGCCAATAGAAATATTAATTTTCTAAATAAACTCATCTCTTGTCAGAAAGATTCTCCAGACCAACTTTTTCAATTTTTACATTCACTTCTTTTTTTGAAGAACTTTGAGGTTTCCCCTCTTTCTTAAAAAATTTCTTAAGAATATTGGCTCTTTCTCTAAACTGAGAGCTTATCTCCTCTATCTTGGCAATCTCTTCATTCAATGAAGAAAGTAAATTATTTTTTTGTTCTATTTCCTTTTTAAGATGAAGGTTTTCCAGATTAATTCTTATAACCTTTTCTCTCAACTGCGCTAATTCTTTTAAATATTGATTTAAAGAATCAGTTAAACTTTTTGTCTTCGCATCTTTCCTATTGATTTCCTCCTCCAACCTCAATATTCTATCTGCTCTCCTTGCCAGTTCTATGTTCTCTTCCTCTCTTTTTTTATCCAGTTCTTCATATTGTTTAACCAGCAATCTATACTCTTCTTCTCTTTTAGAAAGCTTTTCTTTTATCTCATCTAATCTTTTAGCCTTACTTTTTATCTCTTCATTTAAATCCTCAATCAACTTATCTTGAGAAGAAACCTTTTCTTTTAACTTAGCTAAATCTAATTTAATCCCCTCCTTCTCCTTTTTAACTCTTTCTATCTCTCTTCGCAAATTCTCATTCTCCTTTTTGAAAATATCTAAATTTTCCTGAGAATCCTTAAATTTTGTTTTTAAATTCATCAAAGCGATTACATAGTCTTCCTTTTCTTTCTCCATCATATCTTTTTCTTTCTCTAACTTCTCCATATATTTTTCTGCTTGAGACAATTTCTCTTCTAACTCTCTTTTTTCTTCTCTCGCCGAAACCAGTATTTCTTTTCTCTCTTTTCTTTCCTCATCCAATCTTTTTGTTAGTCTTTCTATCTCATCTTTTAATCTTTTAATTAAAGAAATCTTCTTTTCTAACTCCTCTTTCTTTCTCTTAAATCTCTCCTGATATAGAAGTTCCCCATCAGATATTTTTGCCAGACTCAAATCTAAGGCATTAAGTTTTTGATAGATAGCCCGTAACAAAGAATTAGCCCTTCTTTTTTTGTATGCTCCTGAATACAGTTTATCTATCAGTAAAGCAATTTTTTTTATTTTTTCTTTCAAAGGAAATATTACTTTTTCATTGATTCCTACTATCTCCAGTTTTCTCTCTAAATTATTTTTTTCTCTTCTCAATTTCTCCAAATTATCTTTAAGCTGTTGATTTTCCTTTGTTAATTTTTTCAGTCTTTCTCTTAAATCCTTATTCAAGTAAGAAAAATAAGAAAAAGCTCCTTCCATCTCTTTTAATTTTTCTCTTACTTTTTTCTTCTGGGTACGGAAATCCTTAACTTGCCAATATAAAGAAAAAATAACAAGTATTAAAATAAAAGCAAAAAGGACTCTCAAAAAAAATAAAGTTTTCTTCATCTCAACTCTACCCTTTTAAACTTCAACTTAAAAGGACGAGGAGGACTAGTTGTCATCTCACTCTTATAAGCCAAAAGTTTTCCCTCCTTCCTCTCCTCAATTACTCTGGCGGTAACAAAGATTAACAGCTCTGATTTCTCATTTGGTTCTATACTTCTATGAGTGAAGAAAAAACCCAAAAGAGGAACATCCCCTAAAAGAGGAACTTTGTGTATTGATTTTGTCTTTTTTGTCTCAATCAAACCTCCAATAACAATTGTCTGGCCACTTTTTATTACTACTTCTGTATCAGCATAACGTTCACTCATTACGGGATAATCAAATCCCAAAGCGCCAAATGTTACTTTATCTACATAATTTGTAACCTTAGGTTTAAGCTTTAACTTTATATAACACCCGTCTTTTACTTTGCTTATCTGGGGGGTAACCGTAAGAATTACACCTTCAATTTTCTCCTCAAATCCTGTAATTTGATAATTTCCTGTCTCATCATTATATTCAAATTGAGGAATAGGGCGTGTTTTGCCGATATAAATTTCAGCTTGTTTATTATCCATCGTTACTACACGAGGAGAAGATATTAATTTAGAGTTTGTCTTTGTCTTGAGAAAATTTAAAACTGCCTGATATTGGGTAAAGTCAAGCGTGCCAAAGGTAAAATCAGAAGCAGAAATATAGGGAAAACTATAAGAATGCCCTGAGGGAAAATCCTCTCCTTCTTCAGCAGGAGGGAATATATTCTTCATCCATTTTTTCTCTCCTTTAGGCTCAAAGGGTAAAGCTGTAGGCCTTGCTGAACCACTCACACTTGCGGTCATACTCCAATCAATCCCTAATTTTTCTGTGGTGCCTAAGGAAGTCTCTATAAATTTTGCTTCAATCAACACCTGAAGAGTGGGTTCATCTAATTTAGAAATCATTCCTTCAATCTTAGTAAGCACGGAAGGGATATCAGTAACAATTAAAGAATTAGAACGCGTATCTGCCTCAATTGAACCTTGAGAAGATAATACTTTTTTTAAGGCCTCTTTAAGTTTTGAAGCATCCGCATTGTTCAACTTAAATACTTTTGTACGCGCTCCTTCCTTTTCTGCTTCTTGAGGTGTAGTGACTTTATAAATACTTCCTTTTTTTGTATAAACATAACCATTAGCACTCACTATTGCATCTAAAGCTTCCTCAATCGTAATATCATGTAACTGGACAGTAATCGGTCCTTTTACTGACTCAGAAAATACGATATTTAAGCCATATTGTTTAGCAAGCTGTCTTAATACATCCTTTATATCTACCTCTCTAAATTCAAGATACTCAATTAAATTACTATCCTGCTTAATTACTACTTTTTGTTTTTCTTCGGTGACTATTTTTTGTTTCTCAGGCTGAGAAAAAGTAACCTCTGCCTGCAGAAAGATTAATAATCCTATCAATATAAAAGTTCTCATCCCTTTTTATTATATTCCAAAAATTAAAAAAATTAAATTCTAAATTATATTATTCTTCTGGAAGAACCAGATAAAACTCCTCCTCTCCTTTTCTCAAAAGTACCTTATCTCTTTCTACTTTTACAACCTCATATCCTAAAATCTTTTCTCCTTCTCCTACAATCTCATCATTAATGAAAGCAAAGCTCTTTCTCTCCTTTCCAATAGATACGCCTTTAAGCACCAATCTTAATCCTGAGGTAAGCTCTTTTTTTATAGGATGATAAAAAGGGTCAACTCCCCAATCAAGTTTTGCTCTTTCCTTCTGCAGCTTGAGTTCTTCAGTAGAAGCTGGCCTATAACCAGCTTCCTTTTTCAGGACTGGCAGCATAGGTATTTCTTTAGGTTCCTTTGCAGGAAGAGGCTTCACTCTGGTGGGAGGAGGTTTTTTTCTCTTAAAACTATTTGCTAACATAAAAACGAAAATTACAATTAATACTCCAGCAATAATCAACTCAATCTTCTTTCTATTCATCTCTTATATCTTCCAGATAGTATAACTACTAATTAATAAAGTAACTATCAATTTATTCTCTTCCTCTTTCAATATCTCCTCTGAAGAGGGCTTTTCCATAGAAAGTTTCTCGATAGTAAAAATTATAGGTAACTCTTCCAATGCTTTAAGGTAAGCTCCTGTATCTTTATAAGAAGCTTTAAATATTACTTCTATATAGGCCTTACTTACTCCGGTGGGTAATTTCTTTTCTTCAAAAGGGACCTCCTCCACCGGTTTAATAGAAATTATTTCTATCCCTAACTCACTACTTTTTTTTGTCAATTGTTGGATAATGCGGGGAAGTTCTCTGTGAGAGGCGGATTTTTTCCTTAATTCCTCCATTTTCTTTCTTATCTCTTCGATTTTTCTTCGAGGATGAGGAACTTTTCTTATCTTTTTTTCTTTCTCGGCTAACTCTTCTTGAGCTTCTTGTAAGTCTTTTTTTATTCCCTCCATTGGCTGAGTAATGAATCTGTTGCCCAAAATCATTAACCCTGCTAAGATAAAAGTGTAAATACATATTGCAAGAGAAATTTGAAAAATTTTGCCTTTCTTCATCTCTATCTTTTCTATCTTTTAATAGACCAACTCACATACTATACCAAATTTTGCCTTAGGAACCGTGGAAAACATTGCTCTTTCACTGGAGATAAGACGCACATTAGAGAAATAAGGAGAATCACTTAAATTTAATGTAAACTGAGAGATTATCAAATCTAACCGTGTATATTCACCCACTACCTCTCCCTCTAAATACATCTGTTTAGGAATTTTTGGCTCTATTTCCAAACGGGAAAGAACAATTTCTTCTGGAGTAATATTACTTAACTCTTTAAGAATCCCCCACCATAAAGGCTGAGGTCCCATTGCTTTCTTAAGAAGATTTTCTCTCTCCTTAAGAAGGTTTCTCAATTTAAAGTATTCATCAATCTCTCTTACTTTGGGGGTAAGCTGAATAATTTCTTTTTTTGCTCTTTCTAAACTCGCACTGTAAATCAATTTTTTTGTATAGTTAAATCCATAATAGGCTAATGTAAGAATGCATACAATAGGAAAAAAGAAACGAAATAGAAAAAGCAAAAATAGCGCCTTCTGTTCTATTTTTTCTCGCGGAGGAACTAAGTTAACTTTTCCCCCTTTATCTATACATAAACCAAAAAGCGAAGAAAGATGAGGAGCGGCTTCTTCCATAACCAGCTCTTGTTTTATCACCTCAACATCAAACCATCCTTTTATTGCTTTTAATGAATTCAATTTCTCTATAGAACCTATAGAAAAATTCTTGAGATTAGTAGATAAAAATCTATCTATATTCTTTATCCGTGAGCCTCCTCCTGTAAGATAAAAAACATTAAGTCTTTCTGTTTTATAAGTTCGAAAATAGAAGGTAATTGTGCGTGAAATCTCTGTAATTAATCTCTCCAACACCGGCCTTAGCCCTGCGTATATCCGCTCTCCTTTTACTACTCCCAAATCAGTATAAAACTCATTTCCCATCTCCTCACCCATAGGAATTCCACACTGTCTCTTAAACATCTCTGCATCTCCAAAAGAAGCCTGAGACGAAATTCCCTGAAGTACCTTAAGTATATTCTGAGTAATATGGTCTCCGCCTATAGAAATTTCACGACTAAATTGAAGAAGGCTCCCGCGATAAAAATTCAACACACTTTTTCTTGCTCCTATATCCATAAGGCCTATATAATCTTTTGCCTGCATTATTCTCAACAAATTACCTAAAGCATCCGCAGAGGTATTTATTACCACAGGTCTTAAATTAAAACTTTTTAAAAAATCCAGATTTTTGTTAATTAAACTTTTATCTAATGCGATACAGGTAACAAATAGTTGTATTCCTCGGGAATCTTCTAAACGGTCGGTAATAAAATAATCCAAATAGATACTCCTTATGTCTATATGTGAAGGCAGTTTCTTCCTCAATTCAATCTCCACTGCTCCCCTTAAATCTTTCTCAGACAACATTGGCAAGAGAAAGGAGAAAATAAAAATTCCCCCTCCCTCAATAACAATCCTTCCCAAGGAGGTTCTTATTTTCATTTGAGAAAAATAATCATTAATAAATTTTCTGATAAGTGCGTTTCTTTCTCGAGGATTGTCTCGAACAGAGAAAGGAATCTCCTTTATTTGATAATTGGTAAGTAAATATCCTTCCCTTGCTTTTTGAAATTGGGCAATTTTAATGTAACTATATCCAATATCAACTCCTACTGTATTTTGGGTGGCTAAAAGGAAGCTTCTTAAATGTGAAAATACCTCCTTGGGAGAAAATTTAATTTTATTAAATGAGAACTTATTTTTTCTCACTTCCAGTTAAATTCTACAAGGAGCGAAAAGGGATGTCAAGAAGATTAGGAATATGGTATAATTTACCTGATGAGAAAGAAGAAATGTTTTACTCTATTAGAACTTATAATGGCAATCACTATTATTGGAATATTGATTCTTCTGATTACTGTGCGGTTTAATGTTTTTTATAGTATAAAACTTCAAGGGGCAGTAAAAAAATTGGTGCAAGATATGAAATATGTGCAGACAGTAGCTATTACCACCAAAGATAACTACGCACTCTCCTTCAACACGACAGAAAATTCTTATCAGGCTTATAAAGTCTCTGATGGAAGCTTGTTAAAGGATCCTTACACCCATCAACCTTTAAATGTGAATTTTAATAATATCTCCCAATATCAAGGAATTGATATTAGCTCGGTTGATTTTGAGGGAACAAGTATTTTACAATTTAATTGGCGAGGAACTCCTTTGGATGGAGGGGGAAATGCTTTGAGTAGAGAAGGAAGGATTGTATTAAGTTATCAAGGGATTAACTTCACCATTATAGTTAGTCCTCAGACAGCAAGTATAACTATTCAATAAACGAATGATAAGAAAAGGAATAAATTTAATTGAGTTAATTATGGTTATTGTAATATTATCTGTTGCTATCCCTCCACTTTTTTTAACCCTTGCTGATATTAACTATCGAGGGAATCGAGGAGAGATTTATTATCAGGGAATAATTTTAGGAAGAGATTTATTAGAAGAATTGCTCAGCAGAAACTTCTCTGATATCAACATCTGCACAAACCCCTCAACCTGTCCTTATTCGGATACAGTAAGAGGATACATAAGGGAGGTAAACATCCGCTATATCGACCCCGATACAACTTCTCCTCCCCTGTGTCCTGATGGAAGTAGTTGCCCTCTGGATAACTATGTAAGTTATGCTACCAATTACAAAAGAATCGATATTTCTGTCTCTCATAATCTAATGGGAGAGTTGTATTTTTCTGTAGTGGTCTCCAGTAGCCATGAGCCAGAATAAAACAATCACCTTAATTGAGATGATTGTAGCGATTGTAATCGTAGGAATAATCTCTATAGGTATCTCTAAATTCGTTCGCCAGACAATAGATATATGGCGATTTTTGGATTTTCGTAATGAGATATCTTTTGAAGCAAAAAAAGCTTTGGACTGGATAATTCGTGACCTTAAAAAGATTAAAGATAAAAATAGCATAAATATTGCTCAATCCTCTCATATAAATTTTGAAAGTTCTGAAGATGAGGATAATAATGGAGTTCTCGATATTATTGACATCAATTTTCTACCTGCAGAAAGAACAATCATCCGCAGTATTGATGGAGGTGTAACTACCTCTCCTTTGTGTAGAGAAGTGGAAAATTTAACCTTTTCTTATTTTGATGGGGATGGTAATCCTACAACAATAAGAAGATTAATAAGAAAAATAAGAGTAGAAATTACTTTACAAAAAGGGGAAGAAAATATAAATTTTTTTAGTGTGGTGATACCACGTAATCTATATCGATGAAGAAAACAGTTGCTTTAATCATTACAATTTTTATTGTTGTAGTCTTAGCCTTATTTGCTCTTTATTTAACTAATTTATCTTCTCTTCATATAGAAATTTCCCCTTTGTATTATCATAAAACTTCCTCTGAATTTATCGGGGATATAGGAATAGAGAGGACAAAACAACTTTTATATGATGGAGTAAACCATACCCCTCCCTATCCTTGGCGTCCCTGGAGAGGATGCCATACCAATTGCGGCCCTAATCGAGCTTGCTGTGGAACATCGCCAACTTCTTCTGTATGCCAGAGATGTGTATGCCCACAAGGATGTCAGTGTTTGCCTTTCCCCAATTACGATAAAAGATGTGATTCCTGTTATTTAGAAGAAAATATAACTGTTCCTCAGGGAGGAAAAAAAGGAACATATCGAATTTCTGTAACCGGCCCCAAAAATAACCCTACTATCACGGTGGAAAGTCAACTGGAAGAAGCTGAAACTGTAACTACCTCTCCTTGAAAAATCTGGGGGAAGTTATGTATAGACTAAAATTATTTCTTTGTGTTTTTCTCAATAATCTTTATAAGTTCCTCTGTATCTATAGGTTTAGCAATAAAAGGGAAACCACCGATTTCTTCTCCTTCAGAGATTTCATCTTTGGTCATCAAAGCAGTTAAAAATACAATAGGAATGTCTTTCGTTTGCGGATCATCTTTCAGCCGACGGGCCACATCTCCTCCTGGAATATCTGGCATCACAATATCTAAAAAAATTAAGTCCGGGCGAAACTCTTTGGCAACAGCCAACGCTTTCTTGCCCTCACATTCTATCTTCACTTCATAATCTCCTGCTCTTTCTAGATTCTTTTTTACCAATTCTATAAAATTCTTCTCGTCATCAACAATTAAAATCTTTTTCCTCATATTTACCTCCTCTTCTAAAAAAATTATACAGAAATCAAGAGAAAAAAACAAGAAAATTGAAACCAA
>CAZJOV010000015.1:0-16876 GCA_964547735.1 uncultured Planctomycetia bacterium | reverse complement strand
TTACTACTACGTCAAGATGTTAAATTTTTACTACGTAAAAATATTAAATTTTAAACACCACATAGTTGGTATTCTCTCTGATTAAGAAACTTTTCTGCTCTTTTTAGATTTATAGATTTTGTTGTTCTTTGTCAGAAAATGAGGTCAGGTCTCCACATTTAACATTCATCTGTTTATAAATAGTTTAAAATTATATTTTTTGAGGCGGTCGCCTTTAACTAAAAATTTTCCACCCGAGGTTCCACCCGAGGTTCCACCAGAGGTGGATTCGCCTCGGGCGAAGGATTCGCCTCAGGCGAAGGATTCGCCCTTGGCGAAAATATTTTATTGTGGTAATTATTTTTAACATTTTGTTATTGTAACTACATTCAATTTAATAAATCTTGACTTAATAATTATTTGTGTTATCTTATTTACCTATGTGGGCAATTGTAGAGATTGGTGGTAAGCAATATAAGGTTAAGGAGGGAGATATTTTAGAGGTGGAAAGAATGAAAGAAAACTCTCCTCTTCTTTTAGATAAGGTTCTTCTTCTTTCCTCCAATGGAGAGATAAAAATTGGCCATCCTTATTTAGAGAAAGTTAAAATTAAAGCTGAGATTTTGGGAGAGAAAAAAGGAGAGAAAATAATTGTCTATAAGTATAAACGGAGAAAGAAATATCGTCGCAAAAGAGGCCACCGCCAAATTTATACCCGCCTTAAAATTCTGGAGATTCTTGTTGAGAAGTGATTGTTGATTCAGTTACTCTTTTTCTTTCCGCAGGATGTGGAGGAAAGGGGGCAACTTCATTTATCCGTAAAAGAAAAAGATTAGTTGGTGATGGAGGTGAAGGTGGAAGAGGAGGGGATATTTTTCTTGAGGCAAACAGAAATCTTTATGATCTGAGTAAATTTAAATATAAAAGAAAGTTTAAAGCTCCTGACGGAGAGAGAGGAAAAGCTCGGCGTAAAAAAGGAAAAGACGCTTCCTCTTTAGTTATTCCTGTTCCCTGTGGTACACTGGTTAAAGATTTAGAAGGAAGGATTATTGCTGATTTGAAGAAAGATAAAGAAAGAGTTTGTGTTGTTCGAGGAGGCGAAGGAGGAAGGGGGAATTTTAGGAGGGAGGAGGCAGAGAGAGGCAAGGAAGGAGAAAGGAAAGAGATTATACTTGATTATAGAATTTTATCCGATATAGCTATTGTAGGGTTTGCTAATACAGGAAAAACCTCTCTTTTTAATTATCTTACAGGAAAAAATTTTAAGGTAGCTGACTATCCTTTTGCTACCACCAGTTGTATGTGGGCGCCTTTCAGAAAGAATTATAGAGAATTTATTGTTTTAGATACCCCTCCTTTGAAGGAGAAAGGGGAAAACAACTTTTTGAAGCATCTTTTTCGGGTAAAATTAATAATTATAGTGGTAGATAACTATCCAGAAATAGAGGAAGAAGTTAATTCTGTCAAAAAACTTATCAATGATTTTGATTCTTCTTATCTAAATAAAAATTTTTTTTACTTGTGTAATAAAATTGATAAAATAGATAAAAGCTTTAAGAGAGAAAGAAGATTCTTTTATCTTTCTACCAAAACAGGAGAAGGAGTGGAAGCTCTTGAGGACAGAATACTTAAGGTCTTGGGATGAGAAAAATTGTAGTAAAAATAGGAAGTAGTGTTATCGCTCCTTCAGGCAAGTTGGATCTGGAAATAATGAGAAATATTCTTGCTCAGGTGGTAGCTTTGGAAAAGGAGGATGTAAAGACGGCAATTGTAAGTTCTGGTGCTATTGTCTGTGGGGTAAACAAGTTGAAGAAGAAAAAGAAAAAAGATATTCATTCTCTTCAGGCATATGCCAGCATAGGGCAGGTAATCCTGATGGAGTATTACTCTCAAATCCTAAAAAAGTATCATAAAAATTGTGCTCAGATTCTTCTTACTTGGGATGATTTTAATGAAAGAAAAAGATTCCTGAATGCTCAAAGTACGATAAACAGACTCTTGGATTGGAGAATAATTCCTGTAATTAATGAGAATGATTCGGTTTCTTATGAAGAGATACAATTAGGAGATAATGACCGCTTAAGTGCTTTGGTTAGTGACCTTATTCGTGCTTCTTTACTTATTATTCTTTCTGATGTGGATGGTCTTTTTTCCCCCCAGGGATTGGTTAAGACTGTAGAAAAAATTGATAATAAAGTAATTAGTTGGGCAAAGAAAGAAGAGAAAGAATTTAGAAAAGGGGGTATGCTTACTAAACTGGAAGCAGCAAGAATAGCTACCCTAAGTGGAATAAAGACAGTAATTGCCAACGGAAGGAAGAAGAATGTAATTAAAGATATAGTTGAAGGAAAACAAGAAGGTACACTATTTTTACCTTCGTCTAAAATAGAAAGAGCAAAAAAACGCTGGATAGCATTTGGCAAGAAAGTAAAAGGGAGGATTTTTGTTGATCAGGGGGCGAAGGAAGCTCTTCTTATGGGGGGAAAGAGCCTGCTTTCCTGTGGTATTACCAAAATAGAGGGAGAGTTCGCGTGTAAAGATGCCGTATATGTAATAGATGAAGCCGGTTCTGTTTTGGGAGTGGGGTTGGTGGAATACAGTTCTGAGGAGCTTAAGGATAGGGCAAAAAAGTTTGAGAAAGAGATTATCCATCGGGATAATTTTGTTAGAAAGGAGTAAGTATGGTTTCTTATGTGAAAAAGATAGTTAAGGAAGCCAAAAAAAGTAGTTTTTTACTTTCTCAGGTTAATGCTCAACTGAAAGATGAAATTTTACTGCTTATGGCAGAAGAGCTTATAAGAAATAAAGATGTAATCTTTAAAGCGAACGAGAAAGACATTGAATTAGCTAAAGCTAAAAAAGTAAAAAAGAGTTTTCTTGACCGTTTGGTGCTTAATGAGAAAAGAATTAAAGAGATGGCTTCCAGTCTAAAAGAGATTGCTTATCTTTCAGATCCTTTAAATAGAGTGATTGAAGGATGGCAGGTTCCTCAAGGATTAAGAATAAAGAAAGTGTCTGTTCCTTTAGGGGTAATTCTTATTATCTATGAAGCGCGACCCAATGTAACCAGTGATTGTGTCGGTCTCTGTTTTAAGACTTCTAATGTGGTGATTTTAAGAGGAGGCTCTCTGGCAATAAATTCTAATAAGGCAATTTATAAATGTTTGCTTAAAGTGGCTTATGAAAGATTGAATTTTTCCCCTTTCTTTCTTGTGGAGAAGACAGACTATACAATAGTTGATTTATTGCTTAAGGAAAATGAGTATATTGATCTGGTGATTCCCCGTGGAGGAGAGGATTTGATTAGAAAGGTTACGCAGGCTTCTTCTATTCCGGTGATAAAACACTATAAAGGTGTATGCCATATTTTTGTTGATGAGTTTGCCAATTTAGAAGAGGCTTTAAAAATCTGTATAAATGCCAAAGTGCAAAGACCTGCGGTATGCAATGCGGTGGAGACAATACTGGTGCATCGAAAGGTTGCTTCTTGCTTTTTGCCTCCTCTTAAGAAAGAATTTGACAAATACAAAGTAGTGATAAAAGGAGATGCCGCTACTCAGAAGGTATTGAAGGGAATCAAAAAAGCTACCACCAGAGATTGGAGCAGAGAATATTTAGATTTAGTTGTTTCTATTAAAGTAGTAGAAAATATCGATGAGGCAATTGAACATATCAATTTTTACGGGTCTCACCATACCGACAGTATTATTACTGAAAATGTAGAGAATGCCAACAAATTTGTAAGCAGAGTAGATTCTGCATGTTGTTTCGTTAATATTTCAACTCGCTTAAGTGATGGATATCAGTTTGGATTGGGGGCAGAGATGGGAATTTCTACCGATAAATTACATGCCCGAGGCCCTATGGGATTAAAAGAACTTACTACTTACAAATATATTGTTGAAGGAAGATATAACTTGAGAGAATGAGAATAGGTATTCTGGGAGGAACATTTAACCCTCCTCATATTGGACATCTGATTTTAGCTGAGGAGGCGAGAGATAGATTTAGGCTGGATAAAGTGTTTTTTATTCCTAATTATTTTCCCCCTCACAAGGATGTTCCTTTAGCTAAGGCAGAGGATCGTCTTGAGATGGTAAAACTTTCTATAAAAGATAATAAAAATTTTGTGTGTTTAGATATAGAGATAAAAAGAGGAGGAAGGTCCTTTACTATTGATACCGTCAGGCAACTGAGAAAAAGATATCCTAATGAGGAGTTATTTCTTATTCTGGGTTCTGATTTGGCAAAGGATTTTGCCACTTGGAAGGGTTATAGACAACTTCTTGGAATGGTAAAAGTCTTAGTTGCTAAAAGAGAAGGGGATGTAACAGGAAAGAATAAGTTAGGATTTATTTTTTTTGATGTTGTCCAGGTAGATGTTTCTTCTTCTTTGATAAGAGAGAGAATTAAGGAAGGATTGCCGATAAAATATCTTGTGCATCCTCAAGTGGAAAGATTTATTAAAAGAAGGAGACTTTATCGATAAAAGATTTTTTGCTTTCAAGAATCAGGGAGGTGGGAATGAAGATAAAATTTGGAACGGATGGATGGAGAGGCATTATTGGGGAGGATTTTACTTTTTCCAATTTAAGAGTCGTATCCCAGGCAATCGCTGATTTTCTAAAGAAAGAAAAAGGGAAGAAAGTGGTGGTAGGATATGACGCACGTTTTCTTTCTTATGAGTTTGCCTTAGAGAATAGTTTAGTTCTGGCGGCTAATAATATAAAGGTTGACCTTTCCTCAAGTATAGTTCCTACTCCGGTAGTAAGCTTTGCTGCCTGTTATGGAAGTTATGATTTGGGAATAATGATTACTGCTTCTCATAATTCTTCTAAATTTAATGGATTAAAGATAAAAACAAAGGAGGGAGCTGCCGCAGATAAAAGTTTGACAGGAAAAATAGAAAGTTTCTTAGGAAAAAGTAAGGTGAAAATACTGAGTAAAAGCGAAGCGAAAAAGAAAAAACTTCTTAATGAGAAGGATTTTACCAAAAATTATAAAGATTTTCTAAAAAAGTTTGTAGATTTAAAAAGAATAAAAAGATTAAAGTTGAGGATACTTTTAGATTTGATGTATGGAGCAGGAAACTCTTTTGTGGAAGAAATTCTTAAACCCTCAAAGATAAAAATAGATTATCTTCACCAAGAATATAACCCTTCCTTTGGAGGGGTTCATCCTGAGCCGGTAGAGGAGAACCTTAAAGAGTTAATAAAAAAAGTTAAAAAAGAAGGGTATGATTTTGGAGTGGCTTTAGATGGCGATGGAGATAGAATTGCTCTGGTAACTAAAGAAGGAAGATTCATTAGCGCTCAAGTTATTCTTCCTCTTCTGGCTATACATATGATAAAAAATAGAGGGGAAAGATTAGGCATAGGCAAAACTGTTGTAGGAAGCAATTTAATTGATGAAGTAGCTCACTTTTTAGGAGTAGGTTGTTTTGAGACACCCGTAGGATTTAAGTACATCTCTAATCTTTTTAAACAGAGTCTTATTTCTATCGGAGGAGAAGAGGCAGGGGGAATTGGATTTAAAGGGTATATTCCCGAAAGAGATGGCAATGTGTCTTTTTTAATGGTTTTGGAGATGATTGCTTGGGAGAAAAAGCCTTTGGAGGAATTAATCAAAAATTTAGAGAAAAAGTTTGGGAGATGGTATTATTCTCGAATAGCTGTGGATGTAGGAAAGTTGAAGAGAAATTTAAAAGATGTAAAACTTCCCCAGAAGCTTTTGGGGGAGAGAATAGAAAGGATAAATGAGATAGACGGATTAAAAATGATTACCAAAAATAGTTGGTTGATGCTGAGAAAATCAGGGACTGAACCAATCGTAAGAATATATGCAGAAGCAAGAGAAGAAAAATATACCCAGGCTTTGTTGAAGTTAGGGAAAAAGATGCTCTATGCTTTATAGCATTCTTAAACCTTTGGCGGTTTTTGTCTTTAAAGTATTTTTTAGAATGGAGGTAAAAGGCAGGGAAAAGATACCTGAAAGAGGAAGATTCATTCTTGCTTCTAATCATTTGAGTTTTCTGGATCCGGTAGTTTTGGGGGTAGCCTGCCCTCGCCGTCTCTATTTTTTGGCAAAAGAAGAGCTTTTTCGCAACAGCCTTTTTTCTCTTTTTATAAGAGTTTTGGGAGCAATTCCTTTAAGAAGAAACTATTCTGATTTAAAGGCGATAAAGAAATCTTTAGCTGTACTTAATAAAGAGAATCCTTTGGTTATCTTTCCTCAAGGGACAAGAGAAAGATATGACGGAATAAAGGAAGGAGTAGGGTTTTTAGCAAAAAAGAGTAAATCACCAGTGGTGGTAGCACGTATTATTGGAACAGATAAGGTTCTTCCTAAAGGAGAAAAAAAGATAAGGTTAAAAAAGATTAAAGTTATTTTTGATAAACTTTCTGATAATGCTTATCCGGAAAGCTACCAGGAGTTTTCTTTAAAAGTATTTGAAAGGATAATGAATTTAGATTAAATCATTGACAAATATGATAAATTAAGAGATAATTTACGAAATTTATTAAGAAAGGAGAGATGCCCAATGGAGATTTCTGAATTGGAAAATGCTTATTACACCTTTATCAAAGAACTTAAAGAAGGAGAGGTGATAAAAGGAAAGATAATTTCTGTAGGAGAAAAGGAAGTAATTGTTGATGTAGGATATAAGTCTGAAGGAATAATTCTCCGTGAAGAATTTAAGGGCGTGGATATAGAAAATCTGAAAGAGGTTGAAGTATATGTAGATGAGGTTGAGGATGAGGAAGGAAAGATAGTTCTTTCTTACAAGAAAGCTATTGAGGTAAAAGGCTGGCAGAAGCTACTTTCTGAGTATCGAGAGGGAGATTTAGTGAAAGGGACGATTTCTCGTCGGGTAAAGGGTGGCTATATGGTCAATGTTTTTGGAGTGGAAGGATTTCTTCCTCAGAGCCTTTCTACTTTTAGAGGAAAAGAAGATATGGTGGGGGAGGAATTTTACTTCCAGATTATAAAGTTAAGTAAGTCGAAAAATAATTTTATTCTTTCCCGCAAAGACGCTATAAAGAAAGAACAGGAGTTGGCTAAGGAAAGATTGTGGAATTCTCTTGAGGTAGGAAAGGTTATAAAAGGGAAAGTAAAAAGTATTACTAATTTCGGCGCCTTTGTTGATTTAGGAGGAGTGGATGGGCTCTTGCATATTGCTGATATGAGCTGGAGGAAAATTTCTCATCCTTCAGAAGTAGTAGCGGTGGGGGATGAAGTTCAGGTGAAGATTTTAAGTTTTGATCGCGAGAGAGGAAAAATTTCTTTAGGATTGAAACAGATGGTTCCTGACCCTTGGCAGGAGATAGAGAAGAAATACCCTATAGGAACAGCAGTAAAAGGGAAGGTAGTTAATGTCCAAAACTATGGGATTTTTTTGGAAATAGAGAAAGGTATTGAAGGGCTGGTTCATATAAGTGAAGTATCCTGGACAAAAAGATTTATAAATTTAGCAGAGATATTTGCTATTGGAGATGTTGTGGAAGCAAAAGTGATTGGAATAGATATTAAAGAAAGAAAAATTTCTTTAAGTATAAAACAATTAGAGAAAGACCCCTGGCAAGATATAGAAAATGTTTTAAGTATAGGTTCAAAAGTTAGAGGAAAGATAATTGGATTTGGCGAAGGTTGTGCCTATGTGGAATTGGAGAGTGGGTTTGAAGGTGTAATTTATAACGAAGATATCTCTTGGACGAAAAGAACAGTAAAAGTCTATGAGTTCTTTAAAAAAGCCCATACTTATGAATTTAAGGTTTTAGGATTGGATAAAGCCAACCGAAGAGTTATTTTGGGAGTAAAACAACTTACCCCTGACCCTTGGCCTCAAATTCTGGAAAAATACCCTATCGGTAAAGTAATAGAGGCAGAGGTAGTTAAGAAGGCTAATTTTGGTATATTTGTAAAATTAGAGGAGAACCTGGAAGGGTTGATATTTGCCGGAGAAATTGATAAAGAATTAGCCGAATCTTTGAAGCCTCAGGATAAGGTAAGGGTGAAAATAATCAAGGTAGAGCCCCGCACTGCAAAAATAGGTCTTTCAGCAAAGATATAATCAGCTCTTAAATAATGCCAAAATTGTGGATTGAGATAAATCTTAAAAATTTAGAGAAAAATTTTTACCTGATAAAAAAAATTGTCGGTCCATCGGTAAAAATTTTAGGGATAGTTAAGGAAAACGCTTATGGGCATGGTTTAATTGCCGTAGCAAGAAGACTTTCTCAGATAGGCGTTGAGTTTTTAGGAGTAAAAGATTTCGAGGAAGCTTACAGGTTGAAGGAAGCAAGAATAAGGAGGGCTATCCTTATTCTTTCTCCTCTCTCTTTTTCGGAGATAAAAGAAGCAGTAAATTTCACTTATATAAGACCGACAATAATGGATTTGGCTTCAGCCAGATTATTGAATAAAGAAGCCAGAAAAAAGAGAAAGGTTATCCCTATACATATTAAAGTAGATACAGGGATGGGTAGATTAGGGGTAAGTTATAAGGAAGCAGGTAAGTTCATTGACAAATTAAGTGAGTATAAGAATCTTTTTTTGGAGGGTATATATACTCATTTTTCTTCCGCCGATTCTGATTTTAAGTTCACCTGTTTCCAGATAAATGTTTTTAATCAATTGATTGGCTCTCTTAAAAAGAAAGGTATAACTTTTAGATATATTCATTCCGCCAACAGCATAGGGTTACTCCGGTATCCTCAGGCACATTTTAATTTAGTAAGACCTGGATTGATACTTTATGGGATAAATCCTTATCCTAATCCTAAAATTAAATTAAATCTGTCTCCCGTGCTTTCTTTAAAGTCAAAGATTATCTTCACCAAAAAATTAGATAAAGGATGGGGGATAAGCTATCAAAGAACTTTTATTACTAAAAAAAATACCAAAGTTGGAATTGTTGCCTGCGGATATGCGGATGGATATCCCTGGCATCTTTCCAACAAAGCAAAGGTGATAATTAAGGATCATTTCTTTCCTCTGCGAGGAAGGGTATGTATGGATTATATTATAGTTGAAATCAAAGAGAAAATATCTCAAGGAGAAAGGGTAATTTTAATTGGTAAGAGTAAGACTAAATCAATAACCTGTGAGGATTTAGCTAAGTGGGCAGGAACAATTCCTTATGAGATTCCTACACGTTTATCCTTAAGTATTCCCCGTATCTATAAAGATTAATCTATCTTATAAGAAATAATCCACTAACCCCTAAGATAACAAAAAAAAGTGGAGCACACCAACTACAGAGAAAAGGAAGAATTATTCCTGACTTGCCTAACGCTAAGCTAACAGAAAAAATTACATAATAGATAAAGCTAAAAAGAAACCCCACGCCAAAACTTACCAGACCTACTTTTCTTTTCTTTATTTCTAAAGCAAAGGGGATTACCCCTATAACTAAGAATAGATGAGAAAAAGGTTCGCTGAGTTTCTGGTGGTATTTTATAGTAAGTTGAGAGACGAGTTGGCCGGCTTTCATCTTCTTGAGTCTTTCCCTTTCTCTCCAGATATCTTTTAAAGAGGAGAGTTGAGAGAATACACTCCTTTTTATGATGGTGTTTTCAAAATCGCTTTTAATACCTAAGAAAAGATTTTTTTTATAAAAAGGAGACAGGAAAACTCTATTTTTATTCACTGGATAAATAACCACCTCTTCTGCTAACCATCCCTTTTCTGTATTAGTGATTTCTTTGGCCACAATTTTTTCAATGATTTCACCTTTTTTGTTTTCTTTGAAAATGACAGTATTTTGAAGAATTTCTTGAGAAGGAAGATACCTGGATACAAAAAAAATCATATTCTGATAGCGAAAAGCCAAATTATTTCTTTCCGGTCTTTTTTTTCCTTTAAGTAATTTTATGTTTATATTTTCTATTCTTTTTTGTGAGAGAATAAGAGTTTTTTCCTGAATCGTTAAAGAGAAAAGAGAAAGAAATAGAGAAAAAACAATGGTAGGGAAAATTATGCGAAAAATACTTAAACCTGCCACGCGCATAGCAATAATTTCGTTATTTTTGTTCATTTCCCCGAAAAGATAGATACTACTTATAAGAATAGAAAAAGGACTTACTTTTAAAAATATAAAAGGGAGATTGTAGAAATAGTAACTGATGATTTCTTCAAAGGAGATTTTTCCTTTAAGAAAGCTCTCTAAGTGAGAAAATATATCTATAATTACAAAAAGCCCTATAAATAAAAATAAGATAAAAAGATAATTTTTTACTATTTTAAGAATAGTATATTTATCTAAAATACGCATTTTTTACAAACCATAGTCCTATTCCCAAAAAAAGAATATTGGGAAACCACATTCCTATAAAGGCAGGAAGGTTTGCCAGTTGAGAGAACGTCTCTGCCAGGATAAGAAAAAGATAAAAAAATCCCGCACAAAAGAAAGCAATACCAAAATTTACCGATTTAGTACGAGGCTTTAAATTAAGAGCGATACCAAACCCTAAGATAACAAATATAAGTGGACTGAAAGAGAGACTTATTCTTTTGTGAAGATTTAATATTAAATCTTTGGGCTCGATGCCCAAGCTTTTTAAATGTTTTATCTTCTTTTTTATTTCTCTGAATGTAAGATCTTGAGGTTTTTTATCTACTTTTTCTGGTCTTTTTGTAATAGGTAATTCCATAAAGAAGACTTTGAAGTTTAATCGGTAAAACTCTTGAGGATTTTTGGGATTGATTCTATCTTGAAAGCCATCTTCTAACTTCATTTTCAACTTTTTCTCTTCTATAATAAATTCTCCTACTTTGGCAAAAGTTACCTCACTCAGTTTCCCCCCTTGAATCATATAAATAAAGATATTTTTTAATTTGTTTCCGTTTACATCTTCTATATGGAGAATAAAATTTCCAAAGTTTTCCAAAAATACTCCCGGTTCAATAAATGAGATGATTCCTTTTGTTTTTAGATTCTTTGCTTCCTTTCTATAAAGATAGTGAAAATGAGGAAAAATTTTATCATTAAGGATAAATAGTCCTAAAGAGAAAATAATTCCTACAATGATGAAGAATTGAAGAATTTTTAGTGAGGATACCCCTGACACCTTAAGAGCAATAATTTCATTATCTGAAGCCAATCTTCCTAAGGAAAGAAGTGTTCCTAAAAGTAAGGAGAGGGGAAGAATGAAACTTATAAGATAAGGAGTAAGAAAAAGAAAGATTTTAAATGCCTCTATAACAGAAACCCCTTTTCTTATTACCATATCCGAAAGCTTTACCAGATTCCCCAGAACCATTACTAAGGTAATAAATAAGAAAGAGAAGATAAGAGAGGTAAAGAAGTCTTTTAATATATAATTACGAATGATTTTCACCGCTTTTAGCAAGAGTGATT
The DNA here is from genome assembly GCA_964547735.1 of uncultured Planctomycetia bacterium. Classification (GTDB taxonomy): domain Bacteria; phylum Omnitrophota; class Gorgyraeia; order Duberdicusellales; family 4484-171; genus CAZBLX01. Next base: position 5,538 of record CAZJOV010000015.1, on the reverse strand, counting down.
ACCAGAATTTTTCTTGCCCCTGCCTTTTTTAGTACCTTTGAACATTCAATGATTGTGGCTTTTGTGGTTACCACATCATCCACAAGGATTACATTTTTGCCCTCAATTTCTTCTTTTCTACCTGAAAATATTCCTTTTATATTGCTTTTTCTTAAGGAAAAGGGAAGTTTTGTCTGTGATGGTCGAAGATATTGACAATAAATTACATTCTTATAAGGAAGATGTATTTTTTTGGAAACCTCATAAGCAAGGAGAGAGCTGGATGAGTAGTCTCTTTCTTTTATCCGTGAAGGATGTGAGGGCACCGCAGTTATAAAATCATATTCATCAAGTTCTATCCCTAATAAGGAAAGTTGTTCTACCATCAGGGAAGAGAAAAACCCAGCAAAAAAATCATAGTGGTGGTATTTAAAAAGATGAACGAGGTTTATTAGGGGTTCTTTATACCACAAGGTGCTGACAAGTTGGTCGTAAAATGGAGTTATCTTTTGGCATGATGGACAGATGTTTTCGTTATGTTTCTTTAATGGCAGAGAACATATCTTGCATAAAGGTGGAGTTAAAAATTCCAACTTTTTAAGACATTGAGCGCAAAGTATTCCTTTTTCTATTTTTCTCTCACACACAAAGCAAAGAGGAGGGAAAATAAAAGTAGATAGAGAAAACGACATCTTTCCCAGCATAAATCTATTTTAGTTGAATCTCCGACAAATGTAAAGTCTTCAGAAACAGTTGAAATTGTAGGGGTTGTGTGGTAAAAATAAATTGGAGAAATAAAAGGAGGGGAAAATGAGGAGATATTTTACTTTGATGGAGATAATGGTAACCGTAGTTATTGTTCTTGTTATAGCCAGTTTAGGTATTGTAAGCTATCGACAGCTTTTAGATAGTGCGCGTCAGAAAGTGTGTGAACTTAATCTTAAGACTTTGGAGAAGGCTACCGAATTTTATGCTTTGGAGAAAGATGGTTTACCGGCTAGTTTGGGCAAGTTAAAACGAGAACATATTGAGAGAGCTTATGCCTGGATAATGAAAAGAGAAGGGGATTTATGGATTAATAAATTAGCGTTTTTATTTGTAAAGTTAAATACACCTCCTCAGGTTTATGCTCAGTTTTTAACTCCAGATAATTTAAGAAAATATGGCGTAACCAAAGAAATATTTCATTGTCCCAGTGATCCTTCAGGAAATATCTCTTATGGAATAAATGTGCACTTAGCAGGTGAAAAATGGGAAGATGTTCCCTGGGGAACTCCAATAATTGCTGAGACTTGCAGAGGAAATCTTACGTTTGATCCCGATGATTCTACTACCGTCTGTGCTCGGCATATTCGAAATTTTGGTTTACAACATATTACTCAAGCTGTACTTAAGGGAAAAATTTTAGTGAAAGGGAAACCGGACACAGTAAAAACAAAATTTGGGCAGATTGCTACTGCCTGCATTACCCCTTATTGGGAAAATTGTAACAACTTATGTGGAGAATATAAGGGAGCAGCCAAACACGAATGTATAAAAAAATGCATAAAAGACAATTTAGGTTCTTTGATTAGTTGTGTGAAATCGATTGTTGAGGGTTCCGGGAATACCTCTGAGCACCCTTCTGAGTAATGTCTTTGTTAAGAAAGAAAGATTTTCTTTATCCCTTTTTTATCTGGCTTATTTTTATTCTCTGGTATTTTTCTTTTTTTTCTCAATTTGAAGAATTAAGAATAAAATTTGGCGATTTTTTTGACTGTCAATCTTTTTATCTTTTTCACCCTTCTCCTCCTGCTAAAGATAAGATAATTATTGTAGCCATTGATGAGGAAAGTAGAGTCCATCTTAAAAAGAGATGGCCCTGGAAGAGGAAGATGATTGCTGGATTAATAAAAAATATTACTGCAGGCAAACCTAAGGTTGTTGGATTGGATATTGTTTTTTCTGGGACCTCAACTCCTGAAGATGATGAGGCTTTAGCTTCTGCATTGAAGGAATATCCTCATATTATCTTGGCCTATGTTTTAAAAAGAAATCTTAGTCTTCCTTTGGAGAAATTTATCAAATCAGCAAAGGCTATAGGTTTTGTTAATCGTATTAATGAGGCAGGTAGAATAAGAAAAAATAGAGTGTTTTATATTGATGAAAGGAGAGAGGTTCATTATTCTATCGATATCCATATTCTTGCTGAATATTTAGGCATTTCTCCCTCAAAATTATCTGTGAATCCTTCAGAGGGTGTGCGGTTGGGAGGGAAATTGTTTATCCCCGCACCCTCAGGGATAAATTTTATCAATTACCTTGTTCATCCCAGACAATTTTCTGTATTCTCTGCTTATAAAGTATTAAATAAAGAAATAGACTCTTCTGTTTTTAAAGAAAAAATTGTGCTTGTAGGAGCAACCGATCCCTTGGTACATGATGAGCATCTCACGCCTTTAGGTAATTTCTGGGGAGTAGCCATTATAGGGAATTCTTTGGTGATGATGTTAAGTAACCGGTTTATTCATACAGTTTCTTTGGGGGGGGTAATATTTATAGTTTTAATTTTAGGTGTATTAATTATTTTTTTGAATCAGTTTTCTCTTAGAAATTCTTTAATTACCACTTCTTTTATCTTTGCATCATTGTATTTTCTTTCTCTTTATTTGAGAAGTCGGGATATTCGTTTTGATTATTTTACTTTTTTCTTTCTCTTGTTATCTTCCAGTGTAATCTCTAATATTTATCGATATAGTTATTTAACTTATCTAAGTAATAAGATTAAAAATTTAGCAATCAGAGACCCTCTGACAGGTTTTTTTACCCCCCGCTATTTTCTGATTAAAATTGATGAAGAATTAAAGGAAAAGAGGAAAGAGTTAGGCCTTATTATTATTAAAATTTCTAATTATAGAAAGTTATCTTTGAGTTTGAATTTTACTTCTCTACAGGAGTTAATCAGAGGATTTGCTGAAATTATAGAAAAGCAAATTAAGCTGAGTTTTTCTAAAGCAATTATCTCTCGCTTTTCCCAGGATACTTTTATACTGAGTATTGAGGGAAGAAGAGAGAAGCTGGAGAATTTTTTGGAGAAATTTGTAGAAAAATTAGAAAAAATTTCTTTTTACAAGGAAGATAAAGAAATTAAGTTTTCTCTTAAAGGGTGTTTGTTTTATAAGAAAAAAGGGATAGTTTCTACAAGTAAAGATGTTATCGTGAGAATAGAAAGTTTAGAGAAGAAGGAACTTTCAGGAAGGGAAAAGATAAAAATTGTAGAGTTAGAAGAAGGTGTATGGATAGATAAGCGACATTTTGAGGAGAGTCTTGATTTTTTAGTCCGAGATTTAGAAGAAAAAAATAGGGAACTGGAGGAAGCCTTAAAAGAAGCTTTACAAGCAAAAAAGGAGACAGAGGAAGCATATTTTGAGGCGATTTCTTCTTTAGTTAAGGCGTTGGAGAAAAAGGATACCTATACACAGGGGCATTCTGAGCGTGTAGCTAAATACGCTTATGCCATTGCAAAAGAAGCTGGTTTAGGAGAAGAAGAATGCCAGAAAATATATAGAGCTGCGCTCTTACATGATATTGGTAAAATTGGCATTCCTGACTATATTCTTCATAAAAGAGAAAGACTTACTCCTGAAGAGTGGAAAATGATTCGCAAACATGAGATAATGAGTGTAGAGATTTTGAAACCAATAAGAGTATTGTCTGAAATTCTTCCCATAATTTTACATCATCATGAGCATTTTGATGGAACAGGATACCCTTATGGGTTAAGCGGAGATATGATTCCTCGGGGAGCCCAAATTTTAGCTGTAGCCGATGCTTTTGATGCCATAACTTGTGGAAGAGGGTATAAGAGAGGGAGAAGCGCAGAAGAAGCGATAAAAGAGTTAGAAAAAAATAAAGGAACACAACTCAATCCTAAATATGTAGATGCATTGAAAAGGGTTATTTTATCATCCAAGTTTAATGAGAGTTTATAAAAAATTCTTATTTTTCCTCCTGCTTTCGTCATTGTTTGGTTGTGGGTATCCTATTAAGAATTTAGATTCACAAGGCACCAGTATTATCTGTTTTGGAGATAGTATAACCAGGGGTGTAGGGGCTGAAAATGGGAAAAATTATCCTTATTTTTTATCTCAGCTTATAGGCAAAGAAGTGATAAATGCAGGAGAGTCAGGAGATACAACTTATGAGGCATTAAAAAGATTAAAAAGTGATGTTTTATCTTACGATCCTTATCTTGTGATTGTGGAGTTGGGAGGAAATGATTTCTTACGCAGAATTCCTACTGATGTTACTTTAAAGAACATAGAGAAAATTATTACCCGAATTCAGGAAAAAGGAGCAATCGTAGCTTTAGTAGATGTAAGTTGGGGGCCGGTTATGAGTGGATATAGAAAAGAATTTAAAAAATTAGCTAAGAGAAAAGGCTTGATATTTATCCCTTCCCTGATGAGGGGAATTTTAAATGACCCTTCCCTAAAATATGACTGGATTCATCCCAACAGCAAAGGTTACAAAATAATTGCCCACCGAATTTACAAAGCAATAAAGCCCTATTTGAAGTATTAAGGATGCATCCTAAATTCTGATATTTATAAAACTTTATATTTCCTCAAGATAAAAGTAATATTTGTAATATAACCCAATTCAACCTACGATGTTGAACTAAAAAATATAGAAATAACTTGCAAAAATAAAGCCTTTATTTTAAAACAATAACTTACATATAAATTTGCGGTCGTGAATTTATGTGTAAGTTATACTTTACAAATTTACCAGAGGAATTATGCTCATCGGGTGTATAGACAGATAAGTGTCAAATGTGGAGATCTGATCCCATCTTCTGTTGCATTATGTGCTTTTACTTTTCTTTCAATATTAAAATCGGTAGCGTTTGATTAACTGGGTCTGAAATTATAATTTTTATTGCTTTCTGTGGAATCTTTTTGTAAAATTTTTTTAAGAAGAAAGGAGGAGAGAAAATGGAGAAATTGAGGAGAATAATGATATGTATTTTGTTTGGTGTTTTTTGTTGTGGGTATCTTTTCTCTCAAGAAATTCCTGAATGGCTTAAAAGGGTGGAACTTTCTTTTCAATATGAGTCAGATAAAAAGCCCACATTTTATTTTCAAACAGTTCAGCCTATTTATCAGTCCCTCGATAAAATTGATACATTTTTCTATCAACCCAGAATTTCTCTACGTAGTGGTGATTTAACTTATAGTTTAGGAGTAGGTTATCGTAAATTATTAAGTGAAAATCTTCTTTTAGGGGCAAATATCTTTGGAGATTACCAGGATTTGCATGAGCATGGAAGAGTGGGAATAGGATTTGAAGCATTAGGCCAGATTTTAGAGGCTCGTCTTAATGGTTATTTTGGGATGACTACAAAAAGAGTAGTTGAAGAAACTCCATCAGTTACTATTTATGAGAAAGTCGCTGATGGGTTAGATTTTGAGGTTGGTGCCCCTGTTCCCTACCTTCCCTGGCTTAAATTATATACTTCAGGGTTCTGGTATGATTTTGATAAATTTTCCGATAAGAAAGGATGGAAAACACGCCTTG
>CAZJOV010000014.1:0-20533 GCA_964547735.1 uncultured Planctomycetia bacterium | reverse complement strand
CATAGCTCAGCCTGGTTAGAGCGTTTGCTTGACATGCAAAAGGTCCCCCGTTCAAGTCGGGGTGCGCCCATTAATTAAATTGTTATGGAGATAGCTACATTAAGACATTCCTGTGCACATATTTTGGCAAGTGCGGTAAAAAAGATATATCCTCAGGCAAAGCTGGGAATCGGGCCAGCCACAGAGGAGGGTTTTTATTACGATTTTGACGCTCCTTTAAAGGAGGAAGATTTGCCTCAGATAGAGAAAATGATGAAAGAAATAGTAGAAAAAGACTACCCTTTTATAAAAGAAGAATGGAGTAAGGAAGAAGCAAAAAAGTTCTTCTCTCGAAGAGGAGAGGCGTATAAGTTAGAACTTATTGAGGAAATAGACTCCGATACAGTAAGCATTTACAAACATAACGATTTCACTGATTTATGCCGAGGGCCTCACCTTAATTCTACTAAAGAAGTGAAGTATTTTAAACTCCTTTCCTTATCCGGTGCTTACTGGCGAGGAAAAGAAAGCAACCCTCAACTTAAACGTATCTATGGAACAGCCTTTTTTACTCAGGAGGAGCTGGACGAATTTCTTAAAAAATTGGAAGAGGCAAAAAAAAGAGACCATCGTATTTTAGGAAAAAGGTTGAGGCTTTTTGAAATTTATCATAATGAAGCAGGGGCAGGATTGGTCTTTTATCTTCCTCGGGGAGCGATTTTGAGAAGAGTTATTGAGGATTGGTTAATAAAGGAACATTTAAAAAAAGGCTATAAGCTGGTGGTTACCCCTCACATTATGGATAAAAAATTATGGAAGAAATCAGGGCATTTAGATTTTTATGAGGAGTATATGTATCCTATAAAAAAAGAGAACCAGGAATTTATGTTAAAACCGATGAATTGCCCCGGGCATATTCTTATTTATCAGTCACAGGTAAGAAGCTGGCGCCAGCTTCCTTTAAGAATTTTTGAGTTAGGGACGGTTTATCGTTACGAGAAGAGTGGGGTATTATGCGGACTTTTAAGAGTAAGGGGATTCACTCAGGACGATGCGCATATATTTTGTAAAGAGGAAGATCTTTATTCAGAGATTGAAGGAGTTTTAGAATTTATCGAGATGGCTTTAAAAAAATTTGGATTTCAAAAGTTTTCTGCAGAGTTAAGCACTCGTCCGGATGATTTCATTGGTGACCCGCAGAACTGGGATGAGGCAGAAGAGATTTTAGAGGAGGTTTTAAAGAAAAGAAATATTCCTTATAAGATTAACCCCAAAGAGGGCGCTTTTTATGGCCCTAAAATCGATATTAAGCTTAAAGATGCTTTAGGAAGATCCTGGCAGTGTGCTACCCTTCAGCTTGATTATAGTATTCCGGAAAGATTTGATATTACCTATCAAGATAAAGATGGTCGGCATAAAAGAGTAGTAATGCTTCATCGGGTGATTTTAGGAAGCATAGAAAGATTTATCGCTACTTTGGTGGAGCATTTTGGGGGAAGATTTCCCTTGTGGCTTGCCCCTGTACAGATTAAAATTTTAACCGTCAAAAGCAATATTAAAGATTATGGTTTTAAGATAAAGGAAATTCTGGAAAAAGAGAATTTTCGTGTGGAGGTGGATTTAAGAGAAGAGACGTTATCTCGTAAAATCAGAGAAGCAGAGACAGAGAAAGTTCCTTACATCCTTATTCTGGGAGAAAGAGAGGTAGGGGAGGGGGCAGTTTCAGTAAGGAGAGAAAATAAAAATTTAGGAAGGATAAAGATAGAGGAATTTATTCAAAAGTTAAAAGAAGAGATTTAGAAAGGAGGTATTATTCGAAAGAATATTCGTATTAACGAGAGAATTTGGGCAAAGACATTAAGGGTAATTGGCCCGAATGGTGAACAATTAGGAATTTTTCCTCGTAGTTTGGCTTTAAAAAAAGCAGCTGATTTTGGATTGGATTTAGTGGAGGTAGCTCCGCAAGCGAATCCTCCAGTATGCAGGATAATGGATTTTGCCAAATATAAGTATGAACAGGAGAAAAAGGAAAGGGAGGCGAAAAAGCACCATAAACACGCTCAGCTTAAAGAGATAAGGTTTTCTCCAAGAATTGATGAACATGATTATCAGATTAAATTGAAACATATGCGGGAATTTTTAGAAAAAGGACATAAAGTTAGAATAAGATTATTCTTTAAAGGAAGAGAGATTGCCCATCAGGAGATAGGAAGGAAATTGTTGGAAAGGCTGATAAAAGATATAGAAGAAAAAGGTAAGGTAGAAAAAGCCCCTCAGCTTATGGGGAAGACATTAATTTTGATTCTGGGGCCAAAATAGGAGGGGAAGATGCCTAAACTAAAGACGAAAAAAGCTCTGGCTAAGAGGATAAAAATCACCGCTAAGGGGAAACTTTTACGTTCCAAAGCCGGACAGCGGCATCTTTTAAGCGGAAAGACAAGAAAGAGAAAAAGAGCATTGAAAAAGAAGACATTGGTTGCTGTTTCTGATAAGAAGATGGTAAAAAGGGCTTTACCTTACAGGTAAAGGAAAGGAGAGAAATGCGTACAAGACACAGTGTAGCTGCACGCAAAAGGAAGAAGAAGATTTTTAAATTAACTAAAGGATATTGGGGTAAGCGTAAAAATGTTTTAAGACGGGCAAAAGAAACTTTAAGAAGAGCTTTAGTTTATGCTTATCGGGACAGAAGGACTAAAAAGCGTCAATTTCGCCGCCTCTGGATTGTGAGAATAAATGCTGCTGTAAGAGAAAGGGGCCTGAGCTATCGAGAATTTATCCATGGTTTAAAGAAGAATAATGTTAATCTTTCCCGAGATATCCTTGCTCACTTAGCGGCTGAAGAACCTCAGGTCTTTGACAGGCTGGTAGAATTAGCAAAGAGATGAAGTATATTATTGTTGCCGGCTGTGGCAAAACGGGTAAGGCTTTAGCGGAGGAGCTTTGTCAGGAAAACAACGTGGTAGTAATCGACAGGTCCTCTCAGGCGTTAGAAGAACTGCCTCAGGATTTCAATGGAAAAAAAATTGTGGGAGATGTTTTAGATATAGAGACGTTAGAGAAAGCAGGAATAAAAGAAGCAGATGTTGTAGTTCTGGTTACCGGTAACGATAATCTTAATCTGGTAGTAGGAAAATTTATCAAAAGAAAATACAGCAAATTAAAAAAGGTAATTCTTCAAGTTTATGAGCTCAATAAAAAGAAAGCATTATCTGAGGAGGGCTTAATTATTATTAATCGCACCTACCTTTTGGTAGAAGTTTTTAAAAAATGTATATCGTAATTGTTGGTGGCTCAGGCCTGGGGAAACTTTTGGCAAGAAAACTTAAGGAGGATAAACACCAGGTCTGTATAATCGATAAATCAAAAGGTGTCTGTGAGAAAATTGCGGAGGAGTTAAAGAATATTTTTATCATCTGTGGAGATGCTTCTTATCCTAATATTTTAAAAGAAGCAAAGCTGGAGAAGGCAGATGTATTGGTAAGTATTACTCCTTCCGATGAGGATAATATCATTATTTGTAATTTAGCTAAGGAAATTTTTAAGATAAAAAGAACGGTAGCAAAAGTAAATGACCCCCGGCACCTTCCTCTCTACAGGTATATGGGGGTAGATGTTCCTGTAGACTCTACCTCAATCATTGCCCATATTGTTGAAGAGGAAGCCTCTTTTTTTGATGTGATGAATCTTTTAAGTATAAAAAAAGGAAGGCTTTCTATAGTAAGGGTGGATATCCCTCCCACCTCTTCTATTGTTAATAAAAAAGTACGAGAGATAAAACTTCCTCAGGATGCGGTGCTGGTCTCTATTTTGAGAGGAACAAGAATTATTGTTCCTAAAGGTAATACTTTGATTTTGGCTGATGATGAGGTGATTGCCGCTACTTTAATCGATAAAGAGAAAGAACTGATACAGGCTTTGGTAGGGAAATTATGAGGATAATTTTAGGGATTTTTACCGAGATTCTTTTTGCCTTTTTTATTTTAGGTTTAGGGTATCTTTTCTCTTTAATTCTGGGATGATTATCTCCCCAGATAAAGACGATTTTCTTACTATCTTCCATATTTTGGGAAGAATAGTTCTGGGGTTAGCCTGTTTTTTTCTTATTCCTTTATTTTCCGCAGGCATTTTTAAGGAATTTGCTCCTTTTTACGATTTTCTCCTTTCTTTTCTTATAAGTGCTTCCTTAGGATTTTTGATGATTCTTGTCTTCCCATACAAGAAAGAGGTGGGATGGGTTCATTCTTTCTTCATAGTGAGTTTAAGCTGGATTTTTGCTTCTCTTCTTGGGGCTTTGCCTTTATATTTCTCTTCCCACTGGAACTCATTTTTAGATGCCTGGTTTGAGGCAATGAGTGGATTTGCTACCACAGGATTAAGTTTGGTTAATGATTTAGAACATCTCTCTTTAAGCTGTAATCTGTGGAGACACCTGATGATGTTTATTGGAGGGCAAGGGATAATTCTGGCAGGAATATCTTTTCTGGCTTCCGCCCAAAAAGGAGGGGTCAGCCTATATTTTGGGGAAGCAAGGGGAGAAAAAATATTTCCTAACATTATTGCTACCGCAAGATTCATCTGGAAGGTGAGTTTTATCTACTTAGGAATGGGAGTGTTTTTTTATACTTTTATTCTTTTGCGAAAAGGATTGAGCTGGATTAAAGCAATTGTCCATGCTTTCTGCCTTTTTTTTGCTTCTTTTGACACAGGAGGTTTTTCTCCCCATACAGGGAGTATATTTTATTACCATAGTTTCAGCTTGGAGATAATCACTCTGATATTTATGATTCTGGGGGCAATGAATTTTAATCTCCATTTTTGGTTGTGGCGAAAAAGCCGTAAAGAGATTTTTAAAAACTTTGAAATAAAAGTATTTTTTTCTTCTTTAGTAATTTTAACAGGATTACTTTATCTTTCTCTGAAGAATAACCACTGGTTTTTATTCCGTGAAGGATTTTATCAGTTAATTAGTGCCCATACAGGATGTGGATTTACAAACCTTTCTTTTTTTCAGATAAATAGGTTTAAAGAGAGCACGCTTTTTATTCTCATTATTGCTATGGCAATAGGAGGGGGGCTTTGTTCTACCACAGGAGGAATAAAGCTTATGCGTTTGGGCCTGATAATTAAAGCAATTAAAGGAGAGATTAAAAGAATAATTATGCCTTATAAGGCGGTATATAAGGATACCTATCACCATCTGGAAGATAAGATTTTAGAGCAAGCGCCTGTAAGAGAAGCCTTTATCATCATAAGTCTGTACTTTGTTTTTTACCTTTTGGGAGCTTTGGTAGGGCTTTTTTACGGCTATCCTTTTCTTTCTTCTTTATTTGAGTCGGTCTCTGCTACTGCCAACGTAGGGCTTTCCCTGGGTATCACTCATCCTTCTATGCCTGCACTTTTGAAATTGGTCTATATCTTCCAGATGTGGTTGGGACGGTTAGAATTTCTTTCTATATTTATTGCTTTGGGGTATTCACTTTCTTTACTGCGAAAATGAGAAGATTTGTTTTTTTTCTATTTTTCTATTTTTTTCTTTTTAACCTATATGCTCATAATTTAGAAGACCTTCTTAAAAACCCCTCTTTATTTGACAAAAAAGTAGTAGAAATTGAAGCAGAAGTAGTAGGAGAACCCCTCAAGGAGGAAGATGGTGTATGGATAAATGTAAAAGATAGAGATAAGGATATAGTTTTGGGAGTGTTTATTAAGGATACTTTGTGGCAGAGGAGAATAACCCACTACGGTTCTTATAAGGAAAGAGGGGATATCTTAAAGATAAAAGGGGTTTTTCATCTCTTCTGCCCCCAACATAAAACCACTGATATTCATGCTTATAAGATAGAGATAAAAGAGGAGGGGTTCTTAAGAGAAGAAAAGATATCCTCTTTTAAGATTAAGCTTTCTTTCATTTTAGGAATTATTTGTTTGACATTAGCCTTAATATATCTTATAAAAAATAGAATATGGAAGAGAAAATAGTTAATTTAGAGAAGGAAGCAAGAGGAAGAATTGAGGGAGTAAAAACCGTCAAGGAGCTGGAGGAGCTGAGAATATACTATTTGGGAAGAAAATCTTTCATTAATCAGTTGTTTTCAGCCCTTCCTGATTTAGAGAAAGAAAAAAAAGCATATCTGGGCAAATTACTTAATTCTGCCAAGAAAAAAATAACGGAATGGATAGAGAGAAAGGAGAGGGAGTTTGAAGAAAAAGAAGAAATAATAGATTTTACCCTTCCTGCTTCTAAACTGAATTTAGGAAAAAGACATATTATTGGTCAGGTGATGGAGGAGATATGTAAAATTTTTAAAAGGTTAGGCTTTCAAATTGTGGAAGGAGGAGAGATAGAGGATGAATGGCATAATTTCTCAGCACTAAATATACCTTTAGAACACCCCTCAAGAGATGTCTTTGATACTTTCTACTTAGATATTCCTCCCTCAGAGGGGGGAAGGTATCTTTTAAGAAGCCATACCTCTCCTTCTCAGATAAGAGTTATGGAAAAAAGAACCCCTCCTTTAGCAGTGATTTCTCCAGGAAGAGTTTATCGACCGGATAATCCCGACGCATCCCATTCTTTTATGTTTCATCAGATTGAAGGTTTTTGTGTAGATAAAGAGATAAATTTTTCTCATCTTAAAGGAGTTCTTTATCATTTTGCGTGGGAATTTTTCTCATCTCAGATAGAATTACGTTTCCGCCCTCATTATTTTCCTTTTACTGAGCCTTCCGCAGAGGTGGATATAAGTTGTATCATCTGTGGAGGGAAGGGGTTAAAAGATGGAGGGAAGTGTTCTGTATGTAAAGGTAAAGGGTGGCTTGAAATTTTAGGATGCGGGATGATTCACCCTGAGGTTTTAAAAAACTGTGGTATTAATCCAAAAAAATTCAGAGGATTTGCCTTTGGGATGGGGGTGGAAAGAATCGCTATGCTTAAGTATAGAATTGCGGATATAAGACTATTCTTTGAGAATGATTTAAGATTTCTTAATCAATTTGGATAATTATGAAATTCACTCTTAATTTTATTAAGGAATTTTTTGACCCTAAAGAAAAGCCTTCCTGTATTGCGGAAAAACTCACTCTGGCGGGGATTGAGGTAGAGAGTTTGACTAAAGAAAATGGCGATTGGGTGTTTCAAATAGAGTTAACCTCCAATCGTGCAGACTTGCTCTCTATATTTGGATTGGCAAATGAGATAGCGGCGGTTTTGGGGAAGCAACTAAAGATAAAGATTCCCTCGCTAAAGATTCCTTCCTTAGATATTAATATCTTTATAGAGAATGAAGAAGATTGCCCTCTTTATATAGCTTCCGTAATTAAGGGAATTAAAGTAAGAAAAACCCCTTCTTGGCTTAAGGAAAGACTCTTAAATTGCGGGATAAATCCGGTGAACAGTGTAGTTGATATTGGAAATTATTCTATGCTTAAATGGGGGCACCCTTTGCATATCTTTGATTTAGACAAAATTGAGGGAGATGTCTTTATTCGCCGTGCAAAAGATAAGGAGGCTTTCTTAGGGTTGGATAAAAAGGAAAGAAAGCTTTCACCTTCCAGTTTAGTCATTGCGGATAATAAAAAAGTTATTGCTCTGGCAGGAATAATAGGAGGGGAGAATTCCTGTGTGGATGAGAACACAAGGAATGTCTTAATTGAGACAGCGATATTTTCACCCTTGGTGATAAGAAAAGCTCGCCAGGAGGCAGGAATTTCTACAGAGTCGAGTTATCGATTTGAAAGAAAGGTATTTTTAAGATTACTTGAGGCCACTCTTTCTTCAACAATTAATCTTATTCTGGAGCTTTGCGGAGGATATTTTGTGGGAGGGAAAAAAGTAGGAAGGATAATTCCTTCCTCAAGAAGAATAAAAGTTAACCTTTCCTCTTTAGAGAAACATTTGGGGGCAAAAATATCTTCAAAGGAAGTAAAAGAGATTCTCAAAAATTTAGGTTGTCAACTCTCTTTAAAAAGTAAAGATACCATCGAAGTCAAACCCCCCTTTTTCCGTGACGATTTAAAAGAAGAGGTGGATATTTTTGAGGAGGTAGCCCGTATCCGGGGATATGATAAGTTACCCTCAAAGATTCCTTTTATTCTTCCCCGGAAGGATAATTTTGATTTTGTCGTTTCTTTGAAAGAGTTTTTGGCACGTTTAGGGCTTAAAGAGATAATTACTTATAGTATTGTAGCCAGAGACGATTTAGAAACTTTAGGAGAAAAAAATCTCATAAGAATAATTAATCCCTTAAGAAAGGAAGAAGATTGCCTGCGTACCAGTCTACTTTTGGGGATGATTTCTGTGGCTAAATACAATCTTAATCAACAGAATGAAGTTGGTGAGTTTTTTGAGATTGCGCATCTTTATCAGAGAAAAAATTCTCATTTTGAGGAGAGGCCTTTTTTAGGGATAGGGGTGGTAGGCAAAGGCCCATCTTATATTAAGGCTTATGTGGAAGAATTATTAAAGTTTTTAAATATTAGTAATTATCGTCTTGAAGGCGCATCTTTAAAAAATTTCACCAATGCCCTGCAGATTGTTAAAGAAGATAAAGTATTAGGCTTTTTGGGTAAATTAGATAAAAAAATAAGAGATTCATTCGCGCTAAAAAAAGAGCTATTTTTTGCTCAATTAAATTTGCCTCTTTTAGAAGAAGAAAGAAGAGTAAAACAATTTAAGCCATTCTCTTTTTATCCTAAAATCTCCCGCGATATCAGTTTAGCAAAAAGAAAAGATATACCTTTTAAGAATATAGTAAAGATAATTGAAGATATTGCAAAAGAACTGCTGGAGGGGTTTGAGGTCATCGATGTGTATCAGGGAGAGAAAATTCCTCAAGAGTTTATAGGAGTTACTTTAAGGATTCATTATCGTTCTTTACAAAAAACTTTGGAGGCGGAAGAAGTAGATTCCCTTCATAATCAGTTGAGGAAAAAATTAGAGGAGAGAGAAGGGATATTCCTGCGTTAGGCTTGATTTTTCTGAGAGAGAATGTTATAATTTAGTTGCTTATTGAAGGGAACGCCCTGCTTGTTACGTGGAAGAAGAAGCGCCACAGCCAACAGTATGAGAAAGGGAGCTTAATCTTCCTACTGCTGTGGCAGTAGGAATGCGGCACCCACCTGTATGAGAAGAGGACTGTGCGGGCTATTCTTCCACGGACAAAGCAGGGTTTTTTATTTTCTTCTTCTTTCTATGCCTGAGGCGGAGAAAAAACCTTTAAGTCTTTCTCTAAGACCACTCAATTTGGAGGAATTTGTTGGACAAAGGCATATATTAGGCGAAGGAAGATTCTTAAGAAGGTTAATAAAAGCAAAAAGAGTCTCTTCTTTAATTTTATGGGGTCCTCCTGGTTGTGGAAAGACAAGTTTGGGATGGATTGTTGCCGGTGAGTATCAGGCAGAGTTTAAATACCTTAATGCTGTATTTTCTTCTACTAAAGAGATAAAGGAGATTTTAGAAGAAGCAAGAAGTAAAAATAAAAGAACAATACTCTTTATCGATGAGATACATCGATTTAATAAACTTCAACAGGAGGTTTTAGTCCCCGATACAGAGCAAGGAACGATAGTCTTTATTGGAGCTACAATTTATAACCCTTATTATTATCTTATTCCTTCTCTTATCTCTCGTTCCTGTGTTGTAGAGTTTAAGCCTTTAAGCAAAGAGGAGATAATTTTAATTTTGAAGAGAGCACTTAAAGAGAAAAAAGGCAGTCTGGCAGACAAATATGTAGAGGTTACCCCTTCCGCTTTAGAATACATCGCCTTAAATTCCTCCGGTGATGCCCGAAAAGCTTTAACCGCCTTGGAAGTTTCTGCCCTCACTACCCCTGAAGACAGAGAGGGAAAAATTCAGATAGATATAGAAGTGGCAAAAGAAAGTATCCAGAAAAATTTATTTTATGATAAAAAAGGTCAGTATCATTATGATACAATTTCTGCATTTATAAAATCTGTAAGAGGTTCTGACCCTGACAGCAGCCTATATTGGCTGGCAAAGATGATTAAGTCAGGAGAGGACCCGCGTTTTATTGCCCGCCGATTAGTAATTTTAGCCAGTGAGGATATTGGAAATGCTAACCCTTTTGCTTTGGTTCTGGCAACAGATTGTTATAAAGCTACCGAGTTTATTGGAATGCCGGAGAGTTCTCTTATCCTGGCACAAACAACTCTTTATCTGGCAACTTCTCCTAAATCAAATGCTTCTTATAAGGCGATAGAGAAAGCTTTAGAAGATGTGGAGAAGGAGGAGAGTCAGGAGGTTCCCTCACATCTTAAAACCCATTCCAGAAAATATAAGTATCCCCACGACTGGGGAGGTTACATAAAACAGGATTATGGAGCAAAAAAGAAGTACTATTTCCCTCAAGATGTGGGAGAAGAAAGGAGAATAAGGAAATTTCTTCAACTTTTAAGAAGCCCCACTTCCTGAGTTACTGTCTAAATTCTCTACATGTGTTTAAAAAGTTAGACTTCTTAAGAGCGTCCTTTCTTATTTAAGAAAGACCTATCTCTTTTCTATCTCTTTCTTCTTCAAAACTTTGTTAAATTGGCACAAAAAATGCTACTTTAATTAGATAAGATAAAAAAGGAGGGAGGATGAGGAAAATTATAAAATTCACGCTTATAGCTACATTAATTCTGTTTTTTATACCCGCCTTATCTCAAGAAGAGGCTTCTTTACAAAATTCGAAAGAGAAAGAGAATCTGCTTCCTATTGGAGAGGGGGAGATTTATACATTGGGAAAAGGTGATGTGATAGAGATTGAGGTAAGGGCTCAGCCAGAATTTAGTGGAAAGTTTGTTATCGGACCTGATGGGTGTATCCAATATCGGTTTGTAGGGGATATAAAAGCAGAGGGATTTACAAAAGAGGAATTTAAAAAGATACTGGTGGAAAAATTAAAAAAATATATAAAAGTGCCTCAGGTAAGTATTACTATCTTAGAATATCGCAGTAAATTTGTGTATATTTTGGGAGAAGTTAGCCGTCCAGGGAAATACCCTATGAGGGGAGATAAGGTAACCTTGAGAGACGCAATCATTGCTGCCGGTCTTCCCACTTCTGACGCAGCTCTGCGAAGAGTATATGTGATTAAACCTGATTTAAAGAAACCTACTTATAAAAAAGTAGATCTTTATAAACTTCTTTATAAAGGAATTCTTAAGGACAATTTGACTTTAACCCCCGGAGATTTAGTAGTAGTTCCAGCTACTGTTCCCAGTGAGATTAATCGGGCTTTGGGAAGATTGCTTTCTCCCGTAACCCGGGCAGCAGTAGTTGAGGATTTGATTAATAGAAATAGATAAAAAAGGAGAAAGTAGAGATGGAAAGACAGAAATTCAATTTTCAGGATTATTGGTATATACTTTTGAGAAGAAAATGGGTTTTTGTTATCCCTTTGGTGGCGATATACCTTGCCTTTCTTATTAGTAGTTACGTTCTGCCCAAAATTTATCAGGCACAAGCAGTAATGTTGATTGAGAAGAAAAAAGTGGTTAATCCTTTACTCAGGAATTTAGCTATTTCTACCACTCCTCAGGAAAGATTGAATTCCTTAAGAGAAGAGATTCTGGCTTGGCCCAGACTCTTTCAATTAGTAGAAAGATTAGGGCTTAACAAAGATATAAAAAGCCCCTTAGGATTGGAAAGACTTATTTTGAACATTCGCAGAAACATTAGATTGAGGTTAAAGTCTAAAGAGATAATAATTATCTCTTTTCAAGGAAAAGACCCCAAAAAGGTTCAAAAGTTGGTGAATACTCTCTGCGGGATTCTTATCAAAAGAAATTACTCTTCTCAGCAGGAGGATACGGAGTCAGCGATAGATTTTATAAAAGAGCAGTTGGCAATATATAAAAAGAAATTAGATGAATCAGAGGCAAAGTTAAGAAAATTTAAAGAAGTCTATGGCCTGCAGAAGATTCTTCCAAAGGCATCTTCCTCGGATACCAAACCAGGAGAGTATTCAGATATAAGATACCCTTTAACCAAGATAAATGAGGAGATAGCTAATCTGGAAGCAGAGTTGATTATTGCCTCTGTAGATTGCACTGAGGAGCACCCCCGCCTGAAGGAGATTAAAAGAAGGATAGAGCTTCTTAAAGAGAAGAGAAATAACTATATAAAAGAAATTGCTCAAAGGATAGGGGTAAATTCTCAAGAATATATTGAGATTGCAGATTCTCTGCCTCGGCAAGAGGAGGAATTAAGACGGCTTAGTCGGGATAAGGCGATTAATGAGAAGATTTATGCTATGCTTTTAGAACGCTTAGAATCAGCAAAGATTACCGAGCGATTAGATAGTTCCGATAACAGGACAAGGTTTAGAATTATTGAGCCTGCACGTCTACCTCTTTTGCCTGTAAAACCCAACAAATTAAAATTTAACTTGTTAGGATTAATTTTGGGAGGTATGATAGGAGCTTGCTTTGTTTATTTTTTAGAATATACCGACACTTCTTTTAAAGACAGCCAAGAGCTAAAAGAATATTTTGGGTATCCTGTGTTGGGCAGTATCTCCAAGATGATTACTACCCAGGATTTGGAAGATAAAAAAAGAAGGGCAAAAAGAATCACTTTATTTCTTAGTTTGGGCATTCTGATTTTTATATTAGTAATTCTTGGAGTTAAATATCTTATTAAGTTCTGAAATTTATGTACAAGAATTTTTATGGATTAAAAGAAAAGCCTTTTAATGTGACTCCTGATGCTCGCTTTTTTTTCCCCAGCGAGAAGCACTTAGAAGCATTGAATTGTTTAATCTATACGATTAACGAAAGGAAAGGGTTTGCTGTGATTACTGGAGAAATAGGCTCAGGAAAGACTACTGTCTGGCATACACTTTTAAGTAAATTAGACAAAACAACAAAAGTAGTTTTAATCACAGAGACTTTTCTTACCCCCAAACAGATAATTATGGCGATACTGGATGATTTGGGGGTTCCTTTTAAGGACAGATGGCCTAAGGTGCGGCTTCTTTCCCTTTTGAATAACTATCTTCTTGAGCAGGCTTCTTTAGGGTTTAATGTGGTATTGGTGATTGATGAAGCGCAGAACTTAAGCCTTTCTACTTTAGAAGAGGTAAGAATGCTCTCTAATTTGGAGACAGATAAAGAAAAGCTTTTACAGATTATTCTTATGGGGCAGCCTGAGTTACGCGATATCCTTAATTTGGAGGAAATGGAGCAGATTAAGCAAAGAATAACTCTTTATTATCATCTTACTCCTTTAGATGAGGGGGAGACAAAAAATTATATCTCTCACCGTTTAAAGATTGCCGGAATTAACGGAAAGCAAATTTTTACCTCTCAAGCTTTAGATAAAGTTTATCTTTATTCGGGAGGGGTTCCTCGCTTAATTAATTCTTTGTGTGACCGTGCTCTTCTTACCGGTTTTATAAGAGAGATTAAATTAATCGATGAGGAGATTGTTAAGGAAGTAGCTGGGGAATTAGAGTTATCCCAGGAGTAGGAGGTTATTTATGGGGAAAATAAGCGAAGCTTTAAAGAAATTAAATGAAGAGAAGGAAAAACAGAAAAAGGAGATTGTAGAAAAAAGAATGTGGGAAAAGAAAGAAGAAGAGAAGAAAGAGGAAAGGAAAACAACGCAGACTTTTTTTTCCTCTTGGGAGCAAAGACTTCGTTTTAAGGAGAAATTTTTCCTTTTGCCCTCTCAAAACTCTTTAGGAGTAGACCCTCGCATTGTTACTTATTATGATGATTATTCTCCTCTTTCTGAGCAATACCGTCTTTTACGCACAAATGTAAAATCACTGGTTAAGAAGATAAAAGGAAATCATAAATTGATAAAAGGAGAGGAGCCGGCTATAATTACTTTCTCCAGTTCTTTACGTGGTGAAGGTAAAACGATTACCATAGTAAATTTGGCGATGAGTTTGGCTTCCGAGGAAGAGACAAAAGTTCTTCTTATAGATGGGGATTTGCGTAATGGTACTATTCATAAGTTACTGAATGTGGGGGAAGAGCCCGGTCTTTCTACTATTTTGATGGAGGAGTATGATTGGTCAGTAGGGCTACATCCTACCTCAAGTAAAAATTTATTTGTTATTCCTCGCGGGAAGATATCTGCTCATCCCTGTGAGTTTTTAGGTTCAAGAAAGATGAGAATGATTTTGGAAAGATTGCGGAGAGAGAAATTTAACTATATTCTTATGGATACGCCACCTCTACTTTCTTTTGCTGATGCTCAGTTAATTGCTCAGTTGAGCGATGGTATCATTATTGTGGTAGAGGCAAGCCATACAAAGGCAGAGGTAGTAAAAAAAGCTAAGGAGATTTGTGAGCAGGCACATACCAAAATATTAGGGTTTGTTCTTACCAAAGTTGATTATTATACTCGGGATAATTATTATTATTACTATAACTACCAGGATTATGGAAGAAAAATATAAAAGAGAAGAGAGGCTTTTTGGTACCGATGGAATAAGAGGCATACCGGGAGAGTATCCTCTTACTGATGGGATGATTTTTAAAATAGGCTACAGTATTGCCCGTCTTCTTCACTATAAATGGCACAGTTTTAATAAGAAAAAGTTTAAAATAGCTATAGCAAGAGATACACGCTTAAGTTCTCCTAAAATAGAGATGATTCTGGTTGATACCCTTACCTCTTACGGGGTGGATGTAGTAATTTGCAATATTGTGCCTACCCCTGGGTTAGCTTATATAGTGAAGAGATTGTCTTTAGATATGGGGATAATGGTTTCTGCTTCTCACAATCAGTCTTGTGAGAATGGGATTAAGTTTTTTAACGAAGGAGGAGAAAAGCTATCCCCTCAAGATGAAGAGTGGATTGAGGAGATTATTTTTAATAATTTAGTTCATATATTTTATGATTGGATGCCCTCAGAAAAGGGGAGGATATTTCATTTAGAGGAGGCATCTAAAGTTTATACTCAATTTTTAATTTCTATTTTAGAGGCAAGACTTACCGGGATAAAAGTGTGTTTGGATTGTGGTTGGGGGGCAACTTCACAGATAGCAAGGGATGTATTTGAGAAATTAGAGGCAGAGGTGTTTTCATTTGCAGATAGTTTCTCAGGAGAAAAGGTAAATGAAACTGGGGCTCTTAACCCTTCTTTGCTTAGAAAGCTTGTTTTAGAGAAAAAGGCAGATATGGGATTTGCTTTTGATGGGGATGGAGATAGGGTAATTTTGGTAGATGATAAAGGAAATATTTTAGATGGAGATTACATTCTGGCGATTATAGGAAAGTATCTTTCAGAAGAGAAAAAATTATTTAAAAATACTGTGGTGGCTACACAGATGAGCAACTGCGGGTTAAAGGAATATTTAGGAAAGATTGGGTGTAGGGTTATTTTTACTCCTGTAGGCGATAGGTATGTATGGCAGGCGTTGAAGAGAGACAATCTTAATTTAGGAGGAGAGCAGTCCGGACATATAATTCTTCGTGATTTTGTTTCCTCTCCTGATGCTTTAGCCTGCGCGCTTTTTATCGCCAAGATTGTTAAGGAAAGAAAAAAGCCCTTGAGTGAGCTTGCCCAAGATATGCGGAAGTTTCCTCAGGTCTTGGTGAATATAAAGGTGAAAGAAAAGATTCCTTTTGAATTATTGCCTCCTCTTAAGGAGGGCATAGAAAAAGCAGAGAGATTGTTGGGGGAGGAGGGGCGTCTTTTAATCAGATATTCGGGAACAGAGCCGTTGGTGAGAGTGATGGTTGAGGGGAAAGATGAAAAACTTATTCAGCGAGTTGCACATACTTTAGCAGAGATGGTAGAGAAGGAATTAGGATAATGTGCGGGATAGTAGGTTATATAGGAGAAAAAAATAGAGCGAATCAAATTATTCTGGAAGGACTCAAAAAGCTGGAATACCGGGGATATGATTCTTGGGGGATAGCAAGTTTTGAGAATAAAAGGCTTTTTGTTTTTAAACAGAAAGGAAAAATTTCCGAGGCTACTTTTCCCTGGGAAAAAAGAATTTCAGGAAAAGTAGGGATTGCTCATACCCGTTGGGCAACCCATGGAGAGCCTACCCGGGAAAATGCTCATCCTCATCTGGACTGCACGAAAAAAATTGCTATAGTCCACAATGGAATTATAGAAAATTTTTCTTCTTTAAGAGAGAGGCTGTCTCTTTTAGGGCATAAATTTTCTTCTTCTACAGATAGCGAGGTAATCGCCCATCTAATTGAGGAATATTTAAGAGAAGGGTTTGACTTCCCTCAGGCAACAAAAAAAGCTTTAGGAGAGTTAAAAGGTAGTTATGCGATAGTGGTGATGCATAAAGATTATTCTCATCAGTTAATTGCTGCCCGCAATGGTTCTCCTTTGATTGTTGGCATAGGGGAGGAAGAGAATTTTGTTGCCTCGGATATTCCTGCACTTTTGAATTATACAAAAAAGATAGTGGTTCTTGAAGATTATCAGATGGCTTTGCTTTCTTCTGATAAAATTGAAGTTATTTCACAGGAAAAACCCGTATCCTTTAAGGTGCAAAATATAGAATGGGAGTATGAGGATACAGAAAAAAAGAATTTTCCTCATTATATGCTTAAAGAGATTTTTGAACAGCCGCAGGTGATAAGAAGATTATTGGAACACTATACAGATAGAGAAAAGAGAAAGATAAAATTAGAAAAGTTTTTGTCCGATTTAAAGTTAAAAGACATAAAAAATATAATTATTCAGGCTTGCGGGACTTCTTTTCATGCCGGGCTCCTGGGAACGCACCTTTTTGAGTTGTTTTCTCAAATCCCCTCTTATGCTTATATCTCTTCTGAATTTAGGTATAAAAAACTACTTACCAGAAGCGGTTCCTTGCTTATTTCCATAACTCAATCAGGTGAGACTGTTGATACCCTTATGGGATTAAAGAGGGCTAAAGAATATAGATTAAAAACACTATCTATTTGCAATGTTGTCGCCAGCTCCATTGCCCGTGAATCAGATAGTGTGCTTTATACCTTAGCCGGACCTGAGATTGGCGTTGCCTCAACCAAGGCTTACACGGCACAAATTTGTCTACTTTATCTTTTGGCGTTGTATCTTGGAGAGAAGAATAGCGTAATTCCTCAAGAAACAAAAAAGATGTTGTTGTCGCAGTTACAGCTTGTCCCTCATTTAATGGAGAAGATTCTAACTCAATCAGAAAAGATAAGAAATATTGCTTATAAATACTCCTCTTTTGAGAAATTTCTCTATTTAGGAAGGTATTTTAATTATCCTTCCGCATTAGAGGGGGCCCTTAAACTTAAAGAAATTGCCTATATCCCTGCCGAAGGGTATCCGGCAGGAGAGATGAAACACGGCCCCATTGCTTTAATTGATGAGAAAAGTTGTGTGGTAAGTATTGCTCCTTTAGATGAAGTTTATAAAAAGTGTATCTCTAATATAGAGGAGGTAAAAGCAAGAAAAGCAAAAGTAGTAGCTATTGCCACCGAGGGAGATGAAAAAATAAAAAGGCTTTGTGATGAGATAATTTATATCCCTGGCACACATAAGTATCTTTATCCTTTACTTGTTGCCTTGCCCTTACAGCTTTTTGCTTATTACATTGCAGAAAAACTGGGAAGAGAGATAGATAAACCGCGCAATTTAGCAAAAAGTGTTACGGTGGAGTGATGCAGAAAAGGTCAATTATTAATAGTTTTAAATTTGCTATAGAAGGGCTTGATTGGGCAGTTAAAAATCAGCGTAATTTACGCATTCATATTTTGGTAGGAGCAGGGGTAATCCTTTTTGGTTTTTTGCTAAAAATATCTTTTATAAAGATGGCAATACTTTTTCTGGCAATTATTTTTGTAATTGTTTGTGAGATAATAAATACAGCGCTGGAGTTAAGTCTGGATTTCATAAATGGGAAAAAATATCATCCCTCGGTTAAGGTGGTAAAGGATATAGTAGCCGGAGCAGTTCTTTTTGCTGCTCTTAATGCGGTTATAATCGGACTTATTATATTCTATCCCTATCTGTTTGATTAAGGATGAAGGCAGTAATTCTTTGTGCAGGTTACGGAACAAGAGCTTATCCTCTAACTATAAATAGAGCAAAAGCACTTCTTCCTGTTCGGAACAAACCAATAATTGAATTCATCGTGAAAAAGGTTCAGCTGTTAAAAGAGGTAGACGAGATTTTTGTTGTTACTAACCATCGATTTTATGGTGATTTTAAAAGATGGCAGGAAAGTTTTTTCAGCAGAATCCCTATAGAGATTGTAGATGATGGCTCAACTACTTTAAAGAATAAGTTAGGAGCAATAAAAGATTTGGTGTTTGTGATAGAAAAAGAAGAAATAGATGATGATTTATTGGTGATTGGAGGAGATAATCTTTTTGATTTTAGCCTTTCTGAGTTTATAGATTTTGCAAAAGAGAAAGAATTTAAAAGTTTAATTGGTGTGTATGCTCTCAATGGGAGATTGAAACCCACCAAATTCGGTATAGTTAAATTAAATGAGGAAAGAAAAGTGGTTGGTTTTTATGAAAAGCCTGCTAAACTGAATGGGTCAAGAATCATCTCCACCTGCATTTATTTTTTTCCCAAGGAGAAACTTTCTTTGATTAAGGAGTATATTGAGAAAGGGTACGATACAGATAAAATAGGAAGTTACATAGAGTGGTTGACAAAAAGAGATGAAGTTTACGGATATGAATTTAATGGCACCTGGATTGATATAGGAGATATTGATAGCTATACACAAGCGGTATTTATGTTTTAGTCTCAGGGTTTTTAAGGTATAATATAAAAAATTTCAAAAAGGAGTTAAAATGCGTGCATTAGTAACTGGAGGAGCAGGATTTATCGGTTCTCATATTGTAGAGCGGTTATTGAAAGATGGACATAAAGTAATTGTCCTTGATGACCTTTGTAGTGGTAAGCTGGAGAATCTCTCTTTTGTTTCTTCAGAATTAGTGGAGTGGGGAAAGACTAAGGATTTAAGTTCGACTAAATGGAGTTCAGGAAATTTTACTTTTGTCTATGGAGATATTCGCGATTATTCTGTATGTGGGGAGGTATGCTCTGGTGTTGATGTGATTTTTCACCAGGCTGCTTTAAGAAGTGTTCCTAAATCGATGATGTATCCTTACGAATATAATGAGGTAAATATAAATGGAACCCTGAATCTTTTGAAGACAGCACAAAGGTGTAGAGTAAAAAGATTTATTTTTGCTTCTTCAAGCTCTATCTATGGGGAAACAGATAAGTTTCCTGAAAGCGAAGAGGACTTTCCCAGGCTAATTTCTCCTTATGCTTTAACAAAATTGGCTGGAGAATACTACTGCAGGATATTTGCGAAAAACTTTGGAGTAGAGACTATTTGTCTGCGTTATTTTAATGTTTATGGAGAAAGGCAATCCTTAGATGATGAGTATGCAGTAGTAATTCCCAAGTTTATTTATTGTATGTTGAAAGACAAGAATCCCCCTATACATGGGGATGGTAAGCAATCCCGTGATTTTACTTATGTGGAGAATGTGGTAGAGGCAAATTTATTAGCCAGTGAAGTTTCCTTCTCAAAAATACAGGCTTTAGAGAACAATGTTTTTAATATTGCTAACGGTTCTTCTTACTCTATCTTGGAGTTGGTAGAATATCTTAACCAGATTATGGGGAAATCTATTGAGCCTGTATTTACCCCTCCCCGCCCTGGAGACGTATTTAAAACCTTAGCTGATATCTCTAAAGCAAAAGATGTATTAGGATACAGGCCCAAGGTGGATTTTAAAGAGGGTTTAAAGAGAGCTGTAGAATGGTTTCGACAACTCTCCGTTTCCTAGTTCAACAAATATAAGCTTTAATTTTGCAGATTATTTCTATATTTCCCCGTTCAACCTCGTAGGTTAAAATGAGGGGGTGTTTATGGGAGAATTTTCATTTTCACTAATTCCTTATCTAACTGATGAATCTTCTTTGACTTTGATGAAGAAAGACTAACTTATAACCTCTTTATTTAGAACAAAATTTTCTTTTTCCAAAGACCTTTCTGCTGATATTTTCTATCTCTGGCAAAGAAAAAAGGAAGCAGCTGTTAATCGCCATATCTTAGGAGTAACCTTAAAATTGACCTTTATGTTTCTTAACTCCCCTTTTATTTAAATTTTTTCTTATTAGAGTCTTTTTGCTTTCTTAGGGTGTCGATAGTTTTTTTTGATTTTCTTTTATGTTTTTTGAGAAGTTTTTTGTGCTTGTAAGCCTTTTTAGTAAGCCCGGGATGTTTTTTAAAAAGTTTCCTGTGTTTATAAGCTCTTTTAGCAATATCAGGGTGCTTATCCAGAAATTCCCTATTTTGATATAACTTCTTAGCTATATGAGGATGTTTAATTAACCATTGCTCATTTTCATAAAGTTTTTTTACTACCCCAGGATGCTTCTCAAGCCAGTCTCTGTTTTTTGCTAATTTTTCAACAATTTCCGGATGTTTCATTAACCACTTATGGTTCTCATAAAGATGTCGGAAAGCCTTTTCGTGTTTGGTTATGTATTTTTTCTCTGCCTCTTTATAGGCTTTTGCTTCATTCAAATCTAACATTCCATCTCCATCAGCATCATATTTTAAAGCCTCCTGCCATCTT
>CAZJOV010000013.1:0-21869 GCA_964547735.1 uncultured Planctomycetia bacterium | reverse complement strand
ATCCTCCCCGGATATAGGTTACATTTTTATACCCCATCTCTTTTAATACTTTAGCAATCTGTAATCCTCTTTTGCCTGTGGTACAGGTAGTAATTATGGGGATACTGGCATCAGGAAATGTTTTCTTCATAAAATCCGTAAAAACGATCTCTCCGTAAGAGGTAATCACAACCCCAGGAATTTTAAAGCCTATTATAGCATGCTCTATTCTTGTAGCCACATCAAGAATAACTGTATTGGGGTCTCTATCCATTCTCTTTTTTGCCTCAAGAGGAGGTATTCCTTCACCGGCAACAGCTTCTGCTTCTTTCAAAAATTCCTCAGGCGTTTTCCCCTGAGGCATATCAATTGCTCCCACAAAAGACGAATACATAATAGGATAACCTGCCCTTTTCCAGGCTAATATTCCTCCCTCCATATATCTCACATTAGTGTAGCCCATCTGGACTAACTGTGCGGCAGCTATCGCTGCCCTCTTTCCTTTCTTGGCGTAGATTATAATGGGTGTATCCTTATGGGGAATTCTAAAGCGGGCATCAAAAATTACTCTTCCTGCAGGTAAGTCCAGCCTTCGGAATATGTATCCGTATTTAGCATACTCAATATAGGGTCTTACATCAACAAAGATAGCAGTTTTGTCTCTGTCATATATCTCTTTTGCTTCCTTTACCGAAATACCTCTAACATATCTTTTAGCCTCATTAACATAATCGCTTCCTGACTTCCCTCGGGGTATTTCTACCTGGGCAAATAAAGAAAGAGAGAGAAAACAAAGTGTAGTAATAATTAAACTGTTTAACGCTATCTTTACCCTTCGCATTCTTCCTCCTCCTTTTCAATAGGATGATTAAACTCCCTTCCCCTCATTTTCCCTTTACCTACTACCTGACAACCTCCCTTAAAATGCTCAAACAAACTTTATTTAGGCTCCTTTCTCCTCCTTACTTCACTAAACACAACATTCTGTAAACCCCGAACCACACCTTTACCCTGCCCTTTTCTTGAAAGAGCGGGGTGGGTTTCTGTGGTTCGGGGTAAATTAAACATACTCAAACTAATTATATACCTCCTCTCCTGTAACTGTCAATCTTCCAATTCAACCCACACGTATTATATGAAAAGATAGGTAACAGTTTTAATAATGAGAAATATCTCTTTAAAAGGCTTAAAGAAATAAGAGACGCCTCCCTTGAGGCTAACCCACAAACCAGAATAGTTAATATCTGGTATAATGGATACTGGACAAAATTCTCAAAAAGGAGAAGCCTATGACTCAATATACCAGAAACTGGATAATAAGGCAAAGTATTTAATGATTAAAAAATACCAATCTGGTATAAAAGCAGTCCAGATTTGCAAAGAACACAAAATCTTTAGGAAGACCTTCTATAAATGGCTTAAACGCTATCATCTTTATGGCAAAGAAGGCCTATTAGATCAATCAAAGAGGCCAAAATCTCCTCACCCTAAAAGTTTAAAACCAAAAGTAGTAAAGGCTATTGTAAGGATACGTAAAAGAACCAATTATGGACCTAAAAGAATAAAATTAGAACTGGCTAAAAAACATATGAAAGCCTCTGAACAGGGAATCTATAAAGTATTATTAAAATATGAACTCATCCAAAAACATAAAAAACGAAAGAGGAACCCTAAAAAATATTATATCCCTTCTCCCGGTTATCTACAGATAGATACCAAACACTTAGATACCCTGCCTGGTTATCCTCATAGGTTTTATCAATATACTGCTATAGATAGTTATACCCGGATGAGAGTAATAAGAGTATATGATGAATTATCTGCTTTCAACTCTGTCAGATTCTTAAAGGAGGTGGTTAAACAATTGCCTTTTCGGGTTTTAACCGTGCGCACTGATAATGGGGTGGAGTTTACTTATGGTCCATTTAAGAGGAACCACCCCTTCAGTCTGGAGTGTGCACGGCTCAATATTAAACACTATCTTAACAAACCCTCCCATCCAGAAAGTAATGGCAGAGTTGAAAGAAGCCATAGAACCGATGAAGAAGAATTCTACAGGATTAATCCGATTAAATCACCAAGAGAATGGGTGTACAAGATAAAGAAATGGGAATATTTCTACAATTTTCAGAGAGCTCATCAGGGTTTGGGGAATCTTACCCCTTACCAGTTCTTTTTAAAATATCAAAGAGAGGTGAAAAATGTTACTTGACATTGGGTATATTACATCAAAGAATTCCCCCCAGAAGTCCTACATTTCCACCAGAGGTGGATCCGTCTCTGACGGATAATTTGGGCGTAGAAACATTCCATAAAATAATTGAGGATGAATTCTATGAATGTGAAAAATTAATAATCAAGATGAGTCTTCGTTAAAAGTTATGCTTATTTATTGTTCTTCAACTATTGATGAGAGAGAATACCAACAAAAACAACAATCCTTTTATCAACTCCTTAAAGAAAAACAGCCTGATTTATGTAATAAAATCTTGAATTTACCACCAATTAGGTCAGAAAGATTGGGGAAGAAAAGAGAGTAATAACTATAAAAGCATAACCGCAACCTTTACTGCCCAAAAATTATACCTTAAAGAGTCTTAGGTTGTCCTTAATTAAGAGAAAAAAAAGCAAAAGAAACAATCCTCCGATAACTTTAAAATCTATTTTTGAGGAAGGTGGAATAATGCACATTTTTGAAGAGGGATTAAGGAATACATAAGCAATTTCATTTTCGTAAATTTTTTCCCAGCCCATTTTTTTCTCCAGAAAATAGTCTCTTTTTTCTGTCTTCATCCATATAATGAGTTTTGCAAACTGGAAAGTTTTCTCTTTTTTAGGCTTTACCTCATAAAGTATGGAATTGGATGTGGGTCTTCCTGAGAGAGCGGAAAATATCTGTGCTGTCAGCTTAAGATTGGAAGAAATTATCTCACATTCCCGAGAGTTATTCTTAATTACTTCTATAATCGGTCGATAAAATCGTGGCCAAAATAATGAGTTAAACTCTAAAAGTCTGAATGCTCTACTGCTAAGATAATTATAGTAAGTGGAATCCAAAAGGTTTAAGTTTATTTTTTCTCCTTTCCAATTTATAGTGGTTTGGAAAAAAAATAAAAAGAAAAAAAGAGGAAAAAAGAATAACATCTTTCTTCTTAGGGAAAAAAATATATTCTCTAACAGCAGAGAAGAGAAAAAAGTAAAACCAATAATTCCTTGAGCAGAAAGCAACCGGTAGGGATATCTGACAAAAACTACCGCACTTCCTAAGAGAAATCCTAAAAAGAGAAAGCTTCTAAAATCTTTTTTAAAGAAAAAAACAGAAACTATTCCTAGGCCCACTATAAATATATTAAGATGAATAAAATAGACCTCTCTAAGAAACTCAAAACGCAAGTATTTAAGGTATCTTAATTGATGAAAAAGGAAAAACGAAACTCCCAAAAAAGCAAAAGCTAAAACCTTTAAAGAGGTTTTACGATATTCTCTTAAAAAACATAAAAAAACTAAAGAAGTCACAAATATCCAGAAGATTCCTGAGTGAGAATAGGAAGATAAAAGAAGAAAAATAGAGGAGGAGATAATCTTTTTTCTTACCAAATAATACCAACTTAAAAAACCAAAGACTAAAGAGAGAGTAGCTGGAAGATTTGCCGAAAGAGATGAATAGAAAGAAAAAAAACCACTCAGGCTAAGAAGGCAGACTAAGGAAAAAAAAGAAGAGTTAAAAATACGCAAAGACTTCCAGAGAAAGAAAAAAAATACTGCCGGGATAATTGCTTCGCTAAGCCTTACTGCTGTCAAAAAGGAAAATCCCAGTTTATTTAAAAAAACTAAAAGAAGATGATAAAAAGGAGGATAAATCTGGGGACGACCAAAAGGAGCATAATCCCACCAGCTCCAACCAATCCAGCCTCCTGATTTTAAAAACCCACTTGCTACACAAATGTGATAATAGTCATCAATATATTGAGGAAGATACGAGAACCTTGCTAAAGAAAGAACAGTAACTAAAAGTATAACCCCTATACTGGCTAAATCAAAATATCTTCTACTGTTTTTCATACTTCACCTTATAAAGATACAAACCTGATGAAGGTGCAGGCTTTTTAGAATAAAAAAGCTTCTTTCTTAAAATTAACTCTGCTTCCTTAAGAGAAATTTTTTTTCTTCCTACCTCTACCAGAAAGTAAACAATATTTCTTACCATTTGCCTTAAAAACCCATCTGCTTCTAAATCAATATAAATGAACTTGGACCTCTTTCTTATAGAGATTCTTTTCAAATTACGATAGGTAGTCTTGTAACGGGTAACTTCCTTAGCAAAGATAGAAAAATCTCTAAACCCCACAAGTTTTTTTGAAATTTTTTCCATCTTAGAGATATCTAACTTCTCTGGAACATACCAGCTATAGTGACGCAAAAAAACAGAAGGAGCAGAAGAGCTAAGGATTATATAACGGTATACTTTAGAGAAAGCTTGATGGGCAAAAAAATCTAAAGGAACTTTTTTTATCTTTTTTATTCTTATATCTTGAGGCAGGAAACTATTTAAGGCAATAAGAATATTTTTTAGGGGGATAGAGGTATCGATGAAAAAATTAGCCATCTGCGATTGGGCATGGACCCCTCGATCAGTTCTTCCGGCATAAAATATCTTTATCTCTTTTTTAAATAATTTTTTTAAAGCTTTTTGAAGCTCTCCCTGGACTGTTTTTTTCTTTTTCTGAACCTGCCAGCCAAAATAATTTGTTCCCTCATATTCTATTTCTAACAAAATATTTTTTACCATTACTAAAATAAAATAAGAGCCCGCTTTTGGCGGGCTCTTATTTCAAAAGATGCGACTTCCTTAAAAGCTCACTTTATTTTTTCTTTTTCTTCTTAGAAGATTTTTTTGTGGTTTTCTTTGCTGTTTTCTTTTTTGCCTTTGCCATTCCATCACCTCCTTTTTAATTTTAAATTACAACATCCAACTTTAATTTATAACAATCTAAAAAGTTTGTCAACAATTTTTTAGAAAAAAAATAAAAAATTATAAAAATTTTTTCCAAGAAATTTTTTTTGCCTCTTTCCATAAATGTTCTAAATCGTAAAACAAACGTGCTTCTTGAGAAAAAATATGAAGAACAATATCAAAAAAATCAATGAGTATCCATTTTGATTCTCCATCTAATTCTGTGTGATGAATCTCAATATTGTATTCTTTCGCTTTTTTTATTACTGTCTCATATATAGCTTCTAAGTGAGGGGATGAGTTTGCTGAACAGATAATAAAATAATCCCACACAAAATCTAACTTTCTTAAATCTAAAAGTACAGGCTTTTCTGCTTTCTTCTCCAAAATAAATTTTAAAATCTTTATCGCCTTTTCTCTAACTATTCTCTCTTTCTTGGATAGAGCCAGTTATCCTCCTTTTTAATAATATTTATCTATTACTTTCTTCATTCTTTTTTCTATATCCTTATCAATATTTCCCACACAAGAAACACATATTTTAGAAAAATCAAAAATCTTATTTGCCAAATTTAGAATCTGAAAAGGCCCAATTTTATGTATGCACTCTTCTATCTCCTTGAAAATCAATATCTTATCTAAAGCAATGTAAGACTCTACCAGATGAAAAAGGCGAGATTGGGGTCTCTCCATACTCATAGAAAGCTGACCTAAGAAATAATCCTTGGCTCTTTCCAGTTCTTTTTCTGATACCTTTTTTTCTTTTATCCTTTTTAATTCTTTCAGAATACAGTCTAAAGCTAAAATTGCTTTCTCTTTATCCAATCCAGTATGAATAATAAAAGCTCCACTATCTTTGTATTTTTTTACTTCGGTGGAAACTTCATAGCAGAGACCTTTTTTTTCTCTTAATTCCTCAAAAAGACGTGAACTCATATTTGCCCCTAAAATAATATGAATAAGTTCGGCGGCGAAACGTAACCTGCTTCGATAAGAAGGTGCACGAAACCCTACACACAGATGAGTCTGGTCTAATTTTTTCTCCTCCTTAGCTGTTTTTATCCTCTTTAAAGAAGGAGGCGGCCTAAGTTTTTTCATCTTGGGCATCTTCCCTAAAGGTAATTTTTTCTCTAAAAGTTTCACAACCTCTCCTTCATCCACATCTCCTACAAATCCAATAACAAGATTTTTTGGTTGATAGAACTCTTCTTTAAATCTTCTGAGATCATCTCGGGATATTCTTTCTACTGTAGAAAAATCTCCGATTATATCTTCTCCTAAAGGATGTCCTTCCCAAAGAATTTTATCCAACAAGGATAAGGCACGATAGGAAGGTAAATCGTTATACATTTTAATCTCTTCCAAGATTACTTTTCTTTCTTTTTCAAGTTCTTTCTCCTCAAAGATAGGATTTAAAACCATATCCAAAAGAATCTCTAAGGTTATTTTTAAATTCTTCTTTAAGAAATAAGCATAGAAAGCGGTAACTTCTTGAGAGGTAAATCCGTTCAAAGTTCCTCCTCTTCCTTCAATCTCTCTTTTTATCTCTTTATAAGAAAAATCTTTACTTCCTTTAAAAAGCATATGTTCTACAAAATGAGCTACTCCTTTAACTCTTTTCTCCTCAAGGCGAGCTCCTCCACGGATAAATACTCCTAAACTGGCGGTATTGAAATTGGAGAGAGGAGAATAAATAAAAGTGGCCTGCTTTACTTTTATAATCTTAAACATAACTCTTTTATATATGAAGAAAACTCTTTTTCAAAATTCTTTTTAAAGTAATTATTTTTTATATATCTTACTACCGCACTTCCTATTATCACTCCATCACTCTCTTTAATGATTTCCTGTGCTTGTGATTTCTTATGAATACCAAACCCCACACATATATTAATATCTCCCCTCAATCGTCTTATTCTCTTCAACTGAGAAAACAATTCCGAAAGAGTAATTTTTTTAGGACCGGTAATCCCTGTAACCGAAATATAATAAATGAACCCCTGCGATAGAGATATAATTCTTTTTATTCGCTCAAGTTTTGTTGTCGGAGTAATAAAAAATACTGTCTCCAGATTATATCTTTTTGCCTCTTTAATATATGAAGAAGCCTCCTCTATAGGTAAATCAACAATCATCACTCCTGAAACCCCACTCCGGTAACAGGCCTCCAGAAACTTCCTTACGCCAAAAACATATACCGGATTGTAATAGGTAAGAATAATTATGGGAGTCTCAAGATGCTTCTTCAGCTTATTGAGAGAAGAAAATAATCTCTTTGTAGTTGCTCCTTCTTTTAAAGCCTGTTGATTGGCCTGCTGAATTATTACTCCATCGGCTAAAGGATCAGAAAAAGGAAGGCCTACCTCAATAAAATCTATCCCTGTATTATCTAATATTTTTATTATCTTCTCAAACAAGCCAATAGTAGGAAATCCAAAAGGAACAAATATGATGAATGCTTTCCTTTTCTTCTTTTTTAATTCACAAAATTTCTCCTTTATCCTACCCATTTTTTTACTATCTCCAAATCTTTATCTCCTCTTCCGGAAAGACATACAATTACTATACTGCCTTTGTTTTTCCTCGCGATTTTTTTAAGATAGTATAAAGCATGTGCCGGCTCAAGAGCAGGAATAATTCCTTCGTATCTGGTGAGTAACTTGAATCCCTCAAGCGCCTCCTTGTCTCTTACCGCCACATAACGGGCTCTTTTAATTTTTTTATAAAAAGCATGCTCCGGGCCTACTCCTGGATAATCCAACCCTGCCGCTACTGAATGGGTCTCTTTAATCTGACCAAATTTATCCTGAAGAACAAAGGATTTTGAACCGTGAAGCACACCTATACTACCTTTAACCAGACTCGCCGCATGCTTTCTTCTTAAACCTGCTCCTGCAGCCTCTACCCCAATGAATTTTACTCTGCGATTATTAAAGAAAGGATGGAAAAGCCCAATTGCATTTGAACCTCCTCCTACACAGGCAACCAAAAAATCAGGTAGCTTTCCTTCTTTCTCCAAAATTTGAGCTTTTGCTTCTCTGCCGATAACACTTTGAAAATCTCTTACCATCACCGGATATGGGTGAGGCCCCACCACAGAACCCAAAAGATAATGGGTAGTTCTTACATTTGTAACCCAATCTCTTATTGCTTCATTACAAGCATCTTTTAAAGTTTTTGAGCCGCTTCTTACCTTAATCACCCTTGCTCCTAAAATCCTCATTCGATACACATTCATCTTCTGCCTTTTTATATCCTCCTCACCCATATAAATATCACATTCAAATCCAAATAACGCAGCAACAGTTGCTGTAGCTACCCCGTGCTGACCAGCACCGGTTTCGGCGATAATTCTCTTTTTCCCCATAAATTTTGCCAGAAGTGCCTGACCTAAGGTGTTATTTATTTTATGAGCTCCGGTATGGAGCAAATCTTCTCTTTTTAAATATACCTTTATTCCTAAATGCTTGCTTAAATTAGAAGCAAAGTATAAAGGCGTAGGCCTTCCGGCGTATTCCTTAAGATAATAATTCAGCTCTTTTTGAAAATTTTTATCTTTTTTTGCCTTGAGGTAACTTCTCTCCAGTTCTTCCAGACAATAACTTAAGGTTTCGGGAATAAATTTCCCTCCAAACTCGCCAAAATATCCGAACCTGTCAGGATACTTCATATCTCTTCACTATACGAATAAATTTCTTCACCAACTCCTTGTCTTTCTTCCCCGGACACTTCTCTACTCCCCTCGCTACATCTACAGCATACGGCTGTATCTTGCTTAGCACTCTTTTTATATTCTGACAATTGAGCCCTCCTGAAATAATTATCCTCCTCTCCCTGGCAAAAAAAGACAGCCTCTTTATTATCTCCTCTCCTAAGGAATCTTCTCTCTTTCTCAATTTATCCTCCAGGCGGACATCAAAAAGATAAGCATCGACTTTATATCTTTTAAATTCTAAAGAAAACTTCTTGGGAAAAAATGCTTTGATAACTTTAATCTTTTTCCTTAAAAAATCACAGAAATCTTTATCTTCTTCTCCGTGGAGCTGAACCACATCTAATCCGATATCGCAAGCGATTTTTAAAACCTTTTTTTTATCTTCATTCACAAAAACTCCCACCTTACTAACAAAAGGACCGAGCTTTTTTGCTATTCTTTCCGCAGAAGAGAAAGAGATATAACGGGGACTTTTCTTATAAAAGATGAATCCCAAAGCATCCACTCCCTCATATGCACAAAATAAAGCATCTTCAAGATTAGTAATTCCACATATCTTTACTCTAATCATCAATGTTAAGCTCTTTCAGTTTTCTTTCCACATCTTCTTCTCTCATTAATGCCTCCCCCACCAAAACAGCATCTACCCCCAATCCTTTGAGAAGAAGAATATCTTTAAGTTGAGAGATGCCGCTTTCACTAACCGAGATTTTATCCTGAGGAATAAAAGGTGCCAGTTTCTTTGTTCTTTCTAT
This sequence comes from uncultured Planctomycetia bacterium, assembly GCA_964547735.1. Classification (GTDB taxonomy): domain Bacteria; phylum Omnitrophota; class Gorgyraeia; order Duberdicusellales; family 4484-171; genus CAZBLX01. Next base: position 12,466 of record CAZJOV010000013.1, on the reverse strand, counting down.
ATCTATTTTTAAAGTATTAAGATTGCGATTGTTAATTCCAATAATCTCACAGGAAAATTTCAAAACTTTTCTTAACTCTTTCTCGGTATGAACCTCTACCAAAACATCCATCCCTAACTCTTTTGCTAACTCATATAACTTTTTAAACTTTGCCTCATCCAGAATACGCATAATAAGAAGCACAGCATCTGCTCCTAAAGCACGCGATTCCAGTATTTGTATCTCATCAAGAATAAAATCCTTTCTTAAAATAGGCAAATCCACCACCTCTTTTACCTTCTCGATATAAACTCCTTTTCCCAGAAAAAAATCTTCCTCAGTAAGTACAGACAATGCTTTTACTCCCCCCCTCTTCATCTTTTTAGCTAAATCTTGAGGGGAGAAATCTTTACGTATCAGGCCCCTTGAAGGAGAAGCCTGTTTAATTTCACCAATAATTGAAATTTTCCCTTCTCTTTTAATCGCCTCCTTAAACGGTCTTAGGCGAGGAGCTTTCTTTAAAAGAGAAAGAATAGCACCTTTATTCTTCTTAAGCAACTCTATTCTCTTTTTTTTAGAGCCAAGAATTAAAGAAAGAATATTATATTCCACTCTCTAAAAATCTTTTGAACTTCAAAAATTTTTCTTTTGTTCTTCCTTCTCTAATCAATTTTTCTGAAAATGCCACCCCTTCTTTCAAGTTATTCACCTTGCCTAAAAGATAAAAGGACAAACTTGAATTAGCCAGCACTACATCATAATAAGGGCTTCTTTTCCCTTCTATAATCTCTAAAAATATCCTTGCGCTCTCACCCGCATTTTTTACCTTCAGTTGTGAAGGCAAATACCTTCTTAAACCAAACTCTTTAGGATTAATAATTCTTTCTTTCAGCTTTCTATTTTCAAGAAAAATAGCATAAGTAGGCTTACTTAATCCTACTTCATCCCTTAAATCCTCACTATAAAAAACACAGGCCTTTTTTGCCTTCAATCTCCTTAATGTTTTGGCTACTTTTAAAACCAAGTCCGGATGAGAAACCCCTAAAATTTGATAACTTGCCCCTGCAGGATTACATAAAGGCCCCAGGATATTAAAGATTGTTTTTATTTTTAGTCCTCTGCGTACAGAGGCAACATTTTTAAAAGCAGGATGATAAAGAGGAGCAAACAAAAAAGCAACTCCCACTTTTCTTAACAATTTTTGAGTTACTTTAGGAGAAACATTAATATTTATTCCTAATCTTTCTAACAGGTCTGCACTTCCACATTTTGAGGAAATCCCTCTGTTTCCGTGTTTGGCCACCTTTATGAGTCCGGAACTAGCCACAACAAAAGCTACCGTGGTAGAGATATTAAATTTATTAAGACCAGAACCTCCTGTGCCACAGGTATCCATAACCTCCTCTTTTATATAAATCTTTTTTGCTTTCTCTCTTATCACCGAAGCGGCTGCAGAAATTTCTGTATCTGTCTCTCCTTTCATTTTTAACGCTACCAAAAAAGCAGCAATCTCAAAATCTTCAACTTTCTTCTCCAGAATTTCTAAAAAAACTTTACGAGTAGTAGCAAAGTCAAGATTTTTTCTCTCTACCAATTTAGATATAGCTTCTTTAATCATAAGTCTAAAAAATTCTTCAAAATCTTTTTACCTTCTTCAGTTAATATCGACTCGGGATGAAACTGAACCCCAAAAAGCATACTGCTTTTTTCCTTTACTCCCATTATTATACCATCTTCTGTGGAAGCAGAAACAATCAAATTAGAAGGAAATCTTTTTCTATTAATAATCAAAGAATGATACCTTGTAGCCAAAAAAGGATTTTTTATTTTTTTAAAGATATATTTCCCATTATGATAAATAAAAGAAGTTTTGCCATGCATTATTTTTGGTGCCCTTGTAATCTTTGCTCCAAATATATATCCTATGCATTGATGCCCCAGGCATACCCCTAAAATAGGAATCTTCTTATAAAAATTTTTAATCGCCGGGCAACTTATTCCTGCCGACTCTGGCCTTCCCGGACCAGGGGAGATAACAATTTTTGAAGGTTTAAGCCTTCTTATCCCTTCTATATCTATCTTATCGTTACGATAAACAACAACCTCTTCCTTTAACTCCCTTAAATATTGATAAAGATTATAGGTAAAGGAATCATAGTTGTCGATGAGTAAAATCATTGTTTCGTCCTTTTTATTTTTGCCCCTACCTTTTTCAGTTTTTCTTCCAATCGCACATATCCTCTATCCAGATGGTAAATTCTAAGTATCTCGGTCTTGCCTGAAGCTGCCAGTCCCGCAATAACTAAAGCTGCCGAAGCTCTCAAATCCGAAGCCATAACTTCTGCCCCATAAATATTCTTTACTCCTTCAATGACTGCATAAGGCCCGGCTCTTTTAATGTGTGCTCCCATACGATTGAGTTCCCCAACATGCATAAATCTATCCGGAAATACCTTCTCAGTAACGATTGAAACTCCCCTTGCCAGAATTAGAGGAATCATAAACTGAGCTTGAAGATCGGTAGGAAACCCAGGATAAGGTAAGGTAGTAATGCTTGTCGGCTTAAGAGATAGGGGTTTAACTTTCAAAATATCTCCTCTCCCGGAAATCTTTGCCCCTATAGATTTTGCTACCTCCAGAATAGAGGTAAGATGATGGATATTAACCTTTTTAAGAATAAGAGGAGATTGGGTTGCCAAACTTATGGCGATAAATGTTCCTGCCTCGATTCTGTCAGGAATCACCTCTATCTCTGCTCCCCCCAAGAACTTTTTACCTCTTATCTTCAACAAGGGGGTCCCCTCCCCACTAATCTCTGCTCCCATTCTTTTTAAAAACATCGCCAGATTAGATATCTCAGGCTCACAAGCACTACTTTCAATAATTGTTTCTCCCTCCGCCAGAGTCGCTGCCATCAAGAGATTGGCGGTAGCCAAAACTGAAGAACCAAAAGGGCCTCCCAAAAATACCCTTTTTCCTCTCAATTTATCTGCCCTTGCCCAACAGTAACCTTTCTCTATTTTAATCTCTGCCCCCAGCTCCTTTAATCCTTTAATGTGTAAATCTACAGGCCTCACTCCAATTACACAACCACCGGGCAAAGAAACTTTTGCTTTTTTTCTTTTTGCCAGAAGTGGCCCCAGGCAAGAGAAAGAAGCACGCATCGTTCTTACCAATCGATAGGGGGCTACATAAGGAGTTGACTTTTTTGTGGTAATTCTCAGGCTACCCCCCTCAAATTCAATTTTTTTTCCTAAAACTTCTAAAATTTTAATCATTGTCCTCACATCAACTAAATCAGGAACATTATAAATTCTACATTCTTCATCAGTAAGAAGAGTGGCGGCCATAATTATTAAGGAAGCATTTTTTGAACCATCAACAGTTAATTCTCCTTTCAAAAAAGATTTATACACTACAAATTTATCCATTCTTCTCTAATACAACCCCTCTCCAGAATCCGGAATAATCTTTAATCCATTTTTTTACTTTCCAAAAAGATAATCTTTCCAGAATCTTTTCAGTAGATTTTTTTTGATTATAACCAAATTCCAGAATCAACTTTCCTCTTTCCCTCAGGTGAAAATGAGCATTCTCAATAATTCTTTTTATAAAAAATATCCCTTCTTTTGCTTTTAAAGCAATAGAAGGCTCATATTTTAAGGAACCGCCAAAAGCCTCTTCCTCCACATAAGGAGGATTACTTATAATAATATCAAATATATTTTTCTTGAATGCAGACAAAAGCTCACAATTTATAAGAAGCCCTTTTATATTATAATTAGAAAGATTTAACTTCGCTATTTTCAATGCAGAAAAGCTTATATCACAAAACACTACTTCAGTAGAAGGGACTTTTCTTTTTATGCACAACCCTATATTTGCACATCCACAACCTAAATCTAACACATATCTTAATTTCTCTGTTTTGATAATCCTAATTGCTTCTTCAACAATAAGTTCTGTCTCCTTACGGGGAATAAATACAGAATGGTTTACATTAAAATCTAAACCAAAAAAATTCTCGCGTTTAATAAGATAGGCTAAAGGCATCCCCTTAAGATACAATTTTTTTATTTTCTCTAAATAATTAATCTCCTGCCTTTTTAATTCATAATTCTCCAAATACAAAAAAATATAATCCTTAAGAAAGAAAGTTTTTAAAAGATATTGCAAATCTCCCTCGAAAAAGAACTTTTTATTTTCTTTAAGCCAATCATTTATTTTCATATATCTTTTCCCTCTCCTTCTTTCTTAACTCTTCAAGAATCAAATCTAAATTTCCTTCCATAATCTCATCCAATCGATAAAGAGTTAAATTTATTCTATGATCCGTAACTCTTCTTTCAGAAAAGTTATAAGTTCTTATCTTCTCACTTCTTTCTCCACTGCCAATTTGAGTTTTTCTCTGCCAAGAAATTTTTTCCTTTTTTTCTTTCTCCATCTTCTCCAGAAGCCGCGCCCTCAATACTCTCATTGCTTTCTCCCGGTTCTTTATTTGAGAACGCTCATCTTGACAGGTGGCTACAATTCCGGTAGGAAGATGAGTGATTCTTACCGCCGAATCAGTCCGATTAACGTGCTGACCTCCGTGTCCGGAAGCGCGAAACGTTTCAACTTTCAAGTCCTCAGGATTAATACTCAATTCTACCTCTTCAGGCTCAACAAGCACAGCCACAGTAACAGTGGAGGTATGAATTCTTCCTCCAGATTCGGTAACGGGAACCCTTTGCACCCGATGAACACCTTTTTCAAATTTTAAGTAAGGAAAACAACCCTTCCCTTTCACAGAAAAAATTATCTCCTTAAATCCTCCCAGTTCTGTAGGATGGGAATTTAAAACCTCCTGCTTCCACCCTTTTTTTTCAATATAACGAGAATACATTCTAAATAAATCAGCAGCAAACAATGCAGATTCTTCCCCTCCTGCTGCGGACCTTATCTCCACAATAACATCTTTATCCTGGCCTTCTTCAGAGAATAACTCTTTCTCTATCCTCTTCTCTAACTGTTGAATTTTTTCTTTAAGAGATGAAATTTCTTGGCGGGCTATTTCTTTTATCTCCTCCTCCTCATCTGAGGCAACCATCTTCTCCAAGTCCTGTCTTTCCTTATCAAGTTTCTCATACTCCTTAACTAAATTATATACCCTCTCTAAGAAAGAGAATCTTTTTACTAACTTTTTGTACTCTTCTCTATTCTTGATTGCGGAAGCTAACTTGAAAGAAAGTTCTTGGTATTCTTTCTTTATTTGCTGAAAATCAAGCCTGCTTTTTCCCATACTTTTTCAAAAACTTGTCCACCCTTCCCTCAGAATCTACAAACTTCTGTTTCCCTGTGAAGAAAGGATGACAGTTAGAACAAATTTCTACGTTAATCTTCTTTTTCGTAGAACGGGTATGAATTAAGTTACCACAAGCACACATAATTACCGCAAAGTCATACTGAGGATGGATGCCTTTTTTCATCGCTCTATCACCTCCTTAAATTTGACTAAAATTATATCATAATTGTTTATTTAAGGTGAGTAAAAACTCTACATTGTTTTTTGTCTTAGAAAGCTTCTCAATCAAAAGCTCTAATGCCTCAGTAGAGCTTAACTCATTCAAAGCTTTCCTTAATATCCATATTCTTTGCAACTCATCAGGATGAAGTAACAACTCTTCTCTACGTGTATTAGATCTTTTGATGTCTATGGAAGGATAGACTCTTCTCTGAAAGATACTCCTGTCTAAGGTAATCTCCATATTTCCTGTTCCCTTAAACTCTTCAAAAATCACATCATCCATACGGGAACCTGTATCCACCAAAGCGGTAGCAATGATTGTCAAGGACCCTCCCTCTTCAAGAGCTCTTGCTGTTCCAAAAAATCTTTTCGGCTTATGCAAAGCATTGGAGTCTATTCCTCCCGATAAAATCCTTCCTGAATGAGGCTCAACCAAGTTGTAAGCTCTTGCCAGGCGTGTAATACTATCTAACAAAATCACTACGTCTTTTTTATGCTCCACCAATCTTTTTGCTTTCTCTAAAACCATCTCTGCTACTTGAACATGACGGGAAGCTGGCTCGTCAAAAGTAGAGCTTATAACCTCTCCTCTCACCATATGCTTCATCTCCGTAACTTCTTCCGGTCTTTCGTCAATAAGAAGAACCATCAAAATCACATCTGGATAATTCTTCATTATTGCATTAGCAACCTTTTGCAGAAGCACTGTCTTTCCACTATAAGGAGGAGCCACAATCAGACCTCTCTGCCCCTTACCAATAGGGCACAAAAGGTCCAAAATTCTTGTTGACATCTCAACAGGCTCTGTCTCCAGAATAAATCTTTCTCTGGGATAAACAGGAGTTAAATTGTCAAATAAAACTCTCTGTTTTGTTTTCTCTGGGTCCTCAAAATTTACTGCCTCTACCTTAAGAAGAGCAAAATATTTCTCATTTTCCTTAGGAGAACGAATTTGGCCACTTACTGTATCTCCAGTGCGCAGAGAAAACTTTCTTATCTGGGAAGGAGAAACATAAATATCATCAGGAGAAGGTAAATAATTATAATTAGGAGAACGCAAAAACCCAAACCCTTCAGGAAGCACCTCCAGCACTCCTCCTCCAAACATCAATCCTTCTTTCTCTGCCTTGGCCTGCAGAATCCTGAAAATAAGATCCTGCTTTTTTAGTCCACTTATTCCATTGATCTCTAACTCCTTAGCAATGCGGTTTAATTCTGCTATCTTCATCTCTTTAAGATTCCCGATATCCAATCCTTCCATATCCACCCCCCTTATTTTCGTAGAAGAATTTTTTTTCATCCTTTATATAATTACCTTTTTTTCGGAAGAGAAAGTAAGAAGAGCGTTCCACAGCTGAGATATTTTTTTTCTTAAGGTAGCCAAATCGCCATCATTCCTTACAACAATATTACTTTGTCTTTTTTTCTTTTGAGAAGGAATAAACAAACTCAGTCTTTTTCTAATCGCTCTATAAGAAAAGCCGGTTATCTCCCTAAGTCTTGCCTCAAGAATTCGGCGAGGAACGTAAACAAAAATAACTGCATCAAAAAAATCCTCTAATCTCTTTTCAAAAAGAAGAGGAACTTCGGCAATATGTATTTTACCACTTTTTGCTTTTTTTATCCACATTTTTAATTTTTTTATTATCCAGGGATGAACAATCTCTTCTAACTTTTTAAGTGCCTGCTTATTGGAAAATACTACCTCTCGCAAATGAGGTAGAGAAATGCTACTATCCTTTATTACCTGAGGAAAACAGGTTTTTATCTTTTTGTAAAGAGGAGAATTTCTTTTTCTGTAAGCACTATAAATTACATCATCCACACAGATAATTTTTGCTCCTTTCTTTTTTAACTCTTTCAATATTGTACTCTTTCCACTCCCCCAATCACCCGTCAATCCAAAGACAGACATTTTTCATACATCTTTATGTAATCTTTAGCTGTCTTCTGCCAGGAAAAATCATACTCCATAACTTTCTTCATTAAGGAAATCCATTCTTTTCTATCACTTTTAAATAAAGCTTCTGCTCTCATTATTGCTTCCAGCAAAGCTTTGGGATGATACCTCTTAAAAACAAATCCTCCTCCCCCTCGAGAATAATCTTTCACGGTATCAGCAAGACCTCCTGTATGATGAACTATAGGAATGGTTCCATAACGATAAGATATCATCTGAGAAAGCCCACAGGGCTCAAATCTTGAAGGGAGTAAAAATACATCCGAGGCAGCGTAGATTTTGTGGGCTAAAGTCTCGTCAAACTTTAAGTTCAAGGAGAAAACCTCGCCTCTGTTCTTTGCTTTCTTCTCTAACTGCTGATGATAGACCTCATCTCCTGTCCCCAAAACTACCAATTGATACTTCTCTAAAATTTTATCCAGTGCTTTTATCAAAATATCTATCCCTTTCTGCTCTGCCAGGCGGGTCACCATTCCTAAAAGAAAAATATTCTCATCCTTCCTCAGGCCTAACTCTTCCCGAAGTTTTACCTTATTAATATATTTCTCCTCTATGGAGGAGGATGAATACCTCTGATAAATAAAACTATCCTGGCAGGGATTCCATATCTCTACATCTATGCCATTTAAGACTCCCCAGAGGCGGTCTTTCCTTTGCCTTAAAACACTTTCTAAACCACAGCCAAATTCTTTTGTCTGAATCTGCCTGCTATAGGTAGGGCTTACTGTATTAACCATATCCGCAAAGATAATTCCTCCTTTTAGAAGATTTATCTTTCCATAGAATTCAAGATAAGATGGAGAAAAATATTCTTCATCTATTCCTAAACAAGAGAATTTCTCTTTTGAGAAAATTCCTTGATAAGCAAGATTATGGATGGTTAATATTGATTTTGCTCCCTTAAAAAATTTATCATTTTTATACAAAATTTTCAAGTAAATATTTACAAGAGATGTCTGCCAATCATTAGTATGAAAAATATCCGCAGAAAATTCAATCTTCTTAAGCACTTCAAAAACCTTTTTGCAAAAGAAAGAAAATCTTTCCAGATTATCCGGGTAATCTCCAGAAGGTGTGGTATAAAGATAATCACGAAAAAAATAACTATCATTTCTTATAAAGACCACCTCCAAATTCTCAGTTACTCTTGTAGTAGCAAATCCATCATAAAAATTTTCTGGGTTTATATTCTTGTAAAAAGGCATAAATATCTTAACTTGACAACCCTCTTTAGCTAAATTTTTTGGCAAAGAACCACATACATCTGCAAGCCCACCTGTTTTTGCAAAAGGAAAAACTTCCGAGGAAAAAAAAGCTATTTTCATCTCTCTCCTTTCCTAAATTTTCCCCATCTCTAACCAGTTTCTTCCCGCCTTCAAGTTTACCTTAAGAGGAACCCTCAGTTTAAATACTTCCTCCATTTTTCTTTTTACAATCATTTTTACTTTTTCCAACTCTTCTTTTTCGACATCAAAAACCAGCTCATCATGTATCTGCAGAATCATTCTTGAGGAAAAGTTTTCCCTTAAAAACTCCTGATGAATTTTTACCATCGCCATCTTTATCAAATCAGCAGCACTTCCCTGAATAGGGGTATTTATCGCTTGTCGTTCAAGAAAGGATAAATCTGGAGAGTCTTTTTTAAGAAAGCGAATTCTTCCTTTTAAAGTCTTTATCCAACCATCTTTTTTGGCTTTCTCTGTTATATCTTCTATATATTTTTTCACTCCTGGATAACGAAGAAAATACTCCTGGATGAATCTTTCTGCATCGGAAACAGATATCCCTAACTCTTCTGCCAATCGCTTCTTTCCCATTCCATAAATTATCCCAAAATTTATCCTTTTGGCTAAATCTCGTTGAGAAGAGGTAACTTCCTCCACAGGAATACTGAAGAGCAAAGAAGCAGTAAACTTGTGGATATCTAAATCTTTAAAGAAGGCCTCAATTAGATTCTTATCTTGAGAAAAATGGGCTAAAATCCTCAACTCTATTTGAGAATAATCGGCAGAAAGAATGAGCCCTTCCTCGAAAGAAGAGATAATTGCTTTTCTTATCTCTCTCATCAGAGAATTTTGAATAGGTAAATTCTGCAGATTAGGAGAAACAGTAGTTATTCGCCCAGTCTGAGTTCCTATCTGGTTGAAAGAAGTAAAAAGGCGGCCTTCTTTTACTTCTTTGTGGAAATTATCTATATATGTGGATTTTAACTTGCTCAATTGACGATACTCAAGAAGAAGGGGGATAAGAGGATGTTTTTCTTCTAACCTTAAAAGCGTCTCCTCATCGGTAGAAAAACCAGTCTTTCCCTTCTTTACCGGAGGCAGTTTCAGCTTTTGAAAAAGAATTCTGCGTAGCTGGGCAGGAGAATTAAGATTGAAGCTTTCTCCTGCAAGATTAAAAATTTCTTTTGTTAATTTAAAAATTCTCTGGGTTATCCTGTAAGAAAAATTGTCCAGAAATTCCTCATCAATCTTAACTCCTCTTTTCTCCATCTCCGATAGCACTTCTACCAAAGGCATCTCTATCTCAGAAAATATCTCTCTCAACTCATATTTTTCTAATTTCTCCTGCAGAGAAAAAAACAATTGAGATATAAAGTAAGGATAACTACAAGAAGGCACTTCCTGCACAAAAGTATCTAAAAAGGTATTTATCAACTCAGAAAAAGAATAGTTCTCACAAGAAGGATCAACCAAATAGGCAGCAATCATCACATCGAAAATCTTTCCTTCTAAAGGAAGATTTTTTTTAAAAAGATTTTTGAAATTATAAGATACCTTTTGAATGGTCCTATCTTGCAAAATATCCTCTAATTCCTTCGCTTTACTTTTATAGATACCGTCCTTCCAAAGATAAATATCTTCTCCCTCTGTATAGAAAAAAAGGCGTCCTTCTCTTTTTATTTCCTCCTTCAATGACAGATTGATTTCTTCTTTAACTTCTATATTAAGGTTTAAAGAAGGGGCGGGAATCTCTTTAAGAAAAGACTTAAATTCCAAATTTTTAAAAATTTTGTAAAGAGATGCGTAATCGGGTTCTTCTATCTTTAAATCCCTCCAATCGACCTCAAGTTCAATCTCATCCAGTTTAACTAACTCTTTACTTAAAAATACCTTTTCTTTTTCTTTCTCTAAAATTTCTTTTATTGAAGGAGAAAGCTCTTCCAGATTCTGATAAATCTTCTCTATGCTCTCATATTTTCTTATCAAATCAACTGCCTGCTTCCTGCCAATTCCTTTTGCTCCCGGAATATTATCCACTGTATCTCCTACAAGAGTTAAATAATCTATAAATCGAGAAGGAGAAAAGCCAAACTCTTGTAAAAAACCCTCCTCCTCATAAAACCTATCTTTAAAAGGCTCATAGATTACTACTTTATCTTTATAAATAAGCTGGAATATATCTTTATCCGAACTTACAATTATAACTTTTACCCCATCTTTTTTTGCTTTTTTTACCAGAGAAGCGATTAAGTCATCTGCCTCCCATCTTTCTTTTTCGATAATCTTTATCCCCAAATAATTAATTATTTTCTTAATCAATGGAATTTGCATTTTTAATTTATCAGGAGTAGGGGGTCGCTGGATTTTATATTCTTTGAATCTATCTTGACGAAATGTCTTTCGAGATACATCAAAACATATTCCTAAGTAAGAAGGGTTAAATTTTTTCATTATTCTTCTTAAAGTATTGAGGAATCCATAAATCGCTCCTGTAGGGAAACCTTCTTTTGTAGAAAGACGAAGGGCATAAAATGAGCGGTAACAGATTGAGGTTCCATCCAAAAGATACAACTCTTTATCCATTAAAAATTGCCAGAATCAATCAGGGATTATTTTGAGTACTAAAGATTACAGATAGTGCATCCTTCAATTTTTCAACTGTTAAAGCATATTCATTTTTATCTAAATGAGTTAATGCCTCCTCCATATATCGGCGAGCCTCCTGTTTTGTTCTTTCCTCTCTGGCTTTCTCAAGATAGTATCTTATTTCTTTTTTAAGAATCTCGTCTGGCGGGTTTATCCGAAAAGCAATCTCAAACTCATCTATTGCTTCTTTAATTCTTTTTTGGTTTAAATACTCACAGCCCATCCTGAAGTGCAGATTAGCCTCTTCTATCTTTTTTAATTTTTCCTGAGAAATTTTTTGCGAAACCTCCCTATAGAAAGGCTTTGCCTTCATCTTTAAATACTCTTTCCTTGCCTCAGAATAAGCTCCCAACTTAGCTAAATGCTGAGCTGCCTTAATCCACCATTTATCTCTGGCATCCTTTCCCAGAAGATACCGCTTCTTCCAATAGAAAGTAGCATTTGGAATATCATCCATCTCCTCATACAACAAAGCTAAGTTAGAATAGGGAGGAAGATAAGAAGGGTTAATCTCTAAAGCCTTCTTATACATTTTTATTGCTTTTTCTTTTTCCCCCAAACTTTCCAAAATTACTCCCATATCATTATAAACCTGATATAAAGAAGGATTCAATTGCACTGCTTTCTGATAATAGACTAATGCTTCTTTTAAATTTCCTGCCTGCTGGAGTTGATAACCCTTATCTCGATAGAGTTGAGCTTCTTTTTTTATTGAAGGGAGATCCTGGGCGGATAAAGAAAACAACAAAAAAAATATTGAGGAGAAAAAAAGAATTATTCTGCAACGCATTTTTTCTACATTAACATAAAAAGAAAATACTGTCAAGGAGTGACGTAACGACGAAACATTATATTAACCGAGCCTATTTTTGCAGAACAACTCTTACCCAATCTAACTCTTTTGCCCCGAACCACAGAACCCCCCGCTCTTTCAAAGAAAGGGCGGGGTAAAGGTGTGGTTCGGGGTTTACCAAAATAAGCAATACCTGATTTTCTTTCCTTCAATTTCTATTAAATCTCTATCTATTTCACGAGGTATATTCCTATAAATTTCGCAACCGAAGGTTGCATATTTCGTCCGCTTCAGCGGACACATTTCGCAGCCAGAGGCTGCATATTTCTATAATTAGGATGATTTTTGCCACCTCT
>CAZJOV010000012.1:0-22012 GCA_964547735.1 uncultured Planctomycetia bacterium | reverse complement strand
CTACTTGATGGATTTAGTTTTTAAGACAGTATGCAGTTTTCGTTGGGAAGGATTTCCCCTTGACATTTTTACTTGGTTGCGTTAAGGTATTTTACCTAAAAAGGAGTAAAAAATGTTTGTTTCTATAGAGGAGATTATTGAGGAGATAAGAAAAGGAAGACCAGTAATTGTAGTTGATGATGAGCATAGAGAGAATGAGGGGGATTTGGTAGTTGCTGCCCAGTTTGCCACCCCTCAAGTTATCAATTTCATGATTAAAGAAGCAAGGGGTCTGGTTTGTGTCCCTTTAACTAAGAAAAGAATAGAAGAACTCAACTTGAGTCTGCCGGTGAATGAGGAGGATCCTTTTAAGACTGCTTGGAGAATGTCGGTAGATGCAAAAAGAGGAGTTACCACCGGAATATCTGCTTATGATCGTGCCCAAACAATTAAAGTATTAATTGATCCTCGTACCTCTCCTCAAGATTTAGTTAGACCCGGCCACATATTCCCTTTGGAAGCAAAAGAGGGAGGGGTTCTTGTAAGAGCAGGTCATACAGAAGCAAGTATTGATTTGGTTAAACTGGCTGGACTTTATCCGGCAGCGGTAATCTGTGAAATAATAAAAGATGATGGAACAATGGCTCGGCTTCCTGATTTGATAGAGTTTTCTAAAAAGCATAATTTAAAAATTTGCACTATTGCTTCTTTGATTGAATATCGGCGGAAAAAAGAGAAACTGGTAAGATGCATAGAAAAGATCAGGCTTCCTACAGATTATGGAGAATTTGATTTATATCTTTATGAGATACTTATTGATAAGAGCTTGCATTTAGCTTTAGTTAAAGGAAAAATAGAAAATAATCCGGTAATTGTAAGGGTTCACTCTCAATGTATAACCGGAGATATTTTTTCTTCAAGAAGATGTGACTGTGGGAAGCAACTTTATCATTCCTTAAAGTTAATTGGTAAAGAAGGAGGTGTGCTTTTATACTTACAACAGGAAGGAAGAGGAATTGGTTTGAAAAATAAAATAAAAGCTTATCGTCTTCAGGAGAAAGGATTAGATACGGTGGAAGCAAATAAGGCATTAGGATTGGCTGCAGATTTAAGAGAATATGGGATAGGAGCACAAATTCTTGCTGATTTGGGAGTGAAAAAAATCAGATTACTTACTAATAATCCTCGAAAAATCATTGGGCTTTCCGGATATGGATTGGAAATTGTAGAGAGAATTCCTCTTAAGATGGAGGAAACCGAGGAAAATCAAAAATATCTTAAGATAAAAAGACTTAAATTAGACCATATTTTATAAAAGGAGGAGAGAATGAGAAAGGTCATTCTTTTATTTTTGATAATAGGAATAATCTTTCCTTTCCCCAGTTTCTCTCAAAATTATAATTTTTTAAGGAAACTGGTGAGAGGCGTGGCTAATGTTTCTTTAGCGAGTTTTGAGATACCACGTCAGATGATAAAAGTTACCCAAAAAGAGGGAGATCTGGCAGGGATATTTTGGGGACCTCTTAAAGGAATAACTTATACGCTGGGAAGAACGCTTTTGGGGGTTTATGAAACAGGATTTTTTCTTCTGCCTCCTTATTCCCCTTTAGTGGAACCAGAATTTATTTTTGAATTTGAAGGAGAGGAATGATATGCTTAGGATAAGATTAAGAAAGTCAGGTAAATCAATTAAAAGAAGGTATCATTTCAAAATTGTCGTTTCGGAGGTGCAAAAAGCAAGAGAATCTGATTTTGTGGAAGAGATAGGCTTTTATGACCCCTCAAAAGATCTTCTTAAAATCGATATAGAAAAATATCAAGAATGGATAAAGAAAGGAGCCAAACCTACAGAGACCGTAAAGAGTCTTTTTAAAAGATATAAGAACCAGATAGATAAATAATGCCTCAACAACCAAGCCCTTTAGCACAGCTTTTCCCCCTTGTTTTTCTCATTCTTCTTTTCTACTTTCTTATTTTAAGACCGCAGAGAAAAAAGCAGATTGAGCACCAGAGGCTGATTAGTAGTCTCAAAAAAAACGATGAGGTGGTAACCGTGGGGGGTATCCATGGAGTAATTGTAAATGTTAAGGAAAAGACCTTTGTCTTGCGGGTTGATGATAACACAAAAATTGAGATAGATAAAAATAGTATTGCTTATCTAAAAAAACGCCGTGATTAATCCTCGGGATATAAAATTAAGGATTGTTGTTATTACCACTCTTTTGGTAATCAGCGTTCTTTATGTATTTCCTCCTCAGAAAAAATTAAATTTAGGTCTTGATTTAAAAGGGGGTATGTATCTTACTTTAAGAATAGATACCTCTAAAGTTGTCCCTTCCAAATTGAAAGAAACGCAAGAGATAGCTTTAGAGATTATAAGAAATCGGATTGATGAGTTTGGGGTAAAAGAGCCACGTATTCAGCTTCAAGGAGAAGATTCTATCTTAGTAGAATTGCCAGGTGTGGTAGAGAGAAAAAGAGCATTGAGACTGATTGGGCAGACGGCATTTTTGGAATTTAAGTTGGTTGAGGAGGATAAAGAAAAGATTAAACAGGCAGAAGAAGGAAAAGTTCCTTCTGGTTACGAAT
Organism: uncultured Planctomycetia bacterium; assembly: GCA_964547735.1. Classification (GTDB taxonomy): domain Bacteria; phylum Omnitrophota; class Gorgyraeia; order Duberdicusellales; family 4484-171; genus CAZBLX01. The sequence continues at coordinate 19,444 of CAZJOV010000012.1, read as the reverse complement.
GGAAAAAATTTAAAGATACCCATCTACTTTTAAAGAAAGAGGCCTCCCTTACGGGGGAAGATTTGGCTAATGCTTCTACAAGTTTTGACGCTAATATGTTTCCTATTGTTACCTTAAAATTTAATTCCCAAGGGACAAAAAAGTTTGCCCAAGTCACCACCAAAAATGTAGGAAAAAGGTTAGCTATAGTTCTGGATGGAATAGTGAAAAGCGCTCCTTTAATTAAAGAGCCGATTTTAAGCGGAGATGCACAGATTAGTGGAGATTTTTCTGTAGAGGAGGCGCGTGATTTAGCGTTAGTTTTGCGTGCCGGAGCCCTACCCTGTCCTTTAAAAATTGAAGAGGAAAGAACAGTAGGGCCCCTTCTGGGGAGCGATGCTATAAGAAGGGGAATATTTTCCATTATTTTGGGGTCTATATTGGTGGTAATCTTTATGTTCTCCTACTATCTTTTGGGAGGGCTTGTTGCTTTCTTTTGTCTTGTTTTGGACCTACTCTTTATTCTTGCTGGATTAAGCTTTCTTAAAGCTACCTTAACCTTGCCGGGAATTGCGGGAATGATTTTAACGTTAGGAATGGCAGTTGATGGCAATGTTTTGATCTTTGAGAGGATAAGAGAAGAGTTAGAGGAAAAAAAGCCTATTTCTTTGGCGGTAAAAAATGGGTTTGATAGGGCTAAAAGAACTATTTTAGACGCCAACCTAACTACTCTTATTGCTGCTCTATTTCTATTTATTTACGGAACCGGTCCTATAAAAGGATTTGCCACCACTCTTTCTTTAGGAATCATAGCAAGTATTTTTACCGCTATTTTTGTGGGAAGGACCGTCTTTTATTTTCTTATTAAAAGAATTAAAAAGTTTAAGATGTTAAAGATGATAAGCTCAGCTAATATTAACTTCGTAAAAATGAGAAATTTTTGGATGACACTCTCTTTATTCTTAATCCTTATAGGAATGGTTAATTTTAAATTAAGAGAGGATAAGTGGGGAATAGACTTTGCGGGAGGTCAAATTGCGAAATATAAACTTGTCCCTTCGGCTAAGGTTGAGAAAGTAAGGAGGATTTTAAAAAAAGCAGGTATTTCTGGTTTGACCATTCAGGAATTTAAGGATATAAAGGGAGGGATAATTATAAGAAGTAAAGAAGATGTTTCTTCAAAAGTAGAAGAAATTTTGGGGAAGGAATTTAAAAAAGTGATGCCTTTAGGCGTGGAAAGAATTGGACCGGCAGTAGGAAAAATATTAAGGGGAAAGGCAACCTTAGCTATAATTTTCTCTCTTTTGGGAATTTTAATTTATATCGCTTTTCGGTTTAAACATTTTGATTTTGCTTTCTCAGGAGTAATTGCACTTTTTCATGATATTCTTCTAACTTTAGGATTTATAGTTCTGGCAGGATTTAAAATCACCCTTCTTGTGGTTACTGCTCTTTTAACTATCGCCGGATATTCTATTAATGATACAATTGTAGTTTATGACCGTATACGTGAGCTTTCAAAAAAGGAGTATAAAGCTTCTTTAAAAGATATAATTAATAAAGCGATTAATCAGACTCTTTCTCGGACAATAATTACCTCTTTCACCACTATTCTTGTAGTAGTATGTATGCTTGTGGGGGGCGGGGAAGCTTTGAGGAGTTTCTCTTTTGCTCTATTTGTAGGGTTTATTACAGGAACTTATTCTTCCGTTTATATCGCCTCTCCTTTAGTTCTTCTTCTTCACCGGAAATGATTGATACTTTAAAACTTTATCCCTCCAAAGAGATTTCTCAAGATGAAGTTGTAAAAGAAGTTATTCGGTTGAGATATTTTCGTGTAGAGGAGGTAGCTTTGGTGGGAGATTTCTCTTTAAAAGGAGAAAATCTGGAAATATTTCCTTCAAATTTTAATCTTCCTGTAAGAGTGGAATGGGAGTTTGCTTTAATAAAAAAGATTTATAGTTTTGATAAGAGTATAAATAAAAAAGTTTTGGAATACGATTTTCTTATCATTCTTCCTGTAAGGAGAAGAGGATTAAGAAAATACTACGAAGATATTCCTTTAGATATAGCCTTAAATATAAAAAAAGGGGATTATATAGTTCATAATCAATACGGCATAGGAAGATTTTTAGGATTGAGGAAGATAAAAGCGAAGGATAAAGAGGATTATTTTCTTGCTATAGAATATAAGGATAAAGAGATTCTTTATGTTCCTCGAGAGGATATTCATAAGTTACACAAATATATAAGTTTCTCTCCTCGAGCCCCCAAGCTTACAAAATTAGGAGGAAGAGAATGGATAAGAACAAAAAGAAGTGTGGAGAGAGGGGTAAAAGAATTTGCCTGGGAGCTTTTAAAGGTTGAAGCAGAGAGGCGCCTTAAAGGAGGATTTAGATTTTCTCCTGATACAGAGTGGCAGAAAATATTTGAGGAGAAATTTCCTTATCCGGAGACACCGGACCAAAAAAAAGCACTCTACGCGATAAAGAAAGATATGGAGTCCCCATCTTGTATGGATAGATTAGTTTGTGGAGATACTGGATACGGAAAGACAGAAGTAGCTATGCGTGCGGCATTTAAAGCAGTGATGGATAACAAGCAAGTTGCCTTTTTGGTTCCCACAACCGTCTTAGCTTATCAGCATTATGAGAACTTAAAAGAAAGGGTAAAAGATTTTCCTATAGTTGTGGAGATGCTTTCCCGTTTCTGCACAAAAAAAGAGCAAAGAATTATTTTGGAAGGATTAAGAAAGGGTAAAGTTGATATAGTGGTAGGGACACACCGGCTTTTATCTGATGATGTGAAGTTTAAAGATTTAGGACTTTTAATTATTGATGAAGAGCACCGTTTTGGTGTTGTTCATAAAGAAAAAATAAAAAAAATGAAGGTAGGAATCGATGTTTTGACTTTAACCGCAACACCTATCCCCCGTACGCTTTATATGGGACTGGTGGGATTGAAGGAAATTTCCTTAATTGAGACACCGCCTCAGGAAAGATTGGCAGTAAAAACAAAAGTTTTGGAGTTTTCTCCTTCCTTTATAAAAGAGGCTATCTTGCAAGAGTTAAAGAGGAGAGGGCAAGTCTTTTTCATTCATAATCGGATAAATACACTTCCTCGAATAGAAAATATATTGAGAAGGCTCTTGCCTTCTTTGAAGATAGGAGTAATTTATGCTTCTATGCCTGCACGAATAATTGAGAAGGTGATGTTAGAGTTTATCCACAAGAAGATTGAATGTTTACTTTCTACAGCGATTGTTGAATCAGGAATAGATATTCCTTCGGCAAATACAATCTTTGTAAATGATGCTCACACTTTTGGTCTGGCTGATTTACATCAATTAAGAGGAAGGGTAGGAAGGTTTAATATCCAGGCTTATGCTTATTTTTTAGTTCCTAAATTTTCTTTATTATCAAAAGAAGCAAAAGATAGACTGAAATTGTTAGAGGAGTTTTCTCACTTAGGAGCAGGATTCAAAATCGCCCAAAGTGATTTAGAGTTGCGTGGTGCAGGAAATTTATTGGGACGGGAGCAACATGGATTTGTTTCTCTGGTAGGTTTTGATCTTTATTGTCGGTTATTAAAAAAGGAGATAGAATATTTAAAAGATGAGATTTTCTCAAAAAGTTAAAGGGGCTCTTCTGGTTTTTATTTTCCTTGTCTACTTTTTTGTAAAGGCAGAAAGTATAAATCGTATAATTGCCCGAGTTAATCAAGAGGTAATCACTTCTCAGGATTTAGAGAACTACTGTAAAGTGTTGAAGTATAAAAATCCTCAAATAAAGATTGATGAGGAATTTAAAAAGAAGATTCTTGATACTTTAATAGAAAATAAGTTGATACTTTCTTTGGCCAAAAAGGAGAATGTTCACGTTCCCCCACGCTGGGTTAAAAAAGAGATAGAGAGAATTTCCTCTTTTTACTCTTCTTTTGGTGAGTTTTCTAAAAATTTAGCTAAGGAAGGATTAAGCCTTGCTTCGTTAAAGAAAAGATTAGAAGAGGAGTATCTTATTCGGCTTATGATAGACAAATACGTGCGCTCAAAACTGAATATTACTCCTTATGAGATTACCCAGTTCTATTATCACAATAAAAAAAGATTTACCAAACCTGCAGAGTATATCATCTGGATTGGTAAATGGAAGAGTGAAGAGGAGGCACTCTTAGTTTATGAAAGTTTGAAGAAAAGCGATAATTGGGGGAAGAATTTGCAACGTATTCGCGTGGAAAAGGACAGGTTAAAGGAAGAGATTAAAAAAGTGGTTGATAACCTTAAAGAAAAAGAGATGGTAATGAAAGAAATTGGGGAATACTTTTATATTGTTTATCTGGAGAAAAAAATTCCTTCTATGATTTCCTCTCTTGAAGAAGTGAAGGAGGAGATATATTCTCTTCTTGAAGAAAAAAAATTTACAGAATTGTTTAAAAAATGGATAGAAAAGTTGAAGGGAGAAGCTCTGATTAAGATTTATGAGTAAAAAAAAGATAGTTATCACTATAGGAGATCCTGCCGGATGCGGACCCTATATTACTCTTAAAGCGATAGAAAGCTTGAATGTAAGGAATGTAAAGTTTTCTGTTGTGGGTGATGAAAAAATATTAAAAAGTATTTCTGGATATTCTAAAGTAAGGAAGAAAATAGAGTTAATTGATATGGAGACCCCTTTTATAGAAAAGATAAAGAAGGGGTATATAAATAAGTTATCCGGGGAAGCCAGCCTTAATTACTTAAAAAAAGCGCTTTTCCTGATAGAGAAAGAGAAAATAAAAGGTTTGGTTACTGCTCCGGTATCTAAGGAGGCGATAAAACTTTTGTATCCTAAATTCTGTGGACATACTGAGTTCTTAGCGGAATTTTTTAAAGCAAGAAATTTTGCTATGATGATGGTCTCTTCTAAACTGAAGGTAGTTCTCCTCACTCGCCATCTTCCTTTAAGAGAAGTAAGTAAGAATATTTCTAAGGATAGGTTGGTGGCCGTTATTGATTTGATTTATGGTTTTTTGAAAGAAAAATTTGGGATAAAAAATCCTCGTATTGCTTTGGCAAGCCTTAATCCTCATGCCGGGATAGATACTTTTTTAGATAAGGAAGAAAGAATAATGAAGGAGGCAATTTCTTACTGCGGAAAAAAAATTGAGGGGCCTTATCCTGGGGATACTCTCTTTATAGATACAAGTCTTAAAAAGTTTGACTGTATAATCTGTGCCTATCATGATCAAGCAATGATTCCTTTTAAACTTCTCTCCTTTCAAGATGGAGTCAACTTAACAATAGGTCTTCCTATTATCCGAACCTCTCCCTCCCATGGAGTAGCGTTTGAGGCTATAAGGAAAAAGGAGAGGATTTTTTATTCTTCTATGCAGGAAGCAATAAAACTGGCAGTGAAACTTTCTTGATGAGATTCAGTAAGCAATTAGGACAGGTATTCTTAAAAAATAAAACTTATCTTAAGAAAATAGCCTCTTTTTTAGAAATTGATAAAGAAAACGTTGTAGAAATTGGCTCAGGCAGAGGAGAACTCACACAGTTTTTACTATGTGCAAAATCAGTTGCTTGTGTGGAATTAGACCCAAGGTTAATCCAGATTCTTAAAGATAAATTTTCTTCTTTTCCTCAGGTAAGAATCATCTCCAAGGATATTCTAAAGCTGAATCTGGAAGAGATAGGCAAGAATCTGGTAGTAGTAGGAAATATTCCTTTCTCCATTAGTAACTATCTTATTCGTTATCTGGTAAAAAATCGTCGTCTTATAAAGAAAGCGTTCTTAACCTTTCAGAAAGAATTTGCGGAGAAATTAGTAGCCAAGCCCAAGGATAAAAATTATTCTTTTTTAAGTTGCTATATTCAATATTATGCTCAAGTAGAAGTTCTTTTTACTATTCCCAAGACTGCCTTTTCCCCTCCGCCTAAAGTAGATGCTTCTTTTGTGAGATTAATTTTTTTTAAAGAACCAAAATATAAAGTTGAAGATGAGGATTTTTTCTTTAGATTAATAAAGAAAGTTTTTTCGCAAAGAAGAAAAAAAATCATTAATGTTTTGGGGGATAAAAAGAAGTTGATTTCTATTTTGGAGGAATTAGGGATAAATAGAGATATAAGAGGTGATGCTTTGGATATAGAAGAGTATGCCCGAATAGTCAACTGTCTTATAAAAAGGAAATATTCTTTAAAAAGAACGAAAAAAAGGTAAAATATAGTAGATAATCTCTATAAGATGAGATGATTGCGAAAAGAGTAGAAAGGATTCCCCCCTCGGGAATAAGAGAATTTTTTGATTTAGTTTTAGGGATGCCGGATGTTATCTCCTTAGGAGTAGGAGAGCCTGATTTTGTAACTTCTTGGAGAGTAAGAGAGAAGGCAATTACTGCTTTAGAGGAGGGCTATACTTCTTATACCTCTAATAAGGGGCTGAAGGTTTTAAGAGAGCAAATTTGTGAGTACTTGAGGAGAAAGTATTTTTTAGATTATGATAGTGAAGATGAGATACTTATAACTTGCGGGGTGAGCGAAGCTTTAGATTTAGCATTAAGGGCAATCCTTAATCCCAAAGATAAAGTCTTAATCATCAGCCCTCATTATGTGGCTTATCCTGCTTTGGTGGAGCTGAATTTGGGAAGAATAATTTATCTACCTACTAAGATTGAGAAAGGGTTCAAGATAGAGATGGAGAAGTTGGTAAGGGTGGTTAAAAAGAATTCTCCCAAATTAGTAATTCTTAACTATCCTTGTAACCCTACAGGAACCACTTATTCTCAGAAAGAATTGAATAATCTTTGGAAGATTTTTTCTCAAAATAACATTTTTGTTGTTAGCGATGAGATTTATTCCGAAATTGTTTATGAAGGAAAACATATTCCTTTCTCTTCCCTTAAAGGGGCGAAAAAAAGAACGCTCCTTCTTAATGGATTTTCTAAAGGATATGCAATGACCGGATTCCGTATCGGTTATGCTTGTGGCCCCAAGAGGATAATTGAGGCAATGACCAAAATTCATTCCTTTTCTATGCTTTGTGCTCCGATAGTTTCCCAGATTGCGGGCTGTCAGGCTCTGAGAGAGGAGGATACGGTAGAGGAGATGGTGAGGGAATATAGACGTCGTCGAGATTTTATTGTAAAAGAACTTAATCGTTTGGGTCTCAAGACTCCTTATCCTCAAGGGACCTTTTACTGCTTTTCTTCTGTAGAGAAATTTAGAATCTCTTCTTTAGAATTTGCTCGTCGACTTCTTTTTGAAGAGAAAGTAGCTGTAGTTCCGGGGAAGGCTTTTGGAGAAGATTACGATAAGTTTTTGAGAATTTCATTTGCTAATTCTTTGGAAAATCTAAAAGAGGCAATTATTCGTTTGGAAAGATTTTTGGATAGATTATGAGGTTTGTCTTTATCATCTTATTGTTATTTTTCTCGGGGTGTTTTCCTTCTCTGCAAAAATTTGAGACTCAGTATCAAAAGCTAATTGCTTTCTATGAGAGAAGATTAAATAGAGTTTCTCAAGAAAAGAAAATAGAATTTGCTCAATTTTTATATAATTTTCGCGATTATGAAAAAGTAGTTGAACTTCTAAAGAACGAAGGTGGGAAGAAAGCAAAGATTCTTCTTGCAAAAAGCTTAACTCACTTAGGAAAATACACCTTAGCTTTGGAAATTTTTGAGAAGATATCGGAGGAGCTTGATTCTGGCGAAGGTTTTTATCTTTATGGAATAGCTTTAGAGAAAAAAAATCTTTATCCTAAAGCATTGAAAATATATCAAAAGGTAAAGCCTCCCTATTATGAATTGGCTCAGAAAAGAATTAGAAAAATAAAGGCAAAAGTAGAAAAATTGCATCTTCCTTATATTCACAAATTACTTGAGGAGGCAAAAGGTTTCTTGAGGAAAATTAAAGATGAGGCAGGGTTGATTCTTTTTGTAGATGAACGTATGGAGATAACTTCTCATAATACTTCTTTATGGGAGATTCATGTAATAGAGAAAATTCTAAATGAGCGAGGAAAAAAGATGGCGGAGATAGAGATTGGTTATGATTCAACTTATGAAAGAATAGAGTTGGAGTTTGCGCGCAGTATCAATAAAGAAGGAAACGTTTTTTATGCCGGAGAGGAGAATATTCGGGATGTAAGCAAATATCTGAATTATCCTTTATATAGTAATGCAAGAGCATTCATTATTTCTCTTCCAGGAGCCGAAGTCGGTTCTATAATTGAATATAAATTAAGGATATACTCTTCTCGATTAATAAATAAGGATGATTTCTCCATCTTTTATCGTTTACGGGAAGAATATCCTATTTATAAGGCACAATTTAGGGTTATTATCCCTTTACAGAAAAAAATAAGATTTAAATTCTTTAATGAAGAATATGCTCGTGGGATAAATCTTTATCCTCAAGAGAGTCAATATGAAGATAAAAAAGTTTATACTTGGAAATTCAAAGAGATTCTACCTCTCTATCCTGAAAGCCGCCGTCCATCTTCAAGTTATATCAATCCCACAATTGCTGTTACCTCTTTTGATAGTTGGGAAGAAATTTATAAGTGGTGGTATGATCTTTATAAAGACAAGTTATTTTTAGGAAAAGAGGAGAAGAAGTTTTTGAGAAAATATCTTGGAGGAATTAAAGATCCTTATACAAAAGCAAAAAGACTTTATGAATATGTAGCTAAAAATATTCGTTATGTTGCTGTAGAATATGGAGAGAGTGGTTACCAGCCTCATCAAGCCTCCACGGTGTTTCTAAATAAATATGGGGATTGTAAAGACCAGACGATTCTTTTAGTTGCTTTATTGAGGGAGGCAGGAGTGGAAAGTTTTCCTGTTCTTATCTCCACTCAAGATAACTACTTGCTTGATAAAAATTTTCCTGCATTATATTTTAATCATGTAATTTGTGCGATTAGATTAAATGATAAAATTGTGTTTTGTGATCCTACTTCAGAAACTACCTCTTTCAGTGATTTACCGGTTATGGATCAAGCAAGAGGAGTACTTTTGTTTCTCGATGAGAAAGGATTTAAGATCTTAAAAACCCCTCAACTTAGAAATAGTAGAATTCTTTATAATATGGAGATAGAAGTTAAAAAAGGAAGTGTGCTTATAAAAAGAAAGATAACCTCTTTTGGTAATTATGCTTCCTACCAACGTTGGTATCTTAAATACACACATCCTAAAAAGATTAAGGAAAAAATTTTAGAGAAAATGAGAGAATTTTCTTCTTTCTCTCGGTTTTTAAAATATCGGATTACTAATATTGATGATTTGGATAAATCACCTTGTTTAGAATACAGCTTTGTTGCGGAAAAATTTCTTAATCCAGCGAAAAACCTAAGAATTCTTCCTGCATTTAATGAAATTGGGCTTGATTATTCTTTAATTGCCAAAGAGGAAAGAATTTATCCTATTGATTTTAAGGGAATTTTCACCAAAGAAGCTGAGATTGTTATAAAACTTCCTTCTAACTTGAAATTGAAATATTTACCTTCATCTGCTAAAATAGAGACTGAATGGTTTTCTTTCTTTAGTAATTACAGTTTTAAGAAGAAGGAAGATGCAATTAGATTGAGGCAATCTTTTACAATAAAGAAGAGGTTTGTTTTTCCTCAAGAATACAGAGAGTTTTCTTCTCATTTAAAAGAAGTTTTTTATCTTCTGCGGCATAATATCATTCTGGAGAAGGTAGATGATGAGGAAGAGGAAGAAGAAAAGTTTTGAGATTATATTTTATGAGAAGTTATTAAAGAAAAGACCGAATTTTGTTCAAGCTTTATCTTGTTTAGGAGAAGCTTACACACGCAAAGGACTATATGAGGAAGGATTAAATATCGATAAAAAATTAGTTGAATTAAGACCTCAAGACCCTATTGTCCATTATAATTTAGCTTGTAGCCTTTCTCTTGTGGGAGAGCCTCAGGAAGCTTTGGAGGAGTTAAAAAAGGCAGTTCTTTTAGGGTATGACGATTTTTCTTATATCTTAAAAGACCCTGATTTGGAGAATGTAAGAAAGCTTCCATCTTTTTCTGACTTCTTCCACAAAATTATCAAGATAAATTCTGAATGAACAAAAAGGCCAAGCGTTATCAGAGAGCAAAGATGATTTCTTTTTTTCTTTATTTTTTCTTCTTTCTTATCTTACTGCTTATCTTTTTTAATTTCTTCTCTCTTCCTCTTTTTTTGAAAATAGAAAAGCTTATTTCCTTTTCCCCTGGAAAGGTATTTCTTTATATGTTTTTTTTCTATATCTTCTTTCTTCCTTTAATTTTTTTCTTTTATTATGTGAACGACTTTTTTTTAGAGAAAAAATTTGGCCTTCTTAGAGAGAATTTTTTTCTGTGGATTAAAGATTTTCTTAAGAAAAGATTAATTGAGTTAATCCTTCTTTTAATTTTTGTTGAGTTCCTTTTCTTTTTTACAAAATTTTCCCTGTGGTGGGTATATTTAAGTATATTCTGCTTTTTTATCCTTTTTTTACTGGCAGAAATCACTCCTTATTTTCTTCTACCTATCTTTTTGAAAATAGTGCCTTCTCAAGACAAAGATTTAGAGGAAAGAGTGAAAAAGTTGGCAGAGAAGTTTTCTTTAAAGATAGATAAAGTGTGGGTAGCAGATTTTTCTCAAAGGACAGAGAAGGTCAATGCGTTAGTTAGTGGGATAAGGAAAAGAAGGATGATTCTTGCTGACAATATTTTAGGAAAATTTTCTCCTTCCGAAATTGAGGTCATCTGTGCTCATGAGTTTGCCCACCTCAAGAACAAAGATATATTTAAAGTTTTACTCATTGAGGGAGCTTTCTATTTTTTTCTTTTTTATTCTCTTAAGAAAATATGGGACCTGTACTTTTCTGGATTACTATTTCTTCCTCAATTACCTCTATTCTTTTTTTTCCTGATAATTCTTCTTTTTTTGTATACACCTTTAAAAAATATTTTTTATCGGAGTATAGAAAAAAGTGCTGATATTTTAGCCTTGAAAGTTACCTGTAATCCTCAAGATTTTATAAGTTGTATGCACAAATTAGCAGCGCAGAACTTAGTGGAAGAGAGGCCTTCTTTATTTAGGAAGATTTTTTTCTATACCCATCCTTCTATAGAAGAAAGAATAAATTTAGCAAAAAGATGGCAAAAAAAACGCATTCAGAAAGAAGAAAATATATAAGAATCTCTACTGTTTTAGCAGTAGAGTTCTTCCTTAAAGATAAAAATAGACTTACTCCTTGGCTGCAGGGATTTACCAACAACATATCTTATGGAGGATTATGTATTAAAATCAATGATTTATGGTGGGGATTTGGTGATCGGATAAGTAAAGGTAAAAAATTAAACCTGATTCTTCACCTGCCTTTTAGAGAAGTTGAGGCAGAGGCAGAGATAATTTGGAAGGAAGAGAAAAAAGAAAAAAAGTTTACCTCCCATTATTTAGGAGTTCAATTTACACATATAAACAATAAGGATAAAAATTTTTTGTTTCTTTATGCTCTGTTGAAAAAAGTCACACCTTATCTTGGTATGATGTTAATTGTATCTTTTCTGGGTCTATCTCTACTTTTGAATTTTAAAGAAAGGCAGTTAATTGAGAAAAATCAAAAGCTGGTAAGACAATACCAGTCAGTTTTAGAGGAAAAAGAAAAATTAGCAAAGGCAATAAGGGAGGAGAAAAAATTGTTTCAACTTTTTGCGCAAAGAGAGAAAGATTTGAAAAAAAAGTTGGAATCTTTAAAGAAGAAAATAGAAAAAGAGAGAAAGAAATATGAGGAGAGTATATCCGCAGAAAAAGAAGAAGAAATTGCTTGCTTAAAGGAGAGGGTAGAAAAGTTAGAGAAAAAAATTTCTTCTTTAAATGAGGAAAATCTCTACTTAAAAAGAAAGATAGAAGGAGAAAAACATTCTGTATTTATATTTTCTGAAAAAATGAAAGAGCTTGAAGAGAAAAAGATTCTTTATTTTTCTCAAATAGTTGAAGGGATGCATAAGTGGATTTTATCTCGGCAAGATTTGAGGAGCGGTTTGATTTTAAGTTACGAAGGAGATAAAGAGTTGAAGGAGGTCGCTTTTACTTACGATCAGGCGCTGGCGGTGATTTTGTTGACTATTCTTAAAGATTTTAAAGAGGCGGAAAAAATTTTAGATTTTTATCTTGAGAGAGTAAAAAAAGGAGAGCCAATTTTTAATGCTTACTATACAGATGGAAGTATATTTGAATATGTTATCCACTCAGGAGTCTGTGCCTGGATAGGGATAGCTTCCTTAAACTATTGTCAGTTTAGGAAAGAAAAAAAGTATTTACCTATTGCTTATTATGTAGCAGAATTTCTTGAGAAGATGATGGATAAAGAAGGAGGCATAAGGGGAGGGCCCAATGTTAGTTGGTATTCTACAGAACACAATCTGGATGCCTACGCTTTTTTTAGGCTTCTTTATAGAATAACAGGAAAGAGAGGATTTTTTATTCAGGCAGAAAAAATAAAATCTTGGCTTAACAGATATGCCTATACCCATAAAGGAATACCGGTAAGAAGGGGGAAAGGAGATTCAACAATTGCTACGGATACTTTTGCCTGGTCGATTACTTCTTTAGGAGCAGAAGAACTACTTTCTCTGGATATGGACCCCGATTTAATTCTTGATTTCGCGGAGAAGAATTGCAAGGTTAAGGTAAATTTCAGTAATCCTTGGGGGAAGTTTATTGTAGAGGGGTTTGATTTTGCTAAGGCAAAAAATATTGGAAGGGGTGGAGTTATCTCCTGCGAGTGGACATCACAGATGATTCTCGCATTTCTGGTTATGGCTGATTATTATAAAGATAAAAATTCCAAAAAAAGTGAATATTATCTTAGAAAGGCAAAATACTATTTTGAAGAGATGGAGAAGATGATTATTAGTTCACCTTCCTTTGTAGGAAAAGGCTACCCTGTTCTTCCTTATGCTTCGGCTAATTTTGCGGATACCGGACACGGCTGGCATACCCCTAAAGCCAAAAATACAGGTTCTCTGGCAGCTACTACTTATTTCTTATTTACTTATTTTGGATACAATCCTTTAAGAGCAGAATTTCTGAATCTCTCTTTAAAAGAAATTAATGGAAGAGGTAATAGGACTTACTCAAAAACTTATAAAGATTAGGTCGTTTAATCCCCCCGGAGAGGAAAAAGAAATAGCTTTTTTTATCCGGGATTACTTAAAAAAATTAGGGATTAAAGTTTCCTTTTTTACTTTTATGAAGGAAAGACCGAATGTAGTAGCCAGAATTTCTTCTTCTTTTTCCCGCAAAACTCTTCTTATTACTACTCATATAGATACTGTTCCTGCTTCCCCAAAAAACTGGCTTTTCCCGCCTTTATCAGGAAAAATTTATAAAGGAAAAATTTATGGTAGAGGAGCAACTGATGATAAAGGAAATACAGCCGTGGTTTTGGCGGTAATAAAGAGGATGAAGGAAGAAAATATCCAGCTTAAAAATTTAGATTTAGTATTTGCCTTTACTGTAGATGAAGAGACAGGAAGTAAATTCGGAATGATTCCTCTGCTTAAGTGTTTGAAAAAAATCGATTATGGACTGGTGCTGGATAGCGACAATTTCAAAATTGTAAATTCTCAAAAAGGGGTACTTCATCTAAAGATAGAACTTTTGGGGAAAGAAGCTCATGGGGCTTATCCTGAGAAGGGAATAAATGCGATTGAGAAAGCAGTTTTTATCCTGAAAGATATTCTTCAGGATAAAATTTTAAAAAAGGCGACGATAAATATAGGAAAAATAGAGGGAGGAGAAAAAGTAAATATTGTCGCCGGATATGTATCCTTTGAGCTGGATATTCGTTATCTTTCTCCTTTAGAAGAGAGAATCATTATAGAAAGGATTAGAAAGATAATCACAACTTATGGAATAAGATTTAAGTTAAAGATTTTAGCTTCTCAAGAGCCTTTCTATATCGATAAAAAGCATTTTCTTATTAAAACTTTAAAGAAAGTGCTGGAGAATAATAGAATAAAGGTAGAGTTTTCTCTTTATCCAGCCGCTACTGTGGTGAGTCTTCTTAAGGAGAGAAAGATTCCCTGTTTTTCTTTTGGTTTTGGAGATGATTGTGCTCATAGGAATAATGAGTTTGTGCGAATAAAAAATTTAGAAAGAGGCGTGAAGATATTAAAAGAATACATAGAATTATTGGATGAGAAAATTTAAACAGCTCGATTTTATTCAAAAGAAATTAAAAAAATATATTGTTTTGGAAGATAAAGTGAAAAAGTTAGAGTTAATAGGAGCTGCTGACATCTCTTACCAAGATATTTGGGCAAAGGCGTGTGTATGTACATTGGAGATGAAAAGTTTGAGAATAAAAGAAAGGATAATTTTAAAGAAGAAAGTAAAATTTCCCTACTATTCTGGATATCTTATGTTTCGAGAAGGCCCTCTTATTCTTGAAGCAATTGAAAGATTAAAGAGTTTTCCTGATTGCTTTATCTTTGATGGAAACGGTCTTCTTCATCCTCAAAATATGGGTTTGGCTACATTTTTGGGCATTATGTTGAGGATTCCTACTATCGGTTGTGCAAAGACACTTCTTTTAGGGAATTACACAAAACCAGATGTTTTGCGAGGAAGTTTTTCTTACATTAGATACCGAAGAAGAATCTTAGGAATAGCTCTACGCACAAGAACAAATATAAAGGAGATATTCGTCTCCTGCGGTTGGGGGATAACTCTTAAAAAAGCCAAAGATATTGTTCTTGAGGTATCAAAATTTAGAATCCCTGAACCTTTAAGAGTAGCCCATCACTACTCAAAATTCTATGATTAAAATTGGCTGTTGCGGGTTTCCTAAAAAAAGAGAGCTTTATTTTAAAGAATTTTTGTGTGTTGAGCTTCAGGCAACATTTTATCAACCTCCTCAACTGAATACTTTAGCTGCCTTACGTCATGAGGCACCATCCCCTTTTGAGTTTGCAATTAAAGCCTGGCAGATTATTACTCATCCGGTAAGTTCTCCTACCTATCGACGCCTGAGGGAAAAAATAGGTGATTCAAAAAATTATGGGTTTTTTAAGCCTACACCTGAAGTTTTTTCTGCTTATGAAAGGATGTATGAAATTGCCCGGATTCTTGAGGCAAAAGCAATTCTTTTTCAAACCCCACCTAGCTTTTTTCCCACGCAAGAGAATATAAAGAATATGTATCGATTTTTCAAAAAGATAAAAAGGGATAACTTTACATT
Organism: uncultured Planctomycetia bacterium; assembly: GCA_964547735.1. Taxonomy (GTDB): domain Bacteria; phylum Omnitrophota; class Gorgyraeia; order Duberdicusellales; family 4484-171; genus CAZBLX01. The sequence continues at coordinate 4,263 of CAZJOV010000012.1, read as the reverse complement.
TTTCTGGGAGGAAAGAAGTGGCTTTTCTGAAAAAGAGATAAAGAAAATTTGTCGGGATTTAGAAATTTATTATAGTTGCGATCCTTTTAAAAAATTTATAAAAATAGACGATTTGATTTATTTTCGTCTTCATGGACGGGGAGGATATAAGTATAAATTTAATAAAGAGGATTTGGAGAGGATAAAGAAGTTAGTTAAAGGTAAGAGAGGTTATGTGTTTTTTAACAATGTATATATGTGGGAGGATGCTTTGGAGTTTAAAAAACTATTTCTATGAAGAATCTATATACTTTGGGCACTTCTAATCGAACTATTGAGGAATTTTTAAATATCTTAAGAAAATTTAATATAGAAAGGGTTATTGATGTAAGGAGATTTCCTACTTCCAAGTTTTCACATTTTAAAAAGGAAAATTTAGAAAAATACCTTAAAGAAGAAAATATCGATTATATCTATTTAGGAAAAAATTTGGGAGGATACCGCCGGCAGGGGTATTTAGCTTTTATGCAGACTCTACTATTTAAGGAAGGATTAGAAAAGCTGAAAAGATTAGCTCAAGAAAAAAGAAGTGTAATTATCTGTTGCGAGAAAGCCTACTTTAGATGCCATCGTCGTTTTATTGCTGTAAAGCTAAAAGAAGATTTTAAGGTAGTTCATCTTTATTGATGGGAGAATGTCGTCTTTGTGGTAGGAGAGATATTACTATTTCTTCTTTTTTAGGTGTCTGTGGCCGGTGTATAAAAGAAAGATTTTGGCAAATAAAGGATTATATTTTTGGCATCCATCCTGCTTTAAGAGAAAAAAAAGTTTCTCAAAATAATTGCCCCTTATGTATTAATCGGTGCGCATTAACCTCCCCGGTAACTATATGTGGACTGAGAGGATTATCTCAAGATAACCCTACAAAGGAGGAGGCATATCTTGAATACTATTATGATTTTCTTCCCACAAACTGTGTAGCAGAAAAATTTTGTGCTGCCACTGGATGCGGTTACCCCCATTTTTCTTATTCTCCTTATTTGGAGAGGGGCCATAAAAATTTGGCAATATTTTTTTATGGATGTTCATTTAACTGTTTATTCTGTCAAAATTATACTTGGAGAGATATCCCTCCAAGAAAAGTAAGTATAGAAGAAATTATTAAAGCTGTGGATGAGGAGACAAGCTGTATATGTTTTTTTGGAGGAGACCCTTCCTGCCAGATGGATTTTGCATTAAACCTTTCTTATCAGATTATAAAAAGGATAAAAAGAATTGTAAGGGTTTGCTGGGAAACTAACGGAAGCTTTAATCCTTATTTTTCTCAAGATATTTTAAAGATATTAAAGATGAGAGGAGGGACAATAAAATTTGATTTGAAATTTTTTAACGAAAACTTAAATATTGCCTTATGTGGGCAGACTAACAGGACCACTTTAGATAATTTTTCTTTTTTTGCAAAAAATTTTTCTGGTCTGAATCCTCCTCTGGTGTGTGCTTCTACGTTAGTTATTCCTGGTTATACTGATGAGGAAGAAATCTTTAATATATCTTGTTTTATTGCTCAGTTTAGCAAAGACATTCCCTATGTTCTTTTAGGATTTTGGCCTCAATTTTATTTTAAAGATTTACCCCCTACTTCAAAGGAATTTATGTATCGTTGTTTTAAAATAGCAAAAAAAGTTTTAAATAATGTGGAGATTGGGAATATTCATCTTTTAACTTAAATTTAAGTATGGTAAGATAGAAAAGATGTCGGCGAAGCTGCGTTGCGGATTTGTTACTCTTATGGGAAGGCCTAATGTAGGAAAATCCACCCTTATTAATACTCTTTTGAAAGAGAAGATAAGCATTGTCTCTTCTGTTCCCCAGACAACACGTTTCCGTATAAGGGGAGTGTTGACTACAGATAGTTTTCAGATTGTGTTTGTAGATACACCGGGCCTACATCTTTTTAAAGACAATTTAGCTTCTTACTTAAATAATATTGCCAAAAAAGGGATTGAGGATACCGATGTGATTCTTTATCTTGTGGATGTGACACGGAGTATAGGAAAAGAAGAGCTGGAGATTATGAAATTTTTACTGAACTGTAGCTATTCTCCCATAATAATGGGATTAAACAAGATAGATTTAGGATGCGATTTCTTGAATCAATATATAAAAATATGGGAAGAATTGGTGGAAGAGAACAAGAAAGTAAACCCTATAAAGTTTTACATTCCTATTTCTGCTAAAACGGGAAAAAATTTAGACAGATTAATAAATACTCTTGTTGACTTTCTGCCTCAACAAGAATTTCTTTTTTATCCCCAGAAGGAGACTACCGATTTTCCTTTAAACTTTCGAATTTCTGAGGTAATCAGGGAAAAATTGCTTTATTCTCTTAAAGAAGAAATTCCTCATCAGTGTGCGGTGGTAGTTGATGAGGTGAGAGAGAAGGAAAAAATTACTTATATCCATGCTTACATTTATGTGAATAGAGTCTCTCAGAAGAAAATAATTATTGGCAAAGACGCCTCTTTCATCAAAAAGATTGGTGTCGAGGCACGCGCTGATTTAGAAAGCCTCTTAAGGAAAAAGGTATATTTGGAGCTGGACGTGAAAGTAATAAAGGATTGGCAGAAAAAGATACGTATCCTTAAAGAACTTGGTTATGAATAGAGTATGTAAACATTTCTCTCAATGTGGAGGCTGTACTTCTCAAGATATTCTTTATCCGATGCAGTTAAAGATGAAAGAGGAAGAGATAAAAAAAATGGCTGATTTTTTTTCTTTAAAAACAGAGATAAAGCCAATTAATCACTTCTCTCCCTTTTTTTATCGTAACAAGATGGAGTTTACATTTTCATCTGATGAGGAGAAAAAATTAATCTGTGGCTTACATTCTAAAAAAGGTGATGTTTTTGATTTAGAAGAGTGTTTAATTTTTTCTCCTTATACAGGAGAAATTTTAAGGATAGTTAAAGACTCCCTTAAGGATAGATATCCTGCCTATAACAAGTTTACCCATCAAGGATTCTTGCGACATTTAATTGTAAGAGAAGCAAAATCTACTCATCAGTTAATGATTGGTTTGGTTACTACTTCTATGTTTTATCTGGAGAAGGAGAAATTTTTAAAGTTACTTTTATCTTCTTCCTGGGGAGGAAAAATAAGTTCTGTATATTGGGTAATCAACGATAGCGTGGCGGATGCAGTTATTTTTCAAAAGAAAGAATTAATTTATGGCGAGCCTTTTATTGTAGAGAATATTGGTGATTTTTCCTTTCATATTTTTATTGATACTTTTTTTCAAACAAATTCTTTGGGAGCAGAGGTTTTGTATAAGAAGATAGAAGAATATGCGCAACTGGAAGGGGGAGAAAAAATATTAGATTTATATTGTGGGATAGGAGGTATAGGAATTTTTCTTTCTAAAAAAGCAGGCTCAATTTGGGGAGTGGAAGTAGAAAAAAATTCCATAGATTGTGCTCTTTTAAATGCACAGGCAAACAATATTTCTAATATTTCTTTTATATGTTCTGAGGTAAGAAAATTTTTGATTAATTTTAAATTGCCTCAGCCGGATTTGGTGGTTGTTAATCCTCCCCGTTGCGGTCTTTCTAAAAAGATTAAAAAACACTTAGTTAAACTGAGGCCCCCTTATATTTTATATTCTTCCTGCAATCCCTCTACTTTTTTTGTAGATTTGAAAGATTTAGGTGAGTTTTATAATATAGAATTTATTGAACCTTTTGATTTTTTCCCTCATACACCTTATGTGGAATGTTTGGGAAAATTAACTTTAAGAAAGAAATAAATGAAAGATGGGAAGAAATTTTTCAAAAGAAAATTATGAGACGCTTTGGGTAGCTTCTTCGTATTTTTTTCTTTTCTGGAGTAATTTTTTTGCTAAAGTATTAAGTTGCTGGTAAGAGATTTTTCCTTGTAGATACAGTTTGATTTTTTCTTTAGCTTTTTTAACTTTTTTGCGATGTATTTCCCTTAGCTCTTTTTTAGGACGTCCCATAGATATTATGATTATTTATAAAAAATAATTTTTGTCAAGAGGAAGATTAAAAACTGAATGTTGGCAATTTCTTTTATATTAAAACATTCGGCTGACCTTCTATACAGGTTTTACAATATATAAATTCTTTCCTACTTCGACTCGCTTCGCTCGCTTAGTATCCGCTTTCCCCTTTATGCGTCAGCCTTCCCTTAAAGAAGAAGGCGCCTAAATTTTCAGAAAAATCTTGACAACTGTAAATTCTTACAGTATCATATAATCAAATGAATACA
>CAZJOV010000011.1:21164-24057 GCA_964547735.1 uncultured Planctomycetia bacterium | reverse complement strand
AAAGCCAAACCCAGAGAAATCTGGGGACGGAAAGCCACGGATCCTCAAAATCAGGATTATTATTGAAGGGATAGCCGGGTTGCCGAAAGGGAAGGCAACCCGGCTTTTTTGTTTTGGGAATAATAATGGGAATAACGAAAGGTAAGGAGAAATTAAAAAGGAGGTAAAAGATGGGTAGGGGTAAAAGATTGGCTCTGGGGATAATTTTAACATTGGGTTTAATTTTAAGCTTTGGATTCTCCGCTAAAGCAAGTCTGGTAAATTTTTTCTCTGATTTTGCAGAAAATTTAGTCTCCGGAGTAGTTACAAACGTCTATGAGTACAGTGGGGGACAGCTTATACAGGTGACCTCTCTTGCCACAGGCGCAATTACTCACTATGCTAATGGGCATATCTCTCATGTAGATACTCTCTATGTAAAATGGGATATGGAAGGACTGCGAGACTATATAGAGAGTAATGGACTTGAGGAAGCCTTGAAAGAATATTTTGGTGTAGATGATATCAGTAAATTAACTGCTGCTCAAATATTAGAATTTCTCGCTGCACCAGAAGCTGAGGGAGGAGCAGAATTATCTGAAGAGGAAATTCAAGAGATAATTCACGCATACACTTCTACTGAAATAGCAACCACTACTTATGAATATGATGAGGAAGGAAAACTGATAGCCACACACACTCCTGTAGTAGATGAAAATGGGAATATAGTAGAAGATGAAAATGGAAATATACTACAAAATACCACTTATTACAACAACGGAAAAATAGATAAAATTGCAGGATGGATATATGATTCAGAAAATGATGCCTGGGAAGAAGCAGAGTTAAATTATATCTATAATGAGAATGGAAAACTAATAAAGGCTGAAGGGAATTTAGCCCTGGCTTCGGGCATAAGTGGACAGATGCTTCTTGGAGGAGATAATTTAAATGCAGATGGAACAATCCTTTTTGATAGTATGGGAAGGATGAAAGAATTCGGATTTGGCACAGGTGATGGTTACGAGAAAAGAGCTGAATTTAATTACGACGAGAAAGGAAGGCTAACCCGGGTAGATATTTACAACGGGGATGGCGAGAAAGTAAAAGCTCTAACTTATGAGTATGAAGGAGATAATGTCAGCAAGGTAATAGTAACCGAAAATAAAGGTGACTGGTGGGCGGTAGCCTCTGAAACTCAATATATATATGGAAGGCACAACCAGCTTTTATATACTGAGACTCTAATGGATGATCTTGTTAAGTTTGGTAGCGATTATGAAGAATTTAAAGAGTATATGATGAAATCTCCTTACTGGAATGATGTATTCTCAGGTATGAATGATGAGGAGATAGAGGATACTTTGCGTCAGCTTTATAAAGCTCTATGTGAGGGAGATTTAAGCGTAGGGGGAAGTATAGAGATTAATGGAATTACCTTCTCTCTTGTAAGAGAAGGAACAGACCGTTCACGTTTAGACATAACAAATGATGTTAAGACTTATCGCTTCAGGCACCTTACTAAGGAACTCACCCAACAACTGGGAACAGGAATACCTACGGATATTGCCCATGTTGTATTGCGCACTTACTATGTCTTCGGCAAGCCTTTCTATACCACAAGAGATGTTGAAGTTGAAGGAGTTTCGGGTTATGATTGGGATACAATGTGGGGAGATCCGGCAGTAACAGGAACGGTTTATCAGGACGATGAAGGCAACTGGCATATGAAAGTAATTGTGTGGACTGATTTGGAGAAGACAGAATGGGAAGAGGTAGATATTACTTTAGATTTAAGCTTACTCGATGAAGATACAAAAGCAGAAATAGAAGGGATTTTAGCTGAATATGCCAAATCTGGTGAAAACCTCACTCTTTATGGAGCAACCTCAACAGGAACAATATATGAAGGTACCACCTTACAGATCTTGGGTTTAGGTAAAGGGCCTTTTGAGGAACATCCCTATGATTTTATCTAAAAAAGGACTTAAGGCAAGACCCCGCACAGGAAGGGGTCTTGCCTTTTTTAATTTTATCTAAATTTACAAAAAAAATTTAGTAATGAAGAGAAGAATTAAAATATTTTTAATAAATCTGGCAGGAATTTTCTTTATCCTTTCTGCTTCTTCAGCAGTAATTAACCCTAACTCCTATCGTCATGACTATTACAAGATGCCTCCTCAGGAAGAGGTTCAGAAAAAAGCCTTAACGGAGAAACCTCTTAATTTAGCCCTGCCTAAGATTACTCCCTACCAGCCTCAGATAGTTATTGATGAAGAAGGAAATATTCTCGTATATCTGGGAGGGAAAAAAGCATTTGCTATCTCCAAAGATAGAAAAACAATCACTTATTTTGCCAATGGTGCCAAAACCCACTCCGATAAAATTATCAACTCGGGAACCTTGTATCGTTTTCGCTTCTATAAGGGTTTTTCAGGAAGAGTAAGGATAGAAAATGAGAATGGGGAAACCTTAGGATGGGAGATATGGGGGCTGAATGGCAAATTATTAGAAAGACAGGATACCTTTGGAAAAACCATTCTGCGCCGGATTTATGATAGTAACTCCCGCAACTTCTGGGAAGTTAACTATTTAAATAACACCTGGACCAGATACGAAGATAACTTACCCAAAGAAGAACATTTAGGGGCAAGAAGTGGTCCTCTTCTTGCTTGCTGGAGAAAAGGAACCTTTTTTGGAAAAAGTGGTTTGTGGAAAATAGAAAAGGGGTGGGATGGGGAAAAAATCGTAGATATGTATTATACTCTCTATGATGAATTTGCATCTGAACCCTATGAGGAATACCATAAAAATGGGTATCTGGTAAAAAAATGGCACTGGGAAAACCATACCTTAGTCTTAGAGGAAGATTTAGTCCATTTTAGCTATAAAAAATATGGAGATTTTGGTTTAA
>CAZJOV010000011.1:15133-21064 GCA_964547735.1 uncultured Planctomycetia bacterium | reverse complement strand
TTAGAGGAAGATTTAGTCCATTTTAGCTATAAAAAATATGGAGATTTTGGTTTAATTGAGGATAAATATATCGAAAATTATACTACTGATGCTATCTGGATAAGTAAGTATAACGGTTCTCGCATTACAAAATCAGTAAGAATATATGAAGGTAAAAATTTTTATGATGAAAGAATATATGACCTCAATGGTAATATTGATAAGGTGGTAAGAAGAGACAAACTTACAGGCCAGATAATTGCCTTTTTAGAAGACAGAATATATTTCTGGGAAATAAAGGATCTGGATTTAGAAGGAATCAAGGATTTTTTTGACGTTTCTCCTGATGTAGCAGAATATATTTATTTCTGGAAAGAAGATATGAAAAAAAAGGGAAAATCCTCTGCTTCTTTATTGGGAATCAGAGACTTCGTATCCGGGGCCATAGTGCTTTATAACGAGAATAATCTTGCTTGCGAGAGAATAACTTTGAGTCCTGCCTGGGAAATTGCTTTCCTGAATTAGTGTTATTGCCTGCGCCTATCAAAAACATACTTACTTTGAGGGAATTTTTTTGCATATTCTTTGAGTTCCGTCCCTCGAGAGCTAATCTCAGCAACGTGCTCAAACTCCCTATTTACATTATCAATTATCCCAATAGAAAGTGTAGGAAAACTAAATCTTCTCTTCTTGCCTGTTCTATCTAAAGTCTCAATAAACCCTTTTTCTCTATCCCTCACATCAAAAAACTGAGGAGCGCTTTTATCAAAACAGTCAATAATTTCCTGAGCGATACTTTCCGCTTTCTCTGGCAAAGTTATTATCACAAAATCATCTCCCCCAATATGTCCTACAAAGCTATGTATATTCTCATATTTTTGGATTACATCCAGAATAATACGTGCTAAAGTTTTTATCACATCATTTCCCCTCTCAAATCCATAATAATCATTTATTGCCTTAAAATTATCAATATCCAGATAAAGCACAGAAAATTTCTCTTTTTTTCGCATTCTCTTCTCCAGCTCCTTTGTAATAGAAACATTTCCTGGAAGCCGGGTTAAAGAATTAGCATCAAGCTGAATATGTGCTCTCCTTATAAGCATCCTTACCCTGGCAAGTAGCTCAGGGGGTGAGAAAGGCTTAACCATATAATCATCAGCACCTGTCTCAAGCCCATATACTTTATCCTCCACCTCTCCTTTTCCGGTAAGCATAAGCACAGGGGTATAAAGAGTTAAAATATCCTCACGCAGTCTTCTACAGATTGAAGGCCCATCAATATCAGGAAGCATATAGTCTAAAACTATAAGATCAGGATGGCTATCTTGAACAATAGAAAGAGCCTCTCTTCCACAGTAAGCCTTTAATACCTCAAATTCCTCCTCTAAAGTCACTTCAATTATCTCTACAATATCCCTATCATCATCAACAACTAAAACCTTTGGTTTACTCATTTTTTATTTTTAAAGTGAAGTAGAAAGTAGTCCCTTTCCCCAATTCTGACTCTACCCAAATTCTTTCTTTATGAATATCAATAATTCTTCTCACCAAAGAAAGTCCCAACCCAGTCCCTCTTACTTCTCTATTTACAGGATTATCGGCACGAAAAAATTCATCAAAAATTTTCTTTAAATCATCCTTAGATATGCCACATCCTGTATCTCTCACAGATACCACTGCTTTCTCTTCTCTAAGTTCACATTTTACCAAAATTTTTCCTCCCTGAGGAGTAAATTTTATCGCATTATTAATAAGATTTATCAATACTCTCTCAATTAAGGTTCTATCCATATAGACTTCTAAAAAAGAAGGCGTGTCCATCTCCAACTTTATCCGTTTATTTTCCACCTGGGGCATTAAAAAATCAACTACATCTTTTATGAGCTTTACTATATCCGAAGATACAATCTTTATCTCCATCCGCCCAGATTCAATACGGGAAATATCTAACAATGTATTAACCATATTTACTAATTTGTCCACATTCTCATCCACTCTTTTTAATCTCTCTTTTGCTTGTGGAGGAAGTTTCCCAAATTTTTCTGCTACAAGAAGAGAGGAAAATCCTTTAATAGAGGTAAGAGGGGTTCTCAGTTCATGGGAAACAGAAGAGATGAATTCTGATTTCATCTTACTTACCCGCTCTAACTCCTCCAGAGACTTTCTTAACTCAAATGTTTTCTCCTTTACTTTATTTTCCAATTCCTCTCCTGCCCGATATAAAGATTCAAAGGAAGTAATATTATCCAGACACTGCCCCAGATACATACAGATAATAGAAAAAACCTCTTTTTCTGCTTCGTCTATACCTCGGGGAAGAATACATTTTCCTACCATAAAAATCGCCTGGATTTTGGCTCCACTTATTATAGGACCACAAAGAAATCCATCAAGAAAAATTTTTTTTCTATTTTTCTCAAAAAACCGAGAAGAGGATGAAATGATTGAATAAGAAGTAGAAAATACATCCTGAGAAATTGTCTCTATCGCCTCTATTTCATCAGGAGAAAACCCTATATTTACCTTTATCTCACCTGCCGGATAAACAACAATTGCTCCTTTCTCAAATCCAATATCATTTATTACTTTTTTATCTATACGGGAGAAAAGCTCTTCTTTATCCAAAATATTCAAAGAAGTGCCAATAAAATTTTTTAAAAAAGATAACTTGCGAAACTTATCATGAATCTCGTCCTGATAAAGTCTTAACTCCAAATCGCTTTTTATAATCAACTTTGCCTGTTTATCCATCCCCTGAAGATTTTTCTCTAAAAGAGCAATTTTCTCCATCGCCTGAGAAAGTTTTTTCCTTAAGTACTCTCCGTACAATAACAATACAACAATAGCAGCAAAAAATCCAAAAAAAAGAAAAACAAAAAAGTCCAGCCTAAATATTCTCATCTTATCTTAAAGAAATAAGGTGTAAATTGCCCTCTTCAAATACAAAGTTCCTAAAGTAGGCATCAAACTCCAAATGATATCGAGAATAAAAACCCACCAGAGGCACATTATCTAAATTTTTTTTAATCAAATTTAACTCTTCCCTAACTTTTTCTTTCAAAATTTTCTCTCTTAAAGAAGAACCTATCACCATTACTAATTTTGATGAAGAAAATATCCTATCATCTTTAAAAAAATTCTCTATCTCTTCCCACAAAGCTTTCTCTTTCAGAATCATAATATTGCCCTGCATACCCTCTTCTATATTTCCTACAAAAGTAAAAGATTCGTCCTCCAAAAGCTCCTGAATAGAAACCAGACGATAAGAAATATCTTTTTTTACCCCTAAAGGATAAAGATAGAATAGATTTCTTTCTTTAAAAATTTCTATTTTTTCCTCTAAATATTTTCTATAAATATCAAAAGCAGGTCGATTATCTATTTCCAGAATCAATCTTCTTTTCTTATCTATTTTGGTAAACACAAAAGGCCTTCCCAAGGGTATAAATCCACTAATTTTTTTATGATGAATATTCATATTTCTGCCTAATCCTAAAAAGAGAACCCCCTCAACTATCTTCCCATCTAAAAACTGATAAGAAAAATCTCCATTCTTTTCTGAAAGCAAAGAACCACATCCTAAAAAATTCTCACTTTTTCCTAAGGCAATTTTTAATTCTTTTAAAAAATACTCCTGATTTATAGAAGAAGAAAGGAAAGCAAAAAGAAAAGACAAAGAGGCTCCTCTTAGTAAATTTCTTAAACTTACTTCTATTTTATCAAAATCATCTCTTCCTATTACATTTAAACGAAGATTTGCCCCTGGCGAAGATATCGAAATTACCATTACTCCCTGATGAATAATTCTATCCTCATATATTATCCAGGGTGTTTTTATTCCTACAATGTAGTTAGGTGTTAAGGTATCAAAAAAAGAAGATAAAAGAAAAGGGGTTCGATAATGAGGGGTAAAAAACACTAATACTAAATCTATACTCCAGGGTAAGGAATATTTTATCTTTAAAGATATCTCTCTTATTGCTTCTTTTTCCTCTCGTTCTTTACTTAAAGCAACCGCAATCTCACTCATTATTTCTCATAAATATTTTGAATAAATCAAGAGGAACAGGAACTACCAAAATCGATGACTTCTCTGAAGAAATCTCTACTAAGGTCTGAAGATAACGCATCTGTAAAGCCATAGGATGATCCCTGAGCATAGTTGCTGCCTCCCTCAACTTATTCGCTGCCTGAGATTCTCCCTCAGCAGCAATGACCTTTGCTCTTCTTTCTCGCTCAGCCTCAGCCTGACGTGCCATAGCTCTCCTCATCTCCTCCGGCAAATCCACATGTTTTATCTCTACAACGGATACTTTTATCCCCCACGGGTCAGTCTGCTTATCAATAATCTCCTGCAGAGATGCATTAATCTTCTCTCGATTGGATAAAAGTTCATCTAACTCTACTTGACCAATCACACTACGCAGGGTTGTCTGAGAAATTTGAGAAGTGGCAAAATCATAATCTTCCACTTCAATCACTGCCTTTATTGGGTCCATCACTCGATAATAAACCACTGCGTTCACCTTAACAGAAACATTATCTTTGGTGATAATATCTTGAGGAGGAACATCTAAAGTTATTGTGCGCAGGGATAATTTAATCATCTTATCGATGGGATAAAGAACAAAAAATATTCCCGGGCCTTTGGGTTTTTTTAATACTCTTCCCAAGCGAAATATTACTGCTCTCTCATACTCATTAACAATCTTAATGCAGCTGAGAAGATAAAGAATGAACAGAAACATTAAAATCTTAATCATCTTGCCTCCTTTTTTTCACCCACAATTTTAACCCTTCTACCTTCTCTATAACAACCTTCTCTCCTTTATTTATCTTCTCTAAAGAGGTAGCATCCCAAATTTCTGAAGCGATTCTCACCTTTCCTTGCTTCTCAATATCCGTTAAAGCCTCTGCTTCTTTCCCAATTAATCCCTCACTACCTGTGGAAGGTTTTCTCCTCTGGGCAGCAATAATTTTACCTAAAAGAAAAAGACTTAAAAAAGCAAAGAAAATAGCTACGGGTAAAAAATATTCATAAGAGACTTTAATAAGTTGAGGTTGATTAAACATCATAATTGTTCCTAAAAATAAACAGACTAATCCTGCCAAAGTAAACATTCCAAATGTGGGAGTAAAAGCCTCCACAACAAAAAAAACTACCCCTAAAACAATTAAAATTATTCCTGCATAATTTACCGGAAGAATGCTTAAGGCATAAAAAGCCAGAATCAAACAGATAATTCCAGCAATTCCCGGAAACCCAAATCCGGGATGAGTAACCTCAAAAATAAGACCAAAAAAACCCAAGGTAAGCAGAAGATAAGCAATATCAGGATTAATAAGAGCATTAAAAAACTTCTCGGAAAAAGTAAAATCAACAAACTCTACAGAAGAATTTTTTGTAGAAAGAGTCACCAGCTTATTTTTAACCTTTATCTTTTTTCCATTAACCTTTTCTAAGAGTTCCTCCAGATTATCTGCCACCAAATCACATATTCTCTCTTTTAAAGCTTCTTTTTCTGTAAGGGACAGACTTTCCTCTATTGCTTGCCGAATGAATCTTGACGGACGCTTTCTTTCCTCAGCAATACTTCTTGCCCATGCCAGAGTGTCCCTCATCACTTTCTCCTTAACCTTATCGTCTAATTTTCCCCAGCTTCCTCCTCCCAATACCGGATGCGCACTTCCAATATGTGTGGAAGGAGCCATAGCAAGTATATGAGAAGCATAACTTATAAATACTCCTGCTGAGGCCGCTCTTGCCCCTTGAGGAGATATGTAAACTATAATAGGAACTGAACTATTCAAAAAGAGCTTGACAATCTTTTGAGTAGAATTAAGCAGTCCTCCAGGAGTATCTAAACGAAGAAGTAAAATCGCCTCCTCTTTCTCTGCTAAGTTAAGGACGCGCTTGACATAATTATAGGTAGGAGGACCGATTATGTA
>CAZJOV010000011.1:0-15033 GCA_964547735.1 uncultured Planctomycetia bacterium | reverse complement strand
CTGCTAAGTTAAGGACGCGCTTGACATAATTATAGGTAGGAGGACCGATTATGTAATCCTCAATAGTGGCGACCTTGATATTTTGTGCTTTAAGAGAAGAAATTGAAAAAGCAATTAACAAAAAAAACAAACCCCGAATCACGGGTTTATCCCGCCCTTTCCTTGAAAGAGCGGGGTGGTTTTCTGTGGTTCGGGATAAATACCTTTTTTTCATCAATCAAAAATTACTGTTTTGTTGTTATATACAAGAATCTTCCTTTCCAGATGCCATCTTACTGCTCTACTTAATACTACTTTTTCCAAATCTTCTCCTTTTCTTTTCAAATCCTTCAATGAATCACGATGTGTTACCCTTATTACATCTTGCTCAATAATAGGCCCGGCATCCAACTCTCGGGTAACATAGTGAGAGGTAGCTCCAATAATCTTTACTCCCCGCTGATAAGCTTTCTTATAAGGAGCTTTTCCCACAAAAGCAGGTAAAAATGAATGGTGAATATTTATGATTTGATTGGGAAATTGATTAACGAAATGTTCACTTAATATCCGGTTATAACGGGCAAGAATAATCAACTCGATATTCTCTTTTTTTAGAAGTTCTATCTCTTTCTCCTCCTGGGTAATTCTATTCTCTTTATCTATAGGGAATTCAAAAAACTTTATTCCAAAATCCTGAACTATCTTTTTCGCATTAGAATAGTTACTAATCACAAAAGGAATTTCGCACCTAAATTGATTACTTTGATACCGATAAAGCAAATCATAAAGACAATGCAGGTGATGAGAGACAAATATTGCTACATGAGGAACCTGAAGGGAAAAATAAAGTCTCCATTGCATAGAAAATCTTTCTGCTATGGGAGTAAAATAGGAAGCAATCTCTTCTTTGGAAATTCTAAAATCCTTAAGGGCCCATTCAATACGCATAAAAAAGGTATTGCTTTCAGAATCTATGTGCTGGTCAGCATGTTCAATGTTGCCATTATTCTCATAAATAAAATTAGTGACTGTGGCAACGATTCCTTTTTTGTCAGGACAGGAAATTAAAAGAATTGCGTTCTCCATCTTCCTACCAATTCTATTTTATCACAAAAACAAAAAGATTCTTATCTATTCTTTTGACCTCAACTCTATCTTTACCTGTGGAGATAATCTTTTAAGTAGAGTGTCTCTCATCTCCTCATAATTTCTTATCCCTTTAAGAAGAATAATATAATTTTTTTTATCCGTAGAGACTCTAAGATATGAAAATTTGACCGAGATAGGGATAATTATTTCTTTTAAATTTTTTATATCCCGGTAGTTAATTCGTGAAGGTTTCCCCCCAAAAAGATAACTTCCCCCACTCCATATCATCATTACCTCTTCATCCAGCTCTACTGCCTGAGTAAAGAGAAAAAGCTCCAAAGATATAAGAAAAATAAAAATCAAAATATAAGCAGAAATCATTTTTAGGTCAAGCCCAAAAGAGATTATGGTAGAAACAATAAAGAATGATACGATGATACTGTAAAGGATAAATGAAATAATATAATTGGGTTTATAAATTTTTCTCATCACTCCTCCTTCCCAAAACATATATCCTTCTTATTGACTCCGCATTAGTAAGGAAAGCTAAAAGGTAAAGAACAAAAAAGAGCCGGCCAAAAATTGCCCCCACCATTATAAGAAAATACCTTAAGTCTCTGCCTACTCTTATTTTTGGCCTTACATTTTTTTCTCTAAACAGAGTATCGTATTTTATCGCGGTGTAGCTATTCATAAAACTACCTAAAAGAGCAAGAAACCCTACCACCCAGACATTCTTTAAAAAAACATTTCTACTCAGCCCCAAGCATATTCCCAAAATAATTAATGCATCAGCATATCTATCTAAACAGGTATCCAGCCAGGCTCCATACTCACTCTCTTTAAATTTCAATTTTGCTATCTCTCCATCACAACCATCGATTACTGAAGAAAGCTGAGTAAAAACTCCTCCCAAAAAATTAAAAAAATAAGCCCCTCGGAAGAAAAAAAATGAAGCAAGAAGAGCAATAAAAAAACTTAAAAAGGAAATTGCATTAGGAGAGATATCTTTTCTCACCAGCATTTTTGTAAAAAAAGCAGATAGAGGACGATTCAGGTAACAGGAGACTACCCCATCGGTAAGTTTTCTTGCTTTCTTAAGAAGGATTATTTCTGCATTCTTTAAATCTTTTTCTGTATCAACATCTATCCAAAAGTTATCTTCTATGTCTATAGTTTTTACTCCTCTGGAAGCTAATGCTTTTATCCCTTCAGAAAGAGTGGTTTTTCCTTGAGAGAGATTTTCTTCAAGTACCTCAAAAATCTGGGGAGAGAGCAAAAATATACCTGTATCTATAGCATCCCAGTTATCTAAATCTTTACCAATATCTTCAATCATTCCCTCCTTCAGCTTAACTTTGGTAGCATCTTCTAAATCTACATGCTCTCCTGGGTTTTTATCTACACAAAGAATACCGGCGCATTCTAAATTTTGCTTGAGCAATTTTCTCAAAATATTTCCTTCAAAAATATGGTCCGCCATAAGAAGAATAAAATTCTCTCTTATAAGGGAGTGGGCACATAGAATACTCACTCCATTCTCTTTCTCCCACTGCTCATTCTCCACATATTCTATATTCACTCCCCACTTACCACCATCCCCTAATTTTTCTTTTATCTTTTCTTTAAGATAACCAACCACGATTACAAAATCTCTTACCCCTTCTTTTTTTACAGTAAGAATTATTCTCTCAATAAGAGATAAGCCTAAAAGAGGAAGAAGGGGCTTGGGAGAAAATCTCTTCTCCAGACGCCTGCCTCTTCCAGATGCAATAATTAAAACCTTCATTAAATCTTTCTTCTTCCCCGAATAAACTCCTCCACTCTTTTTCTTGCTTCCTCATCAGGAAACTGAAGGGGAGGATGTTTCATCGTATAGGCGGAGATAGAAATAAGGGGACCGCCGATTTTTCTTTCCAACGCTAACTTACAACATCTTATCGCATCGATAGCACAACCGGCAGAATTGGGAGAATCCTCCACACTTAATCTCAACTCAAGATGCATATCCACCTCACCAAAAATTTTTCCTTCCATTCTTAAAAAACAGAGTTTGTTGTCTTTAAGCCAAGGAACATAATCTGAAGGGCCAATATGAATGTTTCCCTTTTCTAATCTTTTCTCTTCCAAAATTGATTGAACTGCTTCTGTTTTAGAAATTCTTTTCGATTTAAGTCTTTCCTGAGCTAACATATTTAAAAAGTCAGTATTTCCTCCTACATTAAGCTGGTAAGTTCTTTCCAGTTTCACTCCTCTATCTTTAAATAATTTGGCTAAAGTGCGATGAGTAATTGTGGCTCCAATCTGTGCTTTTATATCATCTCCCACCACAGGAAGGTTTCTCTTTTTAAACTCCTGAGAAAATTTCCTATCGCTGGCAATAAACACAGGAATACAATTGATAAAGGCTACTCCTGCCTCAAGACAACAACGGGCGTAAAAACGGGTTGCCTCCTCACTCCCTACAGGAATATAATTTAACACAATCTCTGTCTTTGTCTCTTCCAACAGTTTAACGAAATCAACAGGTTTCTTTTCTGCCACAATAAATCTTTCATCTTCAGGATAATTCTTCATATGAGGGGCAATACTGTCAAAAATATGTCCCATCTCCACTTTTACTCCTAATTCAGGAACATCAGAAAATACTTTTGTGCAATTAGGCTTGGAAAATATTGCCTCACTCACATCTTTTCCCACTTTTCTCTCATCGATATCCACCGCTGCCACTACTTCTATATCGTAAGGTTTATATCCGGCAATATCCCAATTCATCAGACCAATTGCTTCTTTTGGTTTTCTGTAGCGATAATAGTAAATACCCTGAATTAAAGAACTGGCGCAATTTCCCACTCCTATTATAGCAATGCGTATCTTTCTCCTCATAGGCTCACCTCCTTTGCAGATAATATTCTTTTGCCTCTAAGCTAATATTTTATTTACCAAAAAATAAAGATTTATGCAAGAGATTTGGCGGGAAGCGGATTTGAACCGCTGACCAAACGGGTATGAGCCGTCTGCTCTACCGGGCTGAGCTATCCCGCCATTTACTAAATTTTAATTTTAATCTTGGTAATGTCAATCATTTATTTTTCTCTAATGAAGTGGAAATCAATAAATTTTTTCTATTTTTATATTTTTATAATAATGATTCAGTATCTCTTTATAAGGATAACCTAAATCAGCCATCCTCATTGCTCCTTCCTGAGAAAGTCCTGCCCCGTGACCAAAACCGGCTCCCCATAAAATCAAAAGATGGGGATGACTATTTTTATACTTCAGCTCAATAAGAAAAGCACTGCTTTTTAAGTGATCAAAATAATTTCTTATATTAAGCTCCCCCTCAACAGTATCCTTCTCACTTTTAAATTCTATCTTTATCTTCTCCTTATATCCACACTCTCCTTCAGAAAGAATATTTATCTTCTCTAATTCTTTAATAGATTTTCCAAAAGCCAGCTTAAAGTCCTCCTCATCATATATTCTTTGCCAACGGAAGTTCTTGCTTCCTGATGAAAAAACATCTTCAGGAAATGTCTTAAACCAAATCTCTTTATCTCTATAAGAAAAACTAAGTTTCTTCTTTGGAAGAGCATCCTTGTATTCTGAATAAAGATAATCTCTCCTCCCAAAGACATCGGATCTAAGACACCCTCCGCAATTAGAATGATAAAATGCCTCCACAGGCTTTCCTCTATAAAGAATTACCTCACCCCGTGTCTTATCTACCGCATTCCTGCAAGAGGAAGTTTCTGCATTTAGACCCCGATATACCTGAAATATCTCTTTATCAAAATCAAACAATTTATCTTTTGTTTTCTCCAGCCTCCTTAAAACTATTGTCCGGGCGACTACCGCCTGTGCTTTGAGTGCCTCAGAAGGAGCAAGAGAAGGAATCTCAGCAGGAACCACTCCATATAAATACTCTTCTAAACTGAGCTGATTAACCAGAAGAAGCCGGTTACCGGACAAAAAAACCACCAGTTCTCCCCGAAAAATAGTATCTATACTCTTATGCCAGAATTTTTTCTTCCCATAAACCACATCTAAAATATAAAAAGGAGCTTTGCTTTTTATCTTGAGAGGCAACTCCACTTTTCTTTGTATCTCCTCTCCATAAAGGAAGCAACCGGTTTTTTCTAATCTCAACCTATAAAATCTGTTCTTTTTCCCTCCTATTATCTGGGAAGGAGTAATAATTAAGAACTTGTCTCCACATTTAAAAATGACCTCTTTTTTCTCCAGTATTTTTATCCTTACCTGAGGAAAAAGCCCTTTAATTTTTTTAGGAAAAGGAATCTTCTTCTCTCTTCTCCTCTCTTCCTCCTCTTTTCTTTTCTGAACGAAAAATTTTTCTCCCAAAAGATTTTTAACATATTTTAAATCTTGTATAATCTTCTTACAGTGAGGATAAAAATTTACTGCTTTGGAAAGAAAATAATAAGCATTTTTGTAATCTCCTAAGTGAAGAAGGCATTTTCCTAAATAGTAATAAGCCAGACGGATACTGGAATCAATATCGATGGTTTTCTCAAAATATTCCTTTGCCTTTTTATAGTTTTGATTATAAAAAAATATCTTTGCTATACGGTAAGATGCAATGCTTACTCTTTCCAAAGACAGAGTCTTAAGATAAAAAGATAAAGCCCTGTCTTCCTTTCCTAAATCTTCATAGGCTAAACCCAAATAAAGATATATCTTCCAATCTTTATTTTTTATTTTTTCAAAAAAGGTTAAGGCTTTTCTGGACTCTCCTTTAAGATAAAAAATTGTTCCTTTAAGAAGCAAAACTTCATCATCTTCATTTGGCAAGAGATGAAATTTTTTTTCTGCACGGGAATATACAAAATTAGCCTTATAGAAATAAACTTTCTCTAAGACTGTACAGAAAGAGGAAAAATTGACAAAGAAGAGAAGAAGAAAAATTACTGTCCTCAAATTCTTTTATGGCTCTATTACTTTAAATATTTTATCATTAGGATGGACCCTTTGGGCAACCTTTATCCCTACAAGATCCCCCTTGCCTGCCTCCTCCACCGGCTTATGTTCTATCTGGATTGAGTCTACAACTTGAGTAAAATCATCATGAATTCCTTTAATATGAATAGTATCTCCTATCTTGAGAGTATCCTTAAGCTGGATTATTCCCACAGAAATTTTACCAAAGTAATGGGTTACGACACCAATCTCTTTCTCCTGCATCTTGCCTCCTTCTTTTTAATTTATCCTTTCTCTACCAATAACCGCAATCCCTCCTTTTTCCGCTTCCCTCAAAAATTTATTTTTCTCCAAAATAATTACCTTTTTCTTCTCAAGAACCAATGCTTTCACCCTCCTTCTTAGCACACGAATCGTTTTAACTCCTACCACAGGAACATCGAATCTTAAATCCTGATCTCTCTTGGCAAATTTTACCACCACCAGGTTACTTCCAGCAAGTCTATAAGCTCTCCTGATTGTATTATCTGTGCCTTCTAAAGCCTCGCAGGCAACCACTGCTCTTTTCTTAACCACTATAGTTTGGCCTACATCTAACTCAGAAAAGTAAGAAGCAATCTTTACTCCCAACTGAATATCTTCTTCTGTCTCTTTTTCTAATTCCACATTATTCATCATCCCCTCTTCTGCTAAACAATCTTGCATAAAAACTGTGGAATCTAAAAAATGAAAGCCTTCTTCTTCCAAAAGCTCGATAATTCTTCGAAAGATAGAATGAGGACGCCAATCGATATCTTTCATTAACTCTTTAATAAACCCTTCCTCCTTTTCTTTTTTAAATATCCGTCGAGGAGTGATTTGACCCACCATTACACAATCCTTCACTTTCTCTTTCTTTAAAATATTCATTAATCCCTCCAAATCGGTCACTTCTATCCAATAGGTCTTATCTGCCAGTCTTTTTATTAAAGGATTCGTCTCTCTCTTAAAAGCAATAGCAATAATCTCAACGTTTTCTTTTTCTTTTGCTCTTTTAATAAACTCAAGAGGAAGGAATCTGTTTCCTGCCAATACTGCCAATCTCATCGAGCAATTCCTCTTTTTGAAGAAGAGACAAAATCAAGAAGTTTTTTAATCTCCTCGGTAAGAGGTAGGGTTTGTGCAATTATCTCTTTTGCTTTCAAGAAAGTATGTTGTTCAAAAAAAATAATTTTATAAGCCTTTCTTATTAATTCAATTTTTTGAGAAGAAAAATTTGCTCGCCTTAACCCTACAAGGTTTACTCCCCTCACTTCTGCCGGATGTCCATCGCATAAAGAATAAGGAGGAATATCCTGCACTACTTTAGAGCAACCCCCAATAATGGAGAAACTGCCCACACGACAAAACTGATGAATGGCTACCAATCCTCCCACAACAGCCCTGTTCTCTATTTCTACATACCCGGCTAAGGTAGCTGCGTTAGCTAAAATATTGCTATTACCAATACGACAATTGTGCGCAATGTGAGAATAAGCCATAATTAAGTTGCTATCTCCAATAACTGTTGCGCTGTCTTTCTCTGTTCCCGGGTTAATTGTGACAAATTCACGAATAATATTATTATCTCCTATCTTTACAAAGCTTTTTTCTCCTTTATATTTTAAATCCTGGGGGGCACTGCCAATGACCGCATAAGGAAAAATATGGCAGCTTTTACCAATTTGCGTAAAGCCTAAAATATGCGCAAATCCTTCTATCTGGGTAGATTTTCCTATCTTTACATTCTCTCCTATCACCGCATAAGGGCCTATTTTTACATCCTCATCTAAAAAGGCACGAGGATGAACAATGGCTCTGCGATGAATCTCTACACTCATAGCAGTATTATATCAAAAATATAAAGATTAACAACCACGCTTCTTTTCGAAATTGCAAAAATGAAAAATTACCCTATTATATTTTTTTCTTTTTATCTTCTTGTTTTTTGAAAAAAAATATGTTATTTCTTAAAGTGGAGTTGAAAATTAGGATGTCCACTGATAAAGGCAAACCAAGGGAAACCTTGGGGCGCAAAGCCTCCGGTCCTACCCTTTCTTAAAAAAGGACGGGACAGCGGGGCTGCCAAAGGGACAAACTCAGAAACCCTAAGGTCACCAAATGGTTGCCTTAGGGTTTTTTATTTTTCTACTCCAAAAACAAACGAAGGGGGTGAGGAATAATGAAAGAAAAAATCCTGCATAGAGTAGTAACCTTTCTGAATAGAGAAGAGCTCGATTTCCTGGATGACTTAAGCAAGGATATCCTTTTCTCCACAGGAATAAATATTCCCCGTTCAAAACTGCTTAAAAATCTTGTAGACATCTTCCTCGATGCTAAGTGGCGGAAGATAGATAACTATGATGGTCTGCTCAATATCCTGATGAAAGAAGTAAAAAAGGAGGATAAGAAATGAAAAGGGGTATAATTATAATTCTTACAGTTGTTAGTATAATTTTCAACTTCTTACCTATTATGGCTTATGCAGGAAGGTCTGCCAGCCTTACTGTATCAGTTACCATACCTAAAATCATCGGAGTAAATGTGGAGGTGGAAAACGAAAAGGAACTCAACCAGCAAGAATCTGAAGAAAATACATCCCAAGAGGAGAACGCTCAGCCCAAAGAAAAGGTAACCCTTGAGGATTATAACGATAGGGAAAAGGATGAAAGCATCATAGAAACGGTGAGAGAGGGAAAACCAGTGATATTGAAAACAACGGTAATCAGATAGAAAAACAAAAAGAACTACTCCTCTCTTTTCTTGAGAGAAATATTATACACATAGGTCGTTCCCTCACCAACCTCCAGCTCCTCTATCACCTTAACCGCAGGAATGTATTCCAAAGGCAGAGAATTAACATCTATTCTTATCTTATGTTTTCCAGGGGAAATATCACGGAAGAAATACTCTCCTTCAAAATCTGTAAAAACTATCTCCTTGCCATCCAGAATCACCCTTGCCTTAGAGATAAATACATCACCCGGATCAGGCTTTCCATTCCCATTTTTATCATAGAAGATAACTCCCCAGATTCCTGAATGAGTACTTAAACCGAAATTTACTATTTGAGCTTTATGCTGAATAATCTTAACCCTCTGAGAGAGCGGGGTGGTAAATATAAAACCTTGAGGGATACTCTCAAGATCTACCGCCACAGTTACTTCTTTGGCTTTAACTTTAACACTGTAATTGCCTTTTTTGTCAGTTACCACCTGGGCTTTACCCACTTTAATTCTAATACCACCAATACCCTCTTCACCCTCTTCTCTTTTCTTATTACCATTCAAATCTTTAAATACAACTCCCCTTATTTCTCCCTGAGGACTCCAGCGGAAAGGTAAATCCCACCAGCTTCTTACACCCCATCTTATATCCAAAGCATTGGAAGCAGACCTCTGGGAATTCTCTGCCCAGATATTTCTCACCCTTGCATCTAAAAAACATTCGAAATCCGAAGATGGCCGGTAATTCAAACCTATACTGGCATCAAGGCTGTCCTCTCCAGCAAGAAAACTATGAATACCCTGGGTATCCTCTTCATCCCTGTAGGAAAAACTTAAATTAGCGGATAAGAAAGAGGTGAGACTTTTTCTATAACTTATTCCTGTGGTCATCACCCGGGGAGAGGATTTTCCTCCTGAAAGAATATCCTCCACCCAGGAATAACGATACCGTAAATAATAGTTAAGGTTTTTTGTAAGATTCAAATTGAAACCTCCTCTTATTCCACAAAGGTCAAAATCAGAAGTTGGAGAAAGAGGATAGCGGCTTCTCCGAAATTCATTCCCCAGGGAGATATACAGATTCCTGTCATTAAAAACTTTAAATCTGCGGGTATAATTATTATTTATTTTAAAATATCTACGGGGAGATATCAGTCCTGGATTGTTAACATAGCTTATATTGGTTTGCCATCGAGAATAAGAATCCAGAGGGAATGAAAAAGAAAAGTTCCAGTCAAAATTAAATTTTCCTGGCTCAGCAGGATTGTAAAGATATCTGTCCCTGTAAACATCCAGCAAAGAATTGATATTAAATTTGGATATCCTCCATCTCAAGTTAATCTTGCCTCCAATCTCTCCCTGACCAGCTGGCCTTCCTGTTATAGTAGTAAAATCCTTCTCTATATCACGGAAGCCTATCTTTAAAGAGAAGTCTTTCCTCCTAAGCTCTGAATTGAAGAGAACAGCAAGGTTATATTCATCAGAGGCAATCTCAGAAGTTAGCTTTATATCTCCCAGAAAATTCTGGGTTTGCAGAGAAAATACTCTTTCTTTAAGATAACTTGGTCGAGCCCTGCCATAACCCTTGGCAAAATTAATAGAGTAATTGTTTCTCTCTTCGGGAAAAAGAGTAAATTTTAAACCCTCTACAAAAGCTTCTCTCTTTTCCAAAACTCCAGGGGTAAGATACCCATATGCCACTCTTTCTCTTCCCCAGAAGAACTCATAAGCCAGTTTATCCCTGAATGCTCTTGCCTCAAGAGTAAATCCTCTAACACCTCCTCCGGGAAGAGAGAGCGAAGAAAACCTCTTGTAGATATCAAAGCCTCTTATATTAAAATCCTTAAAGTTACCGATTCTTCCCTTTGTTAACCCTACGGTATAAGAGGTAACCTCGGTAGTTTCTTTAAATTTAGTAAAATTTGCGGAAGCATCAATTTTGCCATAAGGAATCTCCCCGTAAATTTCTGTTCTCTGAGTAAAACTTAAACTATCTCTCTTTACCGAACCGAGTCGCTTGCCACTATAATAGGAACTCCCATCAGCAGAGTAACCAAATCTGAAAAAAGGAGCCTCCTCTTCAACAAGTTCCTCCTCCACAGGAGGAAGAAACTTTATGGGAAAAACGACCTTCAAATAAAAAGTCCATCTACCTCTGTTATCCCAGAGATGAAAGAAAGTAGCACCTATTCTCTTGCCTGTAATTCTTATCTTGTCTTTACCAATTCTTTCTGTTGCCACAAATCCCTCGGAAACAATAAAATACTTCTCTATATTTCTTCCCACTATAACCACTGAAGAATCTTTGGGAATTTCTATAACTGTCTTGGGCTGAAGTGACCACATCTGCTCATCCAGATAAATAACTCTCTCTTTTTTTACTATCTCGGCTACCCTCTCCACTTTTTTTGGGGGAAAAAGTTTGCTTATAAAAGGAAACTGAAATGCCTCCTTTTTTTTCCTCTTAACTCTTCTTCTTTTTCTTTCAAACTTATCCAGAGTTCTTGCTATAATTCTCCTTCTCCTTGCCAACAGAGATGATTTCTTTTCCGGAGGAACAGCTTTCTTCTTCGGAGGAAACACTTTTTGAGGAATAATTCTTTCTTCCGGAGGAGGTGCTTCTGGGGGAGGAGTAACTTCTCTTAATCTTCCCTCTCTTAACCTCTTTATAAGATTGATATAAAAAAGAGGTTTCTCTGCGCAAGGGCAAGCAAGCCGGGCAAGGGTAAAATAATGAATGGCTTCCTCATAACAACCATTTCTCAACTCCTCTTTGCCCAGTTCCATCAGATACTCACAGGAGAGAGAACGGGGAGAGACTGAGGCAGGCAGGGAAAACAAAAAAATAAGAAAAAAAACTATAATAGAAGTGCGCTTGAGCATAACCTGTAATCTCCATTGTATGCAACTAATCTCTAATCTGGATAACCCGAAGACCTGTTTTGCTTACTTCAAAATCAATCTCCTTTACCAAAACATCCCCTTCCTCCAAATCAAAAGTAAGAACCATAGTATATAACTGGTAAGAGAGTTTCTTGGAGAAATTTATGGTAAAAGATTTACTTTCACCAGGAGGAAGATAAAATTTCTCTATCTTGCCTCTTTCCACAGCCATCCCTTCTCTGTCCATCACATAGAAAGAACCATCAGGAATAAGAATAACATCCCCTGTATTAAAAAATTCTCCCTGAATGCTTCTGCCAAACCCTGATATATTTCTTATCTCCCCTCTTTTCAGTCTATTCTGTGCTTCCAAAAAAAACAGACACCCTATCCTCTGGATAACCTGTATATCTATCTTGCCTCTCTTCATGCGTCCGGGGCTCATCTCAAAAAAGAGAACCCCATAGTATCCACCTTTTATATCTTGAGGAACCTTTATGGAATAGGTCACCTTTCTTCCTTTAAAAGGGGGGAGTTGAAACTCCTGAGGAGAAAAGTGTATCCAGGTGGAACAGGAGTTCTTTACTGTCCCTGCAGGAAAAAATTCTTTGGTACCATCAAAAGGGGAGACATAATTAAAATCTTCAGCATAAACTCTTATCGACATCCCACTGTTGGAGGAATTATAAACAGTTATGGAATCGGTTATCGTCTGACCGGGGGAAACAACTAACTTTACCTTTGCTCTATCCACTATTAGTTGAGCGTAGCCCGGCTTTCCTGAGCAAAATACACTTCCTGCTATCAAAAAAATTAAAAATTTTCTCATCATCATAATCTTCAAAATAAAGACAATGAGGACAGCACTACTCGGGCTGTCCTCATCCAGAATAAACTTAACCTGGAATAAGAGTAATCTCTATTGTTCCGGTATAGGTATCTGCTGTCTCCTGAGTGGTAATAGGAACTGCATCATCAGGCTCCCCGGCAAGAGGATCCCCTGTAGCTATACCGTAGTAGATTCTGAGCCAACCCCCTGCCAAATCGGAGCTGGTAAAATCTCTATCCGAATCAGCTATAATCGTCTTCTCTAATTCTGTGAAGGTTTCAGCAGTTCCCACTTTCTCCAGTTTATGAAACGTAACTATGATGTTATCACCCAGGCTATCCGTCCCTGTTCCACTAAACCCGGATGTTACTCTGTGCCGAATTGTCCACGGACCTGCTCCATCAACACCACAGTCCAAAGCATAGTAGGTGTTGGTAGTAAAAATACCCAAGTCTTCATCCAGTTCTAACTCTCCAAAATTAATCGCAAACTCAGGGGAAGAAGGAAGAATTGGAGAATTCCATCCAGTATCATCGCCAGGATTGCGTGTTCCCTGAGAATCCAGTTTAAAAAGAGTGAGCTTTAAATTCTCAGCCTGAGGAACTTGAGCGGATATACCAATTGTCTCTGAGAAACACAGAGAAGTAAGAAAAAAATATACCGTTACCATTGCCAGCATTACCACCATAATCCTTCTCATATCTTCTCACCTCCTTTTTTAAAGTTTTCCCATCTTCTCCTTAAAAAACAAAACACTCTCCCTTAAGCTCTCACCCCCTTCCTTATCTTTCCCCCAAAGAAAAACTCACCATTGTGTTGTAATTTCCTGCAATAATCTCAGAATAAGGTTTAAGTCTATAAATAATCTTTATTCTGGCAGGAGAACCTCTTTCATCAGAGAAGAAAACAGGAATCTCCCCTACAGGCACAGGGGAAAATTCAGGAAACTTAACCTCCCCCTCACCTTCAATAATCTCTTCTTTCATAGTAAAGAACTGAGAGGGAATCTCCACTCCCTTCTCACTGGTAAGAGGAGATTCTAACTTCTGGATAACCATATAGGGTCGGGCTAAATTTGTCTTCACAATTATACTTACCTCTTTAGTCTGAGGAGGAGTGTGAGGGAGTAAATTCTTAAACTGAAGACCTTCCGCAGGATAAATGGTCTCCAGTTTAAAAATAGGGGTAACTTCTACTCTAAGATTCACAGGGAAAACCTCGGAATAATCCGCTCTCTCTATAAGGTACTCCACTTTGCCTCTGTATACACCTGCCTTTTGTTCCTCTATTCTCTCCTTATCCATAAGGAAATTTACGAAAAAGGTATCCTCTGCTTCTGTTGAGGTGTAAATAAGCAATTTCTTTCTCTCTAAAAATACAGGGCTTGTATAGAATAGTTCTCCGTTTTTTCCGCCGGAGGTGAAAAATCTCAAGGATGAAGAATCGATTCTTTCGCTGTATTCGTTGCAGGGAAACTCATCTATTATCTGATAAACCTTTATCTTGCCCACATTATTCTTAAAGGAAAACTTTACATAGCCCTGCATTTCTTTCTGAGTTCTGGTGCTCAAACTCAGCTCATTCCTCCTCCTATCAGAAGTAACAGTATCTATCTGAAACTGTGCCGAAGCATCAATATAAACATCAAGAAAAACATTTTCCTCCTGCCCTCCTCCTATAGGCCTTAAAGTATAAAGAATTTTTCCCATAAATCTACCCGGTGTATCCAGCTTCTTACCATCGATGGTATAAACTACAATAAAGGAATCACTTTCTCCAGCGGAACTGGAAGTGTAGAGAAGCTGGTCAGAATATCTCAATATATCAGGTCGTTCCTGATAAAGAGTGCCTGAAGAATTAGAATTTACTAAGGTATAAGAAGTAATTGCCTCCATATTCAAATCTTGTCCCTTCTCGTTCACAAATGGCTCCAAAATCCTCTGGAATACCTGATATTGCAACGCTTCGGTAGAGGTTACCCTGATTTTAACTTCCTTGTTGATCAAAGAAGAGGCATCCACCCTCCCGAATCGAAGACTCACCCCCCCCTCATAGGGAGTGGCTGAGATGTTGAAAGCAGCATAAGAAAAAAAAGGAAAGAAAACCCCCGCACATATTATAAGATAAAGAATTGCCCTTATCTTATTAACTTTCATCAGAATATTTTTATAAATCACCATAAGGTGATAATCTATTTTTTACTATTTTTTACATAAAAGTTATAGGTTGGGTAAGCTTTTGTTTTATCTTTCAATTCTTCTTAGAAAATCAAAAACAGAGATATGTCCCTCCTTTGAAATTTTCCCCCACCAACTCAGAAATTACCTTCCCAGGAGATAACTCCTCAGAAACCGAAAAAACACCATCCCACTTCTTCCCTCCACACCTTCCCCTTTCTCTCTAAGTTCTTTGGATTCCTCACCAGAAAATATCTCCGGAAGAAAACGATATGTAATTAAACCATATTTTTAAACATTTTTCAAGAAAAAAAGCAAAATTTTGTTTTATCTATACTGAGAAAGATGTTTTATTCTCTTCAACATATTAGGATGGGTACTTAATACCTCCATC
>CAZJOV010000010.1:20403-27958 GCA_964547735.1 uncultured Planctomycetia bacterium | reverse complement strand
GAACGAAATAGGTTGAAATTTATAGAAATTTGTAGAGATTTAATAGAAATTGAAAATTGGAAATTAGAAATTGATAGAAATATGCAGAAGGAGGAAATTTTCAATTTCTAATTTTTCTATTAAATTATCAATGAATCAATTTTTAATTAGAAATTTATAGAAATATGCCCGCTGACGCAATCAAAGCAGTCTTTTGAATTGTGTTGGCATGGAAGAAAATGGTAAATTATTGTTACATTTACTTTTTAAATGGGAATATTCAATTTTCTAACAAAAAGAATTTCGTTTTGGTGTAAAGGCAAAGTTTTGCTATAATTTAAATTGATGAATTTCACTTTTATGAAAAGTGGAAAAATTAAAAAAGAAAAGACAAGGATATTGAGATGTTTACAGGAATTGTAAAAGAGACGGGAAGAGTGAAAAAAATAGAGAAGAAGGCAAATTTATGGAGGTTGGGTGTTTTTTCTCCACTTGTGTTCTCTGAAAGCAATATTTCTGATAGTGTATCTGTAAATGGGGTATGTTTGACTTTAGTAGAGAAGAAAAATGATTTATTATTTTTTGAGGCGATAAAAACAACCTTGAAAAACACAAATTTGAAAAGATTAAAAATAAATTCCTTGGTCAATTTAGAACCTTCTTTAAGATTACAAGATAAAATAGGGGGACATTTTGTTTTAGGGCATATAGATTGTGAAGGGAGAATAAGAAATATCCGACGGGGGGAAAATTATGTGTTTGAGATAGAATGTCCAAAGGAATTTAGAAAATATGTTGTTGAAAAAGGCTCAATTGCTGTTGAAGGGATAAGTTTAACTATCCAAAAAAAATTATCTTCTTCATTTGCTGTAGATATTATCCCTTTTACCTTTCAGCATACTAATTTAAAAGAAAAAAAAATTGGTGGTTGGTTAAATCTTGAATTCGATTATTTTCTTAAAGCCTACCTCGGGGGATAGCGCAGATTGGCTAGCGCGCAACGTTCGGGACGTTGAGGTCGTGGGTTCAAGTCCCACTCCCCCGAGATTTTGTTTTTTTGGAATCTTAATTTCTGTGGGACAATTTGACTTTTTTTTATATATATGTTATTAAAAATAATACTATGCAAGAAATTGAGAGATTGAAGAAAGAATTGGAGAAGATTCAGTCTCAGTTCTATATTTTTTACGAGCTTACTCAAGTAATGAGAAGCTCTCTTCATCTGGATGAATTGGTATATATAATTTTAACCGGCCTTACTGCTCATCATGGATTAGGATTTAATCGTGCTTTGCTATTTTTAGTCAATGAGAGTAAAAATTTGATTGAAGGATTTATGGGAGTGGGGCCTATGGATAGGGAGGAAGCCAATAAGATTTGGAAAGCGATTGAAGCACAAAAGATGGATCTTTATGCTCTTATAAAGGCGTATCAGAGGATAAAAGACCATCCTACAAAGTTTATGGAGTTCACCCGGGCATTAAAATTTCCTCTTACAAAAGAAGCAGGACTAATTTATGAAGCCCTTTATGAGATTTCTCCCTTGCACTTTGATATCTCCAAGCATCCAAAATACAAAGAAGATGATCTGGTCAAGAAGTTGAAGTTAGAAGAATTTGTTCTTGCTTCTCTCTGGTCAAAAGGTAATCCTTTAGGGATGATTTTGGTAGATAACTGTATTACTAAAAGACCAATCACTGAGGAGGATATAAGAATTTTGACGATGTTTACCAATCAAGCAGCGGGAGCAATTGAGAATTCAAAAATATTTGAAAGTACACTTACAAAAGCACATACCGATTCTTTGACGGGTTTATGGAATTATGGGTATTTTCAGTATAAGTTAGATGAAGAGATTATGAAAGCTAAAAATCAGAGTTATAAACTTTCGGTGATGATGATTGATATAGATGATTTTAAAAAATTCAATGATTCTTTTGGACACCTTGCCGGTGACGAAGTATTGAGAAGAATTGCCTCTATTTTAAAGGAAAATTCAAGAAAGATAGATATTGTTGCCCGTTATGGAGGAGAGGAATTTGCTCTTATTCTGCCTTATACTAATAAAGAAGAGGCCAGGGTTATTGCCGAGAGAATAAGGAAGAGAGTGGAGGAGATAGAATTTTTCAGCAGAAATATTACTATAAGTATTGGTATCGCTTCCCTTGAGGACAAACATCTGTCTAAGGAGGAGTTAGTGAAAAAAGCAGATATCGCTCTCTATCGTGCTAAATTTGAAGGAAAAAACAGAATCATCTTATCTTAACTTAAGACCTCCTTTGTATCTTTGGCGAATTTAACGGAGACAAGCTGGGAGACACCTTTTTTCTGCATAGTCACTCCATAAAGGATATCCGCGTTACTCATCGTGATTTTGTTATGAGTAATGATGATAAATTGTGAGGTTTTAGAAAAGTCCCTTAAAAGATTGTTGAATCTATCTACATTAGCCTCATCTAAAGGGGCATCGATTTCATCCAGGAGACATAAAGGAGATGGGTTCACTTTAAAAATAGCAAACAAAAGAGCAATTGTTGATAAAGCTTTTTCTCCTCCTGAAAGTAAAGAGATATTTTGAAGTTTTTTCCCCGGAGGCTGAACTTCAATATCTATCCCACTTTCTAAAATATTTTTCTCGTCTAAAAGGATTATTTCCGCTTTTCCCCCTCCAAAAAGATAGCGAAAGAGTCTTTTGAATTCTTCTCTAATTTTGTTTAAAGTTTTAAGAAAAATCTCTTGTGAAGTCTTATTAATTTCCTCGATAGTTTTCTCCAGCTCTTTCTTAGACTGAATAAGGTCCTCTTTCTGTTTTTCCAAAAATTCATATCTTTGTTTTAGTTCATTAAACTCCTCAATTGCCACCAGATTTACCTCTCCCAATTCTTCTATTATCCTTTTGAGCCTGGTTTTTTCCTTATTTAGTAGAGTGAGATCTCCCCCTGCGGGAGAATATGTGAATTCGATGTTATAGCTTTGTCTGAGGTAATTTATGATTTTTTCTTTTTCAAACTGAAGATTATTTATCTCTAATTTTTTTTCAAAGAATTTGTTTTTTATCTCTTCTAATTTATTCCTTTCTTTTTCTAACTCAGAACTAACTCCTTTTTTATTTTCTTCCACAGAGGATACTTTTTTCTCAACCGATTCCCTCTCTTTTTCCAGAGCATCTATTCTCTCCTTATTCTGGAGAATCTCCTTTTTATAATCTTCTATTTTTTTCCTGAGTGATTCTGACTGGCTTTTTCTCTCTTCTCTCTCCTTTTCTAAGTTATTTCTTCTCTTTATAAGATTATTTTTCCCCTCCTCAAGAATCTCTATTCTTCTTATTATTTCTTCTTTATTTCTTTTAAGATTCTCAATTTCTGTTTCTATTTTGATTTTCTCTAAATCGAGATTGCTTAAGGAAGTAACAATCATTTCTTCTTCCTTCTCTATTTTCTTAAGGATATCCTCGAGGGTTTTCAATTTAGAGTTTGTTTCTTCCAGGTTTTTCTCTAATCTATCTTTCCTTTGGTTTTCTTCTTCTACCTCCTGAGAGATTTTTTCTATTTCCGAATCTAAAAGGTTTTTTTCCTCCTCGATACGCAGATACTGCTGTAGAGAAATTTCTTTTTCCTTCCCTTTTTCTCCTATTTTTTTTTCTTCATAGAAAAATTCATGGGTTCTTTCTTTAAATATTTTTTCCCACTCTTTCTTTTTCTTAAGTATCTCTCTAAATTTATTTTCCAGCTCTTCCAGTTCCTTTTTTCGTTTTGTTATTTCTTCTTCCCACTTTTCTTCCTCAAAAGAAAAAATTCTCGCTTCCGCCTGAAAGATGAATTCATTTTCTTTCTCTTCTTCATTCAGGGAGGCAATTATTCTGTTGGCCTGGACATTTCGGGAGAAGATTATTTTCACCTTTTCTGGATTATTTTCACTGTAATCCATTTTCATTTCTTTAAAAAGTTTTCGGTAAGCCTCGAGTTCTTTTAGTTCTTTTTCTTTTTCTATTTTTATTCTAATGATCTCCTCCCCATTCTTTTGAAGTTCCATTATAGTGTTTTCTGCCTCTTTGCAGATTTGGGCTATTCCATCAACTTTGGCCTTTAACTGATTCATTTCATCTTCGTATTTTGCCAGAACCGTTCTTTTTTCCTCGAGGAGGTTACTTAGCCTTTCTCTATCAAGAAGGAGCCTTTTTCTTCGCGAGAAGATATTTTTAAGATACGTATTTAGCTCAATTAGTTGATTATGAATTTTTACCTTCTCCTCTTCTGCCAGAAGAAGTTCTTTCTTTTTTTCTTCCTTTTCTTTCTCTTTATTTCTTCTTTCTTTCTTTAATCTCTCTTTTTCTTTTCCTATCTCCTCAAGACGATGCTCTTTCTTTTCTAATTCATTTTCTCCAAGATAAGTTCTTTCTTTTTCCTCATCTATCTTTTCTTCTTGCCTCTTCAGATTTTTTTCTAAGTCAATTTCTTCGTCCTGTATTCTTTCTATTCTTTGGGCAATTTCTTCTATCCTTTCCTCGCTCAGTTCGATACTTTTAGATGAGATATCCACCTTAGATTTTAAAGAAAAAATTTGAGCCTCAATCTTTTCAATTTTTTCTTTAAGAGCATTTATTTCTTCGTCTAAAATATCTTGTTTTTCTTTTAATTGTGTCAGCAGGATATTTTTTTTACTTTCTTCATCCTTTGCCCTCTCCATTTCCTTTAAAATTTTGTTTATTTTTTCCTCAATATTCTCATACCTTATATTGGCTATTTTCTTTTCAGTCTCGATTAATTCTTTCTCTACTTCTTTATACCTCTGGGCTTTTTCTACTTGTTTCTCTAAATAAGTTATCTGTCTTTCTATCTCTTTGATTATATCCTCCAGACGTATCAGATTTTGTTCAGTATCCTCTAATCTTTTTAATGTTTCTTTCTTTCTTTCTTTATATTTAACAATCCCACTTGCTTCGTCAAAAAGTAACCTTTTTTCTTCTGGTTTATAATTTAGAAAAACTTCTACCCTTCCTTGCTCAATAAAAGAATAAGTAGCTTCCCCCACGCCTGTTCCCAGGAATAAATCTTGAATATCCTTTAACCGAACCGGATTTTTATTTAAAAGATATTGGCTTTCTCCCGAACGAAAGAGTCGACGGGTAATACTTACTTCTTCATACTCTATAGGGAGATACTTATCCTCATTAGAGAAAAGTAAAGTTACCTCAGCATAATTTAGAGGAGGGAAATCTTCTGCTCCATTAAAGATGATATCTTCCATTTTTGAGCCACGCAAAGATTTAGGGCTTTGTTCTCCTAAAGCCCATTTTATAGAATCAAAGATATTACTTTTTCCGCATCCGTTAGGTCCTACAATTACCGTAATCCCTGGCTCAAATTTAAGAATGGTTTTTTCCGGAAAGGATTTGAACCCAAACACTTCCAAAGATTTAAGATACATTATGTCTATTTTTTAATTTCTTCTTTAATCTTTTTTGTAAAAAGAGGAACAATCTCAAAAAGATCTCCTACGATACCAAAATTGGCAATTTTAAAAATGGGGGCTTGGGGATCTTTGTTTATCGCCACAATTATTTTTGAAGATTGCATCCCTACAAGGTGCTGAATTTGCCCCGATATTCCACAGGCAATATAGATTTTGGGAGAGACGGTTCTTCCAGTTTGGCCCACCTGATGAGAGTAGGCAATCCAGCCGCTATCTACTGCAGCACGGGAAGCTCCCACCGCTGCTCCTAAAGAAGAAGCCAGTTCCTCAATCAACTTAAAGTTTTCTTTCTTTCCCAGACCCCTTCCTCCGGAAACAATAATATTTGCTTCGGCTAAGTTTACTTTAGAGGAGACATCAGGAATGAATTCTAAAAACTTTATCCTCTTATCAATAAAGCTCTCATCTATATTTTCTTCGATAATTTCCCCCCAGGAGTTTCCTCTTTCTATCTCTTTCATAACTTTATGACGCACTGTAGCCATCTGAGGCCGAAAAGAAGGAGTGATGATTTGAGCCATAATGTTTCCTCCAAAAGCAGGTCGTGTCTGGATAAGAAGTCTTTTTTCCTTATCGATATCTAAACCCGTGCAGTCCGCGGTAAGTCCGGTATGAATTTTTACCGCAATTCGGGAAACAAGGGATCTTCCTTTAGAAGTTGCTCCGGCAAGGAAGATTTCTGGTTTGTATTTATTTATAAGATAAGAGATAGCATTGGCATAGTTTTCTGCGATGAAGTTTTTTAATTCTTCTTTATCAATAAGGATGAGTTTATCCGCTCCTTTTCTGAAGAGGTCTTTTATTTTTTCTTTTAGGTTATATCCTAAATATATCCCCACCACTTCCGTATTCAGATGAGAAGCTAACTCTCTTGCCTTACCTAAGAGTTCAAAAGACACAGGAGCAACTTTATAATTTTCTTCTTCAATAAATATCCATATCCCTTTATATTCTTCTAAATTTTTTGTCTTTACTATTTGGGGTTTAAATATGACAATTGCTTTGAATTTACATACATCTTTACAGGCACCACATAAAGTGCATTTCTCTAAGTCGATAATTGCTTTTTTGTTGATGATAGAGATTGCCCCAAAAGGACAGGCTTTAAGACATAGCCCGCACCCTGTGCATTTTTTTTCAATTATCTTTATACCTTTTTCTTTCATAGAAATTTTTTTAATTCTTTAACTAATTTTTCCACACACTCATTTGCATCTCCTTCAAAAATCTTCCCCTTCTCTCGAGGAGGTGGACTAAATACTTTTACTACCTGGGTAGGAGAACCAGAGAGTCCTACCTCTTCTTCTTTTAATCCTAAATCTTTATGCTTCCAGACAGGTATCGGTTGTTTCTTTGCTCGTATTTTTCCTCTCAGCGAAGGAAGACGAGGTTCATTAATCTCTTTCACTACAGTTATAAGTGCAGGAAGAGTAATTTCCAGTGATTCATATCCTTCCTCAAGGAGTCGTTCTACATATATTTTTTTTCTTTCCATATCTATTTCTTGAATTTTTCTTACGTAAGTAGCTTGAGGAAGGTTAAGATGAGAAGCAATTCCTGGTCCTACTTGTGCGGTATCTCCATCCGAGGCTTGTTTTCCACAGATAATTAAATCTACATTTTCCAGTTTCTCTATTGCTTTGGCTAAAACCAAACTTGTTGCCCAGGTATCTGAGCCGGCAAAAGCTTTATCGGAAAGATGAATTGCTTCCTCAATCCCCATAGAAAGAGCCTCCCTTAAAGCCTCTTCTGCCTGAGGAGGCCCCATAGTAATTACCCAAGTTTTTGCCCCATATCTTTCCTTAAGACGAATTGCTTCCTCAATCGCATACATATCAAAAGGGTTGATAATTGAGGCCACCCCTTCTCTTATTAAAGTATTGGTCGTGGGGTCTATTTTTACCTCGGTAGTTTCAGGAACCTGTTTTATGCAGACAACTACTTTCATCGATTAAATATGCGAGGGAGGGGATTTGAACCCCTACGGTATTGCTACCACTAGCCCCTCAAGCTAGCGCGTCTGCCATTTCCGCCACCCTCGCGTATACCTTTTCTTTCCATCATCTACTTATCAATATTGTTAAAGCTTATTTTTTCTTCCCTA
>CAZJOV010000010.1:0-20303 GCA_964547735.1 uncultured Planctomycetia bacterium | reverse complement strand
GACTATTTTTAAAAAGCCTGTTTTCCAAACAGGAGTCGTTACCGCCACCCTCGCGTATACTTTTTCTTTCCATCATCTACTTATCAATATTGTTAAAGCTTATTTTTTCTTCCCTACCATTGCGGGAACGACTATTTTTAAAAAGCCTGTTTTCCAAACAGGAGTCGTTACCGCCACCCTCGCGAAAACCTTATTTTAAAAATAATTTATATCATATTTTTCTCTCTTAAGCAACTGTTAGAAGCTAAATTTTATTTTTCCATTTATTCTTAAATTTTGCTATAATAACCACATCAAAGATGGTTTCTAAACTTTTTTCCTTAGGGTATCTGGGATTGGAGACCTTTGTTGTAGAGGTGGAGGTGGATGTTCAGAGGGGACTTCCAGCTATCTCTTTAATTGGCCTTTTAGATACCTCAGCAAAAGAAAGCAAAGAAAGAGTGCGGTCAGGGATAAGAAACAGTGGATACAAATTCCCTTCTTCAAGAATTACCATTAATCTTGCGCCGGCAAATATTAAAAAAGAAGGTACACACTTTGATTTGGCTATTGCTCTGGGGATTTTAAATTCCACTTACCAGCTTAACTGTGACTTTTCTTCTTTTTTCATTTTGGGAGAGCTTTCTCTGGAGGGAAAAGTAAGAGGAATAAAGGGTGTATTTCCTATGGTTCTTGAGGCAAAAAAAATTGGCAAAAAATTAATCTTACCTAAGGAAAATGCTTATGAGGCGGCCTTAGTTAAAGATATAAAGATTTATCCGGTGGAGTCTTTAAAAGAAGCGATAGCTTTTTTAACTCACACGGTAGAAAAAAAGCCGTTGAAGGTAGATATAGAAAAATTACTGGAGGAGAAACCCAAATATAATGTGGATTTTAGTGAAATTAAAGGGCAGAGTTTTGCCCGCAGAGCAATTGAGGTAGCTGTAAGCGGGATGCATAATCTTTTGATGATTGGGCCACCAGGGGTAGGGAAGACAATGTTTGCTCAGCGCATTCCTACTATTCTTCCCGATATGGAGTTTGAGGAGATGTTGGAGATAACCAAGATATACAGTATTGCTGGCCTTCTTAATAAAGAAAATCCTCTTCTTAAGAGGAGGCCTTTTCGTCATCCTCATCATACCTCCTCCAGTGTAGCTTTAGTAGGTGGGGGAACCAATATTCGTCCAGGAGAGATAAGTTTAGCCCACAATGGAGTGCTGTTTTTAGATGAATTACCCGAGTTTTCTCGTGATAGCCTGGAGGCTTTAAGGCAACCTTTAGAGGAGGGATGGGTGTCGATATCGCGGGCTACCCGACATATAAAGTTTCCCTCCCGTTTTTTGCTGGTGGCAGCGATGAATCCCTGCCCTTGTGGATATTTTGGTTCTGAGATAAAGAGTTGTCGTTGCACAGGTGTTCAGATTCAAAGATATCGTAACAAAATATCCGGGCCTCTTTTAGATAGAATCGATATTCATATCGAATTGCAAGATTTAAAATGGGATACCCTTTTATCGGAGGAGATACAATTTGAATCTTCTTCCCAGATAAAGAAAAGGGTAGAGAGGGCAAGGGAGATTCAGAAAGAACGCTTTAAGAATGAGGAGATATTTTTTAATTCTCAGATGAGTTCTAAAAAAATTAAAAAGTATTGTCTTCTCACCCAAGAAGCAAAGGATTTGCTTAAGGAGGCAATTACTCAGTTTGGGTTTAGTGCCCGTGCTTATGATAAAATTCTAAAAGTTTCAAGAACTATTGCTGATTTGGCGGAAAAAGAGAGGATTGATACCGAATGTATCTCGGAGGCAATCTGTTATCGCAGTTTAGATAAAAATTTGTGGATTTAATTTTTCTTGAACCTTTATTGTAAGATTTTTATAATAAGATGATGATTGAGTTCCTTGATGTTTTTAGGAACAAACCCTTATGGCTAACTATTTTAAGCTGGGCGATAGCTCAAGGGATTAAAGTAGGTTCAGGGTTGATTAAAGAGAAAAAATTTAATTTTTATTGGATTTTAAGAACGGGGGGTATGCCTTCAGCTCATAGCGCTGCTGTTTCCAGTTTGGCGGTTTCTATTGGGAAAGAGTCAGGGTTTGCATCTCCTTTATTTGCGATTGTAGCATTGTTTGCCTTGATTACTATGTTTGATGCTCAAACCTGGCGGCGTTCTATTGGGGTACAGGCACGAATATTAAATCGAATGATAGTGGATATTCAAGAAGGGGGTAAAGTAAGAGAGGAAAGATTAAGGGAGCTTGTGGGCCATACTCCTTTTGAGGTATTTGTGGGAGCTTCTATAGGAATTTTGGTAAGTTTTATCTTCTATGCGTAAGTATATTTTTTATATTTTAATAACTATCATTAGCGTATTTTTAAGTATAAGCTTGATAATATATTTTTCTAAAAGAAAAAAAGAGCCTTCAGAAGGTATTTCTTTTCTGGTTAAGAAAGCAGTTTCTTTCTATAAAGAGAATAACCTTGTTGAGGCAAAAAAACTTTTTCTTCAGGCAAAGGAGAAAGCAAAATCTTTGGAGGATATTTCTCAAATAAGAGAGTATTTGGAAAAAATTAACATTGCTTTACTTTTTTCACCTTCCTTAGATGAATGTAGTATAAAGTACACAGTTAAATCAGGTGATAGTTTAAGCAAAATAGCAAAAAGATTTAACACTACTGTAGCTTTGATTAAAAGAGCAAACAGGTTAAAATCAGATACGATTTATCCTCGCCAAGAGCTTAAAATAAATGTATGTAAGTTCTCTATTGTGGTAGATAAGTCTCAAAATTTACTCTTCTTAAAGAGAGGAGACAAGATTTTTAAGACATATCCGGTGGCTACAGGGAAAAATAATTCCACTCCTACAGGGAAGTTTAAGATTATTAATAAACTTAAAAATCCTACCTGGTTTAAGACAGGAGCAGTACTTCCTCCCACCAGCCCCCAAAATGTTTTAGGGACAAGATGGATGGGTCTTAATATTAAAGGATACGGAATTCATGGGACAAAAGACGGAGATAGTATCGGTAAGCAGTCAACCTTAGGGTGTGTAAGGATGAGGAGGCAAGACATTGAGGAGCTTTTTGACATTGTTCCGGTAGGAACAGAGGTAATAATTGTAGATTAAAGTTATAGATAATAGGTTCAAGTCAATGGAATATTGGGATTTTGAAAAACCCATTGTCGAATTGGAGAATAAGATAAAAGAATTGGAAGAATTTTCTCAAAAGAAACAGGTGGATCTCTCTTTGGAAATAAAGGATTTGGAGAAAAAACTAACTCAGCTGAAAAAAGAGATTTATTCTAATTTAACCGCTTGGCAGAAAGTTCAGATTGCCCGTCATCCTCAAAGACCCACTACATTGGATTATATTCGAATGATTATGGAAGATTTCATAGAATTGCATGGAGACAGGTTGTTTGGCGATGATAAAGCAATAGTTGCTGGATTTGCTAAATTGGAAGATTTTAAAGTGGCAGTGGTAGGACACCAGAAAGGAAAAGACACAAAAGAGAATATTGAGAGGAATTTTGGATGTGCGCATCCAGAGGGTTATCGTAAAGCAATGAGGATAATGAGATTGGCAGATAAATTTTCACTTCCTATCATCTCTTTTATCGATACTCCCGGAGCGTATCCGGGAATAGGAGCAGAAGAAAGAGGGCAGGCGTTAGCTATTGCAGAAAACATTCGAGAGATGTTCAACTTAAGAGTACCCATTATTGTAATAGTTATTGGCGAGGGAGGAAGTGGAGGAGCATTAGGAATAGGAGTGGGGGATTATATCTTGATTATGGAGTATGCTTATTATTCGGTAATTTCCCCTGAAGGATGTGCTGCCATTTTGTGGAAGGATGCTAAGGTGGCGCCTGAGGCAGCTTCGGTATTGAAGTTGACTGCCCAAGACCTTTTAAATCTGGGGATAGTAGATGAAGTTATTGATGAACCGGAGGGGGGAGCGCATCGTAACTATGGAGAAGCAGCCAAAAATGTCAAGAAGTCGCTTCTTAAGAATCTAAGAAAGATGAAGAGCCTTTCCTGGGAGGAAAGACTTAATTTGCGTTATGAGAAATTCAGAAGGATAGGGATATTTAAAGAATGATTCAGAAGCTCGTTATTTTGGGAGTATTAAAAAGAAGACCTTCTACCGGGTATGATATCAAAAAATTCATCCAGAAGGAATTAGGAGTATTTTCTCGAACTGAAGAAATAAAATCTATTTATTATCCTTTAAAAAAAATGGAAGAGGAAGGATTAATAAAAAAAAGAGAGAGAAAAACGAATCATCTTAAAAAGTATATCTATCATATTACTCCTCAGGGAGAAAAAGAGTTTTTCCGACTATGCAGAGAGATTCTTCTTTCTCAGAAAAGGCCATTTATTGAGTGGGATATTGTGCTTTATTTTTTGCCTTTTTTAGATAAGAAAGAAGTTTTGCCCTTTTTGCGATTGCGTCTTCGGTTTCTGGAAAAGGTAAGAAGATGGCTTGAAAAAAAACAAGAAGAGTTAAAGCAAGCTCCTAAAAATCTTATAATGTTAATAAATCATCATCTCAAATTAGTAGGTGCAGAAAAAGAATTTTTAAGAAATTTATTTGTTATTGTAAAAAATGAAGAGGTTGCTTAGTTTCACTCTCTTAGAGGTTTGTCTGGCTACACTTGTTTTTATTCTTGCCTTGGCTGGGTTAATCCTTTTTTATCTTAACAGTCAAGAGTTTGGGGGAATTTTTTCTTCCACCTTACGTGCTCTTTGGGAGGCGCAGAAGATGATGGAGACAATAAAAGGTTCTCAATTTAGCAGTATTTATTCTACCTATAACAATTATATATTTGATGTTTCGGGGTTTGCTTCTTATGATGCTAAAGGTATAGTATATGTAGATAAGGAAGGTGGGCGTGATGACCTTTTGAGAGTTACGGTAGTAGTTTGTTTTCGTGCAGGAAGAAGAATAATTGGGGAGGATTTAGATTTAGATGGGGTTTTAGATGGCGGAGAAGACAGCAATGGAAATGGACGAATAGATTCTCCGGTAGAATTGGTTACTTTGGTAACCTCGCGATACTAATGAAAAGAAGTTTCACACTTGTTGAGATACTCGTTTCTGTAGGGATTGTTGTCATAATTATAGGAGCAATATTTTTTGTGACCAAAGCAGTAAGAGAGTTTTTCTCTTTCACTTCTTTGAAGATAGAGCTCTGGGAGAAAGCAAAAGAAGCTTTAAGTTATATGGAAAAAGAGATTTTATCTACACGTTCATCTTTTCTGAGTATCCCCGCGGATAGTAATTTTTATCACTCTCTTACTTTTAGAATTCCTCAGGATATCGATGAAGATGGAAATATAACTTGGTCTGAAAATATAACCTATTCTCTAAGCAACCACAACCTTATACGTACTCAAGGTGCAAGTACACAGATAATTTCCTCCGGTGTTGAAGAATTAAAATTTAGAATCGAAAGCGGTCTACCTCAGGTAGTGGAGATTTACATTACTGTTTCTGGTGTTACTCCTTACAATAGAACGATTTCTGTTACTCTGGATACAAAAGTAAGAATTAGAAATTGAAAGATTCTTCTTGATTTTTTATCTCTTTTAGATGTATATTTAAAGTAGAGATGGTTGTTTTAAGGAAAGCGATGTTTTTGATTATTGTTTATGGGGCGGTTGTAGTTTTGATAATTTTGGGAGCCTCTTTAGCAGTTAAAATTGTTTCCCAAAAACGTCTTTTAGATATTCACCGATATAATTTGGAAGCGCTTTATCTTGCCGAGGCAGGTTTAGATAGAGGTTTGGTGTGGCTAAGAGATCAGGCAAGTTATCCTTCAGGTGTGAATCCCATACTTCCTTCAGAGTTGCAGGATGTGGAGATGGAGACAGGCAGTTTTTCCGTTACTATTGATCCTTATGACAGCAATCCTTCTGTATATTTGAAGCGTTATCGTATAATCTCTACAGGAGTCTCTTATGGGATTCAAAGGACTCTAAGTTTAGATATAATGATCGATACTTTTGCTCGTTATGCTTACTTTACTAATGATGAACACTTCTGGATAGGATGGTGGAAAGTTCCTGTATGGTTTAAAGGAGGAGATCATATCCAGGGACCCTTGCACACCAATTCGCATCTTCATATTTCTGAGGATCCTATTTTTGATGGAATGGTAAGGACGGCAGATAATTATATCGTTTATTAT
The DNA here is from genome assembly GCA_964547735.1 of uncultured Planctomycetia bacterium. GTDB lineage: Bacteria > Omnitrophota > Gorgyraeia > Duberdicusellales > 4484-171 > CAZBLX01. Next base: position 14,125 of record CAZJOV010000010.1, on the reverse strand, counting down.
CACGGTGGGCCTCCTCAGGATAATCCTCAATTTAACGGTGGATTAGAGTTAGGGGTGGACCCTATTTATCTTCCCTCTCAACTTACTACTCTAAAAAATGCTGCCTCCTCAGGAGGATTATATCTTACCGGAGATACAACCATTGTATTAAAGAATGATGGAACGATGGAGGTAACTAATGCTGCGAAAGGATGGAATAATCAAGTTGTACCTTTGCCTTCTAATGGAGCGATATTTATCAGTGGAGGTAATGTGTATGTGGAAGGGACCCTAAAAGGAAGATTAAGTATTGGAACAGATAGAGATTTAGTTATAAAAAATAATATCCTGTACAGAGATGACCCTGAGGATAATCCTTCCTCCCAAGATATGTTGGGGTTAATTGCTGAGGGAGATGTGGTAGTAAGTAAAGATGCTCCTTATGATTTAGAGATAGATGCTTCTATTATGGCCCTGGGAGATTCTTTTATAGTAGAGGAATGGTGGAAGGGGCCTCCTAAGGGTACGCTTAAGGTTTTGGGAGGAATTATTCAGAAAGAAAGAGGACCGGTAGGAACATTTAATGGAGCTACAGGAGAAAAATTAAGTGGCTATACCAAAGATTATGTTTACGATGGGAGGTTGAGAGAGCAAAATCCTCCCTATTATCCTGCGACGGGAGATTATATCGTTGTTTTATGGAGAGAAAATATCTGATTCTTTTTATAATTGTGCTTTTGGGGATAACTTTTTTCTTTCTTCCTAAAAGAGAAAAAATTAGTATAAAAAAAGTAACTCCGGTTAAGAGTAAGAAAATAAGAAATTATACTTATCATCCTATATTATCTCGAGAGGAGAGAAAGAAAGAAGAAAAACAAAAGATAGATAAAGAAAAAAAAGAAGAAAAAGGAATGGAGATTGTAGAGCTGAAGAGGATTTTACCTCAGGAGAGAGAAGAGATAGAGGAGGAGATAAAAAAGGATAATGAAAAATTTCATATTAAACCTACATTGAAAGAGATTGAAGACCTGAGGAAGAGGAGAGTGATTCTTTATTAAATTAAAAAATGTTTTTGGTTGTTCAAAAAAGAAGAGAAAAAGTTGAGAATCAAAGATATAAAGAGTATAATCATTAAAGGATGCAAAGAAATCCTTTAACAAAATTGGGGTTGAAGAAGAGGTTGTGGGTTGCTTTTTCTTTTGCTACCTTTTTCCCCTTATCTCTTCTTCTTTACTATTTAATTAACTTTAAAACTTTATCTTGGTTTGTGGTAGGAATAATTGTCTTTATTATTTTCTTAGGATGGTGGTTTATCTTTAATGTATTTTCTTCTATCCTTCGCATTCAGAGTAGGTCATTCAAAACTTTAGAGTATATTAAAGAAGGAAAAAGAGAGCTTGAGGAAACAGAAATAGAGGATGAAGTGCAGAAATTAGATATGGTGTTTAGTATTCTCTCTTCGAAAGTGAGGGAGAGCGTGGAAGAATTAAAAAAAGTGAGTTTTAAAACCGAAGAATTAAATAGAAAGATTGCTCAAAAAGTGAATATTTTTTCTACAATTTTGCAAGTTCATGCTCTTTTTTCTCAGGGGAGTTCTGTACAGAGCATTTTACAATTTTTAGTCGAAAGATTAAGAGAGATTCTTGCCAGTAAAACAGTAATGTTATTCTTAAAGAAGAAAAACCAAGGGTATAATTATTTCTGTTGTGGAATTCCCACTTCATTAGTAGAAGGGATTTTGAAAAGAGAGGATTTCCTTTCCTTTCTCAAAGAGGAAAAGTATGAAGTGATGGATAAAAATCATCCTAAGGAAAAATTTGCCTTTCACAAAGATGTGTTAAATGTTAAGAATATTTTAGTTTGTCCTATAATCTCCTCCCAAAAAAATATTGGGGTAATAATTGTAGGAAACAGTCTGGATGATTTTGCTTTCTCTGAGGAAGATCTTGAGACAGTTAAACTTTTTGCTCATCAGACAGGAATTTTGTGGGAACATAGCCTTTTGTTCCAAAAAATAGAAGATCTGGAGATTTATGACTCTTTAACCGGGGTCTATAATGAAAAATTTCTTTTGGAAAGGTTAGGAGAAGAGATAAAAAGAGCGGTTGTTTATCAGAGACCTTGTGGGTTTATCCTTTTTCGGATAGATAATTATTCTGCTTTACAGAATGAGTTAGGATTGGTAAAGGCAGAAAGGGTTCTTAAAAGAACAATTAATGAGATAAAAGGAAATATTCGGCCTATTGACATAATAGGAAGAATAGGTGAGGAGAAGATAGGGGTTATTCTTATTGAGAAAAATAAACGGCAATCGAAAGAGGCAGCTTCTCAATTAAAAGAAAAACTGGAGTCATTACCGGATTTCAATTGTAAGATATCTTTTGCGGTTGCTGAATCTCCTTTAGATGGAGAAAATGCTTCGCAGCTATTTACACAAGCAAACTCATATTTAAATAACTCCTCTTAAGAATTTTTGGATGAAACCTAAAAAGAAAGAAAAGCTGATAGGAGAAATCTTGGTAGAAAGAGGCATAATTACACCTCATCAACTTAAGAAGGTTTTAGAAAATCAGCAAAAAGAAGGGGGCCTTATTGGAGAGATAATTGTGAAATTAGGTTTTGCCACTGAAGAGGAGATTGCTCAATGTCTTTCTTATCAATACGGGTTTCCTTATCTTCCTTTAGAAAATTATGAAATTTCTAAAGAGGCGATAGAACTTGTTCCTCGCCATGTTGCTCAACACTATTGTCTTATCCCTGTAGATAAGATTGGTAATACTTTAACTATTGCTATTTCTGACCCTCTCAATAGTGAAGCAATCGAAGATTTAGAGGAGTTAACTTCCTTAAATATTCAGGTATTTATCAGCACCTCCTCAGATATTCGCCAAGCCATAGAAAAATATTATCCAGATGGATAGGCTGAGAAAAGATTTCGTTGCCCTTTTAGTAGAGAAAGGGTTGGTTACTGAAGACCAGTTAGAAGAAGTAAAAAAATTACATAAAGATAGAGGAGGGTCATTAAGCCAATTACTTATTGAGTTAGGCTATGTCAGTGAAAAAGATTTAGCAATGTTTATCTCTACCTATCTTTCCATTCCTCCGGTTAAGTTGTTGAATCTTAAGGTATCTAAGGATGTATTAGATATCCTTCCTAAGGATGTAGCTCGCAAATATCTGGTTATCCCCCTAAGTAAGATTGGCAATACAATAAGTTTGGCGATGGCTGACCCTTTAAATATATTAATCTTGGAAGATTTGGAAAGACTTACTGGATATCAGATAAATCCCGTAATTAGTTTTCGTTCCGAGATTATGGAAGCCCTCAATCTCTATTACCCAGAGACAGTAACTACCACTATTGAGGAGATAATCAAAAAGGAAGAGGTAAAAAATTTAGAGGTAATAAAGGAGGAAAGAGAGGAGATTAAAGATGAAGAGATTAAACGTTCACTGGAAGACACCCCTGTGGTTAAGTTGACTAATTATATTCTTAAAAGAGCGGTGGAGATGAGAGCTTCGGATATTTTCATTGAACCTTTAAGAAATAGTATGCGTGTGCGTTTTCGTATTGATGGTCTTCTCCATAAAATAGATGAATTTCCTAAAAAGATGCATAATTTAATCATCTCTCGTATCAAAGTAATGGCTAATTTGGATATTACTGAGCATCGTCTCCCTCAAGAGGGCAGGTTTATAATAAAAGTTTTAGACCGCAAAGTCGATTTTCGTATTTCAATTTTGCCCTCCACCCTGGGGGAGAAGGCAGCTTTACGTGTTTTGGATAAGTCAAATCTTCTTCTCGATATAGAGCTTTTAGGGTTTAGCGAGAGGGTGGTTAATTATTTAAAGAAAGATTCTCTCTCCTCTTGCGGAATGATTCTTGTTTGCGGTCCTACTGGTTGTGGAAAATCTACAACTTTATATTCTATTCTAAAGTATATCTATTCTCCGGAAAAAAATATAATTACCGTAGAGGATCCTATTGAATACCAGTTAGAAGGAATCAACCAGGTTAACGTAAATTATGAGGTAGGTTTAACTTTTGCTTCCGCACTACGTTCTATTTTGCGTCAGGACCCGGATGTGATAATGGTAGGAGAGATTCGGGATTTTGATACAGCAGATATTGCTATCAAGGCAGCTTTAACCGGACACTTGGTGCTTTCTACTTTGCATACAACAACTTCCACCGGTGCTTTGGTGCGTTTAATAAATATGGGGGTAGAACCATTTCTTTTATCCTCTACATTAATTGGGGTTCTTGCCCAAAGGTTGGTGAGAAGATTGTGTTTGGAATGTAGAGAGAAAGCGCAGCTGGAGGAGGAGATAAAAGAAAAGTATAAGATAAAGAAGGAGGCTACGGTATATAAACCCCGAGGGTGTCGAGCCTGTTTCTTCCAGGGATATAAAGGAAGAATAGCAATAGGAGAATACTTACATCTGGATGCAAAAATGAGAGAGTTAGTTAACAGATCAACTCCTGAACCGGTGATAAGAGTAGAAGCAAAAGCCCAGGGAATGGTTACTTTAAGAGAAGACGGGATAAAAAAAATAGAGGAAGGCTTAACCGGTTTAGAGGAAGTAATTAAAATAACTTCAGAGGAATAATGGAGTCATTAAAAGAGAAGATAAGAAAAAGAATCATTGAATATAAAAAAGAGAAAAAAGAAAAAATAGAAGAATTAGATAAAGAATTTTCTAATTTTTATGAGTTCAGAAATAAACTTATTGAAGAAAATATTCTTAGTGAGGAGGAGTTGCTTTTAATTCTTTCTCAGGAATACAAAATTCCTTATTTAGATTTAGATAAATATAGAGTTCCTAAAGAAAACAAAAATCTTCTCCCTCAAGAGTTAGCTTTCAGATACAAGGTTTTACCTGTCTCCAAAATCGGAAAAATTTTAACTCTGGCTACAGCCAATCCTTTAGATGTTATAACCTTGGATGATTTAAAGCTTTCTCTTCCTTTTGAAAAAATTGATTTTGTTTTGACTGAGGAGAGAAAAATATTGAAGGTCTTAAATCATCTATACACTCCAGAAAATACTCCCCAATTTTCTTCATCAGAAGATGTCTTGTTAGAAAGTTCAAAAGAAGAAGTGGATTTAGAAACCCTTGTTAAAGAGAGTCGACTTCCTCCTATTGTAAGAGTGGTAGATTTAATTATTTACGAAGGATTGAGAAGAAGGTCTTCGGATATCCATATTGAACCTACAGAAAAGAATTTAGCGGTTCGTTATCGTATCGACGGTGTCTTACACCCATTTTTAAGTTTACCGCAAAAAAATCAAAGCGCAATAATTGCCCGTCTTAAGGTTATGTCTTCTTTAGATATTACCGAGTTTCGTCTACCTCAGGATGGTCGATTTAAGGTGAAGTTTGAGGGAAAGGAGATTGATTTTCGAGTCTCCAGTCTTCCTACCCAGTTTGGAGAAAAGATAGTTTTACGGGTGTTAGATAAGGAGAGTCTCTCTTATGGTTTAAAAAATTTAGGGTTTTCCGAAATACCTTTAAGATTGTTTGAGAAGGCCCTTTCTGCCCCTTTTGGAATAATTCTTGTTACCGGTCCCACAGGAAGTGGAAAGTCAACGACTCTTTATTCTATCATAGCCCAACTGAATAAACCCGATAAGAATATTATTACTATTGAGGATCCGGTAGAATATCAACTGGAGGGAATCACTCAGATTCAGGTAAATCCAGAAATAGGTTTGACTTTTGCTTCTTCTCTTAAAAGTGTTTTAAGGCAATCACCGGATATAATTATGGTGGGAGAGATTAGAGACAGAGAAACTGCTGATATTGCCATTAAGGCTTCCCTAACCGGAGAATTTATATTCTCTACTCTTCATACCAATAATTCTGTAGGAGCAATAACTCGTCTGGTGGATATGGGCATAGAGCCTTTTCTTGTTGCTTCCTCTCTGGTAGCTACCACTGCCCAGAGATTGGTAAGAAAGCTTTGCCCCCAGTGTAAAATTGAATATCAAGTTCCTAAGTCTTTGCAGGAAAGATTTGGTATTCTTTTAGATACCCAGAGATTGTTTCGTGCACAAGGATGTAAGCATTGCCATCATACAGGATATTATGGAAGAACAGCTCTTTTAGAGGTTTTGTTGATTGATGAAAAAATTAGAGAGATGATTATAAAGAGAGCTTCGGAGGAGGAGATTATTAGATATGCACGGGAGTTTAAAGAGTTTAGTTCTCTTCGAGAGGATGGATTAAAAAAATGTAAAGAAGCAATTACAAGTTTAGAAGAGGTTTTGAGGGTAGCTTAAGAAATGGGGCTTTTTTATTACACGGTTAAAGATAGAGAAGGAAGGATTATTAAGGGCAATATTGAGGCACCTTCTAAAGAAAAAGCATTAGAATATCTTCACAGTCAAGGGAATATTGTGCTTTCTCTTCAGGAGAAAAGGACAAAAGTATATTCTTTAAAAGAGAAAGTAAAAATTGATGAGTTAGTGGTGTTTTCTCGTCAGCTTACTACTTTAATCGAAAGTGGAATCCCTATTGTAGGAGCTTTAGAAGTTTTGACTGAGCAGACAAACGACCCTTCTTTTAAAAGAGTTTTAATTTCCGTAGTAAGAGATTTAAAAGAAGGTGTGTCATTGGCAGCGAGTTTTTCAAAGCACCCTCGAGTATTTTCAGAATTATATGTAAGTATGGTGGAGGCAGCCGAGACGTCAGGGAATCTTCCTCAAATTTTAGATAGGCTTTCTATATACTTAGAAAAGATGAATGCTTTAAGAAAAAAAGTTATCTCCAGCCTCACCTATCCGGCAGTGGTAGTTACGATGGCGATAGCTATTACTTCCTTTTTGATTTTTAAAGTGGTGCCTACCTTCAAAGAGATTTTTGCTACCTTAGGAGGAAAGCTTCCTCTTCCCACCCAGATTCTCATTAATCTTGCTGATTTTTTAAAGAAGTATCTTTTTGTTATTTTGGGTATAATGGGAGTTTCTTTTTTTGTATTAAAAAAATATATTAATACTGGGGGGGGAAAAAGGCGTTATCATCGTTTTCTTCTTAATCTTCCTATAATTGGAGATATTATAAGAAAAGTAGCCATTGCTAAGTTTTCTCGGACTTTTTCTACCTTAGTAAGAAGTGGGGTGCCGATTACAAATTCCTTAGAGATTGTAGGAAAAACGAGCGGTAACAAAATTATCGAGGAGGCAGTTGTAAAAGCTAAAAAATTGGTTCAGGAAGGAGTGCCCATCTCTAAACCCCTGGAGGAAAGTAAAGTTTTTCCCCCTATGGTGATAAAGATGATCTCTGTAGGAGAAAAAAGTGGAAAACTGGAGGAGATGCTTTCTAAAATTGCTCAGTTTTATGAGGAGCAAACCGATAGTGCTATATCTAGCTTAAGTAGTTTGATTGAGCCTCTGGTTATTGCATTTTTAGGAATAGTTATCGGAACAATTGTAATTGCACTATTTTTGCCTATTATAAAAGTAACTCAGTTGGTTGCTCACTGATTTTCTCTTTCCTTGCTTTTTTAATCATATAGAATATAATATAGGTGACAATGGAAAAGAAGAAGAATAAAAAGACAAACGAATATAAGTTTATGCGTAATATCTTTTTTTGGTTGTTTCTCTTTCTGGGAGTTATGTGGCTTATGGGAGTTATCTCCACTTATATAAGTGGAGGAGTAGAAAAACTTACCTATAGCGAATTTTATTATCTTCTGGAGAATAATTTGGAAAATCCTACAATAAGGTGGGCAAAACTAAGTGGAAATTTGATTCAGGGAGAGTTTAATGAGAAAAAGGGAAATAAACGATTTTTTGTCTATGTTCCCCCACAGGATAATAAATTGATAACTTTACTTACCAAAAATATAAAAAACTTTGAGATAGAGCCTCCTAAGACTTTATGGGCAAATCTTTTTTACTCCTTAGGCCCAATGGTTCTTTTTATTTTATTCTTATGGTTTTTAGCCTCACGGGGTACTCAAGTGGGTTCAAAACTGTGGTCATTTGGAAAAGCAAGAGTTCATTTAATTGAGAAAGGGAAGCCTCCTAAGGTTACTTTTTCTGATGTAGCCGGAATTGAGGAAGCCAAAGAAGAACTGAAAGAAGTTATTGAATTTTTAAAAGACCCCAAAAAGTTTCAAAGATTAGGAGGAAGAATCCCTAAAGGAGTTCTACTTGTAGGGCCTCCTGGATGTGGGAAGACTTTATTGGCTAAAGCAGTAGCAGGTGAGGCAGAGGTTCCTTTTTTCAGCATTAGTGGTTCTGATTTTGTGGAGTTATTTGTAGGAGTAGGTGCTTCACGTGTAAGGGACTTATTTGATCAGGCAAAGAAAGCAGCTAAAACAGGGGGGAAAGGAGCAATAATTTTTATTGATGAGATTGATGCCGTGGGAAGGCAGCGTTTTGCTGGAATCGGAGGAGGGCATGATGAAAGAGAGCAGACTTTAAACCAATTGTTAGTAGAGATGGATGGGTTCCAGACGGAAGAAGGGATAATTGTAATCTCTGCTACTAACCGTCCTGATGTTTTAGATCCGGCTCTGCTTCGTCCGGGAAGATTTGACAGACACATTGTGATTGATGCTCCTGACATTAAAGGTAGAGAAGAAATTTTAAAAGTTCATACACGAAAGATAAAATTGTCAAAAGATGTAGTTTTAAGCATTATTGCTAAGCAGACTCCTGGTTTTTCTGGAGCGGATTTAGAAAATTTATGTAATGAGGCAGCGCTTCTTGCAGCAAGAAAAAATAAAGAGGCGGTAGAGATGGAGGAGCTTCAGGAAGCCATTGAGAGAGTGGTTGCTGGGCCTCAGAGAAAAAGTAGAGTGATTTCAAAGAAGGAAAAAGAGATTATTGCTTATCATGAGGCAGGCCATGCTTTTTTATCTTTATATCTTCCTGGAGTTGATACGCTACATAAGGTTTCTATTGTACCTCGAGGAGTTTCTGCTTTAGGTTATACAATGCAGCTTCCCTTACAGGACAGATACATTCTCACCGAATCAGAGCTTCTGGATAGATTGTGTGTGCTTTTGGGAGGAAGAGCTGCTGAGGAGATAATTCTTAATGATATAACCAGTGGGGCACAGAACGATTTAGAGCAGGCGACAAAACTGGCACGGCGTATGGTTACCGAGTTAGGGATGAGTAAACTTCTGGGGAATCTTGCCTTAGGAAGAAAAGAAGGACCTGTATTTTTGGGGCGGGAATTAGTTGAACACAGAGATTATTCTGAATCCACCGCTCAACTTATTGACCAGGAGGTGAAGAGATTGGTTGATGAGGCCTACTGCCGTGCAAAAAAAATTTTAGAAGACAATTTAAATAAACTGAGACTTTTGGCAGAAAAGCTTTTAGAGAAAGAAGTATTAACCTCAGAAGAAGTAAAAAAGATCTTAAACCTTCAAGCTACTTCCAATGAAGATTTTTCCTCTTAATTTAGATAGAAAAAGAATCAGAGAATATATGGAGAAAATTGGTGTAGATAAGGAAGGGATAAAAATAATGCTTCCCAAGACAGATTTTAGAATTTTTAAGATTGATAAGTTGAGTTCTTATGCTGCTAATATATTAAAACAGGAAGCACTATCTTGTGGTGCAGATGTGGCGATAAGGAGAGATTCTATTTTTAGGAGAGTACAAACCACGGCTTTAGTTTTTGGGACACTATCCCAACTGAAAAAATTAATTGAGAAGCTGGCTAAGCAACCATTCGGGTTGAAAGAGGTTTCTTGCAAATTAGAAGAACTTTTAAGGGAAAAGAAAAAAGCACTTTTTCTTAGGAATCGTCATCTTTTATTGGATAAGCCTTGTATTTGTGGAGTTATAAACATAACCTTTGATTCTTTCTCTGGAGACGGAATCCTTGCCCAGGCCCAGAGAGAAAGAAGAAAACCTCAAGATTTGGTTTTAAAGAAAGCAGAAAGGATGATAAAAGAAGGAGCAAAAATTATCGATTTGGGGGCTGAATCTTCACGTCCTTTTTCCAAGCCGATAAAGGAGGAGGAAGAATTAAAGAGGCTGGTTCCTTCTCTTAAGGTTTTGCGAGATGAATTTAAAGATATTTTTATCTCTGTAGATACTTATAAATATAAAGTAGCCAAAGAGGCTATATCTTATGGGGCAGATATCATTAACGATATTACTGCCTTAAGAAAATCACCTCAGATTATTTCTTTAATCAAGAAATACAATGTAGGCTGTATTCTGATGCATATGAAGGGAACTCCTCAGACTATGCAAATAAAACCTTTCTACAGGGATGTAATAGGAGAGATTGCTGAATTTTTAGAAGAAAGGGTAAACTTTTGTCTTAAGAGAGGAATAAAAAAAGAACAGATTATGATTGATCCCGGAATTGGTTTTGGCAAAAGATTAGAGGATAATTTAAGGATAATTAACCGTTTAGATGAATTTAAATTTTTAAACCTACCTGTATTTTTAGGTATCTCAAGAAAATCTTTTATTGGTAAGATTCTACGTATCAAAATCGAAGAAAGATTGGCCGGGACCTTAGCTGCTTTAGTACTTGCTGCTTTAAAAGGAGCGAATATTTTAAGAGTTCATGATGTAAAAGAAGCAGTGGAGGCAATCAGAATTGTAGAGGCGGTAAAAAGATTTTAATGACCGAGATTCTTATAAATCTTTTAAGTGTAAGGGCAATTGTTGAGATTCTAATTTTGTGGTATGTTATCTACCGTATTTTTCTTTTTCTAAAAGGGAGTAAAGCGGTTTATCTTCTGAGGGGATTGATTATTTTGATTTTTTCCTTCTTTGTCTTTCAAAAGTTAGGCCTTTATGTATTAAGTTGGCTTCTGACAAGATTTTTCGCTTTTTTTCTAATTTTGATTGTGATAATATTTCAGCCAGAGTTAAGAGAGGGTTTAATAAGACTGGGGAGGCGTCATCTTTTTCCTGTGCCTTTGAAAAGAGAGGAGGTGGAGAGAACAATCAAAGAGATAGTTACTGCCTGTGTAAATATGTCAAAGAAAAAGATAGGCGCGCTTATGGGTATAAAAAGAGAATTCGGGCTTAAGAATATTATTGAGACAGGAATAATTTTGAATGCCGAACTGAGTAGCCAACTATTGGAGAATATATTCTTTCCCTCAGCCCCTTTACATGATGGAGGGGTAATTATTGATGGGAAAACAATAGTAAGTTGTGCATGCCTGTTTCCTTTAAGTGATAATCCTAATTTAGAGAAAACCTTAGGTATGCGTCATCGAGCGGCAGTAGGATTATCTGAACATAGTGATGCGATTGTGGTTGTTGTGTCTGAGGAGACAGGAGGTATTTCCCTGGCGGTGAACGGCCAATTTACACGTAATCTTTCTGGAGAGGATCTTTTTACTATTCTTAAAGGACTTCTTCAGAAGGAGGCATAATGAGAAGGTTTAGAAAACCGGACATAAAGAGTATATTTCTTAATAACTTTTGGCTTAAACTTATCTCCTTAATCCTTGCGATTATTGTCTGGCTCTATGTTAACGGGATACTTACAGAAGGGACAAGTTTATGAGATTGGGAGTAAATATTGATCACGTAGCTACACTCAGAGAAGTAAGAAGAACTTTTTACCCTGATCCTGCCTTGGCAGCATTATTATGTGAATATGCAAAGGCTGATTCTGTGGTGGCTCACTTAAGAGAAGACCGACGTCATATAAAAGAGAGAGATTTAATCCTTATAAAAAGAACAGTTAAGGTTCCTCTTAATTTAGAGATGTCCACCAATAAAGATATTGTAGATTTTGCGATAAAAATTAAACCCTATAAAGCTACATTGGTTCCTGAAAGAAGAGAAGAGCTGACTACAGAAGGAGGTCTTAATTTGAGAGATAAAAAAATTTATGAGAAAGTAAAAAAAGTGATAGGAAGATTACAAAAAGAAGGAATTAAGGTGAGTCTCTTTGTTGATCCCTTGCTTTCTGTGGTAAAGAAGGCGAAAAGATTAGGGGTAGAAGAAGTAGAGATAAATACAGGAAGATATTCGGAGGAAGAAAAAAGAAGAAAAAGGGAGTGGATAAAGATTAAACAGACTTGCGTATTGGCTAAAAAATTAGGATTAAAGGTTGCTGCCGGACACGGATTAAATTATGATAATGTAAGAGAGATAGTTAAGATAAGAGAGATAGAAGAGCTAAATATCGGTCATGCTATAATTGCTTATTCTGTATTTGTGGGAATTGTACCTGCGGTAAAGGAGATGCTTAGATTAGTTAAGAAAAGATGATTGTTGGAGTAGGCGTAGATATGGTAAATGTTGAGAAGATGGCAAGAATTGTAGAGAAATGGGGAAGATTTTTTTTAGAGAAAGTATTTAATGAAGAAGAGCTGACGAAAATACCTTTAGGGAAACTTTACTATCAGAAGTTGGCGGCACGTTTTGCTGCCAAGGAAGCGGTGATTAAAGCTACTTCAAATTTTTGCCTTTTGACGATGAAGGATATAATTGTTCTTAATAGAGGAGACGGAATGCCTTTTTGTAGAATCAAAAAAGCGTTAGATTTAGATATTCTCATCTCCCTTACTCATATTCCTAAATATGCGATTGCCACCGCAGTTGCACAGAAGAGAGCCTGATACGCATAAAGGAGATTATGGACATCTTCTTATTTTAGGAGGCTCTCCCGGTCTTACTGGAGCTATGGTTTTGGCAGCTAAGGCAGCACTAAGAGCAGGTTGCGGTCTTGTAACAGTAGGAGTTCCTTCTTCTTTAAACTTCATCTTTGAAATAAAGCTTACCGAGGTAATGAGTCTTCCTCTTCCTGAAAGCAGAGCAAATTCTCTTTCTGAGAAGGCTTTTAGAAAGGTGAGGGAGTTTTCCCAAAGAGTGGATGGGATAGTATTAGGATGCGGTGGTTCAAGAAATAATTCTACTCAGAGGTTTTTTTTAAGAGTTATTGAGAGGATGGAGAAGCCTCTTCTTGTAGATGCTGATGGGATAAATGCTTTAGCTTCCCAAATAGAGATATTGAAAAAAAGAAAAACCAAAATTTTGATTTTGACTCCTCATTTGGGAGAATTTTCTCGTTTGATTGGGAAAGATATAGGATATATAAAAAAGAAAAAGAAAGAACTTGCTAAAAGTTTTGCTTTTAAGTATAATTTAATTCTCGTTCTGAAAGGATACAGAAGTATAATTACCGATGGGGAGAGGCTCTTTGAGAATTTTACAGGAAATCCAGGTCTGGCTACCGCAGGAAGTGGGGATGTTTTAGCAGGAATGATTGGGGGGTTTCTGGTACAGGGGATACCTCCCTTTAAGGCAGCTAAATTAGGGGTGTATCTTCACGGGTTAGCTGGGGACTTAGGAGTAAAAAAGAAGTCTCAGGCTTCTTTGATTGCTTCCGATATAATTGAGTATTTGCCAGAAGTAATAAAAAAATTATCTAAGCCCAGGTAGCTCAACGGTAGAGCGCCTCACTTGTAATGAGGGGGTTGGAGGTTCGAATCCTCTCCTGGGCTTGTGGAAAGAAAAGGTGTTAAGTAAAGAGAAAATAGAGAAATTAAGAAAAATAGCTGAAAGATACAATATAGAAAAAATTATTCTTTTTGGTTCTTATGCAAAGGGAGAAGAAACAAAAAAAAGTGATATAGATCTTATTTTTGTAAAAAATACAAAAAGAAGATTTTTAGATCGCATTGACTTTTTTTTAAAAAAGATTAGTGTTTTCCTGAAAGGAGAGATAAATTTATTTGTCTATACACCAGAAGAATTTGAAGAGATGAAAAAATACAGTAGGTTTATAAATAATATTTTAAAAGAAGCAGAAATAATTTATGAGTCAGGAAAAACAAAAAAGGGAAGCATTGCGGTGGTTAAGGCAAGCTAAGGAGGATTTGATAAGCGCAGAGATATTGAATAGAGAGAAAAGATTCTCTTTAAGTTGTTTTCTATCGCATCAGGCAGCAGAAAAAGCTTTAAAGGCGGTATGGATTTTGAAAGATAAAGACCCGTGGGGGCATTCTTTAAAAAAATTAGTAGAAGATTTAGAAGAGAAATTTTTAAAAGGTGCAGAAAAAGATTTAATTTATTTGGATAAGTTTTATATTCCTACACGTTATCCTAATGGATTACCCTATCCTTTAATTCCTGAGGAAGTTTATAAAGAAGAAGATAGCAGAAAAGCACTTAAAGTGGCAGAGAAAATTATA
>CAZJOV010000009.1:12207-29280 GCA_964547735.1 uncultured Planctomycetia bacterium | reverse complement strand
CATCTTTATTGCGTGAATTTGCAGAGAAATTGAATATTCCTGTAACTACAACTTTAATGGGATTGGGCAGTTTTCCAGCAACGCATCCTCTTTCTTTAGGAATGCCAGGAATGCATGGTACAGTTTATGCAAATATGGCAATAACCGAAGCTGATTTATTAATTGCAGTGGGGATGCGGTTTGATGATCGGGTAACAGGAAAAGTTGATGCTTTTGCTCCTGAGGCAAAAATTATCCATATTGATATCGACCCTACATCAATCAGTAAAAATATAAAAGTAGATATTCCTATTGTGGGAGATGCAAAGAATATATTAGGGCAACTGCTTGAAGAAGTGGAAGTAGAGAAACTGCCTAATTTAGAGAATTGGTATAGAAGGATTAAAGAATGGAAGAAAAGGCATCCTCTAAATTATAAAAAAAGTGTGGAGGGGAATATTAAACCTCAGGAGGTTGTTGAGGAGCTTTATTTACAGACAAAAGGAGAGGCTATAATTGCAACTGAAGTTGGACAGAATCAGATGTGGGCAGCTCAATTCTACAAGATAGATCATCCCCGTCATTTCTTATCTAGCGGAGGCTTGGGCACGATGGGATATGGATTTCCTGCCAGTATTGGAGCAAAAGTTGCTCATCCTGATAAAGAAGTTATCGATATTGCTGGAGACGGTTCATTTCAGATGAATATTCAGGAATTAGCTACTTTAAAAACCTACGATATTGCGGTAAAGGTGATTATTTTAAATAACCATTATTTGGGAATGGTAAGACAGTGGCAACAGCTTTTTTATAAGAGGAGATATTCTCACACGTTTCTTAAGAATCCTGATTTTGTAAAAGTGGCTGAAGGTTTTGAGATAAAAGGGATAAAAGTCACCAAATCTTCTCAGGTGAAAAAAGCAATTAAGGAGATTCTTTCTTACGAAGGTCCGGTAGTGGCAGACTTTTGGGTTGAGGAAGAAGAAAATGTATTTCCGATGGTTCCTGCAGGAGAGGCAATAAATCGTATGATTGGAGGAATGGCTTGATGGAAAAGAAAAAAAAAGTAGTTGTTCCTTATACATCTTTATTAAGAAAGTTCAATGTTTATTTTGTTTTTACTTCCTTGCTTCCTTTTCTTCTCCTTTTCTATCTCTATCTACAAAAAATATCTTCCGGTAAAATAGAGATAGAAGAGACTCATTTTTTTCTAATTCTTTTCGCGATTGGTGTGCTTTCTTTATTCTTCTTCTTTATCATAAGAAGCACAGTTTTTAAACTTGTTCAATTTACTCAGAAGATAAAAAGTTCTTTTGGAGAGAAAATAGATAAGGAATTAATTATGAATTTGAGTAAAGGGAAAGGAGAAATAGCAGAATTAGCCAGAGTTTTCGGGGATATATTTTCTCGTTTAGAGGAGAATATAAAAGAGTTAGAGAAAACAAAAAGAAAACTTTACAATGTTATTACTCGTGTGGGGAAAACCTTAACTTCTATAGAAGATTTTGACGCTTTGATAAAATTGATTCTTGAGACCGCAGTCGGTGCTTTAGAAGTAAAAAAAGGAGCTATTTTTTCTTGGGAGGATTCTCATTTTAATGTAAGAGCTACTGTCGGCTGGGAAGGTATTTCTTCTGGTAAAATCCTCCAGGTTTTGGAGCCGTCACTTATATGGATAGAGAAGGAAAGAAAACTTCTTTTGATTCCTTCCTTGGAGAAAAGAAAAGGAGACATAATCTCCCCTCCTTTAATTTTTTATCCTCTTATTTCTCGAGAGAGATTCTGGGGAGGGATGGTTTTATGTGAGAGGAAAGAGGGAAGAAATTTTACTGAAGATGAGTTGAAAATAATATCTAATTTAAGTTCTCAAATTGCTGTTGCTTTTGAGAATTTTAAACTAAGCAGGGATATAGAGAGAACTTATTTTGAGACAATTTCTGCTTTAGCGTTGGCTGTTGAGGCAAAAGATTCTTATTCAAGAGGGCATTCAGAAAGAGTAGGAAGATATGCAGAGAAGATTGCCAAGAGATTAAATTTGTCCCAGGAAGAAACAGAAGCTTTAAGAGACGCAGCTCGCCTGCACGATATTGGAAAAATTGGCATTGAAGATAAATTATTGAAAAAGGAAGGAAAGCTTTCTCTTGACGAAAGAGAAATTATATGTAAACATCCTATAATTGGGGAAAATATTTTGAAGCCATTGAAAAGTTTTTCTCGACTTCTTGAACCCATTCGTCATCATCATGAGTTATTAGACGGTTCAGGGTATCCGGATGGCTTAAAAGGGGACCAGATTCCTTTAATTACACGTGTATTAACTGTAGCTGATATTTTTGATGCTTTAACTACAAAAAGACCATATCGAGAGGCTTTAAGCTATGAAGAGGCAAAGAAAGAATTGAGAAAACTTGTAGACGAAGGGAAGATAGATAAGAAAGTAGTGGATACTCTTTTTGCAATGATTGATAAAAAAGAGCTATGAAACATACCATTCAGGCATTAGTAGAAAATCGTTTTGGAGTTTTGGCAAGAGTTGCTTCTTTATTTAGCGCAAGGGGTTATAATATTGATTCCTTAGCTGTAGGAGAAACTCAAGACCCTACAATTTCCTGTATGACGATTGTTGTTAATGCCGAAGATGAGAGGGTTTTGGAGCAGATCAAGAAGCAATTACATAAGCTTATTGACGTAATTACGGTTATTGATTTGACTCGACACAGCTATATTGATAGAGAGTTAGCTTTAGTAAAAGCATTTAAGAAGAAGGAAACGAAGAAAAGTTTAAATAAAATTTTTGATTTTGATTGTGTAAGAGTTCTCGAGGAGAAGGAAGACTATTATATTTTAGAGATTTGCACCGACCATAATAGTTTAGAGGAGATTTTAAAAGAGTTTAAGAAAACAGGAATAAAAGAGTTAGTACGCACAGGAAAAATTGCTATAAGTAGGTAATAAACCGAAGATTCTGTTTTCTAAAGAAAGGAGAGGAGGAAAGATGGCAAAAATGTATTATGATAGGAATGTAAGCTGGAGTGTTTTGAAAAAGAAAACAGTAGCCATAATTGGTTATGGGGCGCAGGGACGGGCACACGCCTTAAATCTGAAAGATTCAAGAATAAAAGTGATTGTGGCAGAATTAAAAGGGACAGTTAATTATAAACAGGCAGAAAAAGATGGCTTTAAGCCTTTATCTGCTTATGAGGCTTCAAAAAAAGCAGATATAATTCATATTTTAACCCAGGATAATGTGCAGCCACAGGTTTATAAACAAGAGATTGAGCCCAATTTAGGGAAAGGAAAAGCATTAGGCTTCTCTCATGGATTTAATATCCATTTTCATCAGATTGTTCCTCCTCCATTTGTTGATGTTTATATGGTTGCTCCCAAAGGTCCGGGAACTTTGGTGAGAGAGATGTTTTTAGAAAAAAAAGGCGTTCCTGCTTTAGTTGCGGTATATCAAGATGCAACCGGTTATGCAGAGAAAATTGCTTTAGAATACGCAAAGGGATTGGGAGCATTGCGGGCAGGAGTAATTAGGACAACATTTGCTGAGGAGACCGAGACAGATTTGTTTGGAGAGCAGGTAGTTTTATGTGGCGGGGTGGTGAAACTTATCCAGAAGTCTTTTGAGGTGCTAATTGAGGCGGGGTATCAGCCAGAAATTGCCTATTTTGAGTGCTGCCATGAATTAAAATTAATTACTGATCTCATTTACTCTAAAGGAATCACAGGGATGCGTGAGGTTATTTCTGATACTGCTGAATATGGAGATTTAACACGAGGAAAAAGAATAGTTAGTGAAGAAACAAAAAAAGAGATGAAGAAAATTTTAGAGGAGATTCAATCTGGAGAATTTGCTCGGGAGTGGATTTTAGAAAATAAAGCAGGCCGTCCTGTATTTAAAGCATTGAGAAAAAAAGAAGCTGAACACTTAATTGAAAAAGTTGGCAAAGCCTTAAGGAAAATGATGCCATGGATAAAATAGTAATTAATAAAGCGAAATCATTTAAGGAAGCTCAAGAGTGGGAAGATAATTATTATATATCAAAAACAGCAAAAGAAAGACTTTCTGATGTTCAGATATGTAGAGAGAATTATTTTAAAATTAAAGGGATAAATGCGGGTAGAAAAAGATTACGAAGAGTTTTTAGGATTGTTAAACAAATATCAGGTTAAATATTGTATTGTAGGTGCTTACGCGGTAGCATTTTGGGGTTATCCTCGTTATACAAAAGATATTGATATTCTTGTTGAGCCCACAAAAGAAAACGCTAAAAGGATTATTTCAGTAATAAGAGAGTTTGGAATAAAGACTCAAGATTTAACAGAAGAAGATTTTATCAGAAAAAATAGAGTTATTCAGTTAGGTTATGAGCCGGTAAGAATAGATATTTTAACTTCTGTGGAAGGAGTTTCCTTTTCTACAATATGGAAGAATAAAGTTGAAGATTTTTATGGCAAGGAAAAGGTTTACTTTATTGGTTTAAAGGAATTGATAAGAATAAAAAAGAAAGTAGTTCGTCCTCAGGATTTGGCTGATTTAGAGGAGTTGTTGAGAAGAGGAAAATGGAGAAGAAAGAAAAAATAATTATTTTTGATACCACCTTAAGAGACGGAGAACAGGCCCCGGGCGCATCTTTAACATCCCAGCAGAAACTTGAGGTTGCCTATCAGTTAGAAAGATTAGGGGTGGATATAATTGAAGCAGGATTTCCTGTATCCAGCCCTGATGATTTTCATGCAGTGAATCTGGTAGCTAAAAATATTAAAAAGAGTATAATTTGTGGATTAGCCAGATGTATAAAAAAAGATATTGAAGAAACTTTTGAGGCTCTAAAACCAGCAAAAAGAGCACGCATTCATATATTCTTGGCTACTTCCCGCATTCATCTTAGGTACAAATTTAAAAAGGCAGAAGAAGAAATTTTGGATTTAGCACGTCGGGCAACAAAATTTTCCCTTAAGTTTTTTGGAGATATAGAATTTTCTCCAGAAGATGCAACCCGCAGTGATAGAGAGTTTTTGTATCGGGTTATTGAAAAAGTGATAAAAGAAGGAGCGCGTACAATAAATATTCCTGATACGGTAGGGTACAGCTATCCCCAGGAGATTTTTTCTTTAATAAAAGATATCTTGAATAATGTTCCCAATATTAATAAAGCAGTTATCTCTATCCATTGTCATGATGATTTAGGGATGGCAGTGGCAAATTCTTTATCAGCAGTTTTAGCCGGAGTAAGGCAGGTTCATTGCACAATAAATGGAATAGGTGAGAGAGCCGGTAACGCATCTTTAGAAGAAGTTGTTATGGCGATAAAGACACGCTCTGATGTATTTAGGAATTTATATACTCAGATAAATACAAAAGAGATAATGCGCACATCACGCTTAGTAAGTACTTTAACCGGGTTTTTAGTTCCTCCCAATAAAGCAATTGTAGGAAGAAACGCTTTTCGGCATGAAGCAGGAATCCATCAGGATGCGATTTTAAAGAAAAGAATTACCTATGAAATAATTAATCCCTCGCAGGTGGGGATAGAAAAAACCCAGTTAGTTTTAGGCAAACACTCAGGGCGTCATGCTTTAGCAGAAAGATTAAAAAATTTAGGATTTAAGTTAAGCAAAAGAAGAATCGATATGATTTTTAAAAAATTTAAAGAACTGGCTGATAAAAAGAAAGAGATTTTTGATGAGGATTTGGTTGCTTTAGTGGAGGAGGAATTTCGCAAAAAAGAGAAAAAGTGGGAATTGGTTTCGATAAAAGTTATTACCGGGACACAGATAAAGCCTTCTGCTTCTATAAAATTGAGATATAAGAGGAAGATTTTGGAAGGTACCTGTGGAGGTGATGGGCCGGTAGATGCTTGCTTTAAAGCAATTGATAAAATTACAAAAATTAAGGCAAAACTTCTCAACTACGAGTTGAAGGCAATTACAAAAGGAAAAGATGCACAAGGATTAGTGAGATTAGAGATAAAAGCAAAAGGAAGGGTATTTTCTGGCGTAGGAACAAGCACAGATATTTTAGAAGCTTCGGCTAAGGCGTATCTTGATGCATTAAATAAATATGAAAGTTAACTCTTCCACTCAATTTTTTGGATTGACAGGATTTCCTTTGACTCACTCTCTTTCTCCTTCTATCCACAATTATCTTTTTAAAAAACATAATATTAATGCAATATATGGATGTTTTCCAGCAAAAAATTTAAAAGAAGCGGTTTATGGCTTTAAAGCTTTAGGGTTTATGGGGTTTAATGTCACCATTCCTTATAAAGAGAAAATTATTCTTTATTTGGATAAGATAGACAAAAAAGCAGAGATTATTGGTGCGGTGAATACAGTAAAAATTCATAGAGGTAAATTATTCGGCTACAATACTGATGGAAAAGGATTTCTTCTCTCTCTGAAAAAATTTAATCTGAAAGTAAAAGGAAAAAACATTCTTATCTTAGGAGCAGGAGGAGCTTCTCGAGCCTTAAGTGTATATCTGGCAAAGGAGAAAGCAGGAAGAATTGATTTTTATGATGTTGTTTTTGAAAAAGCAGTTAAATTAGCAAAAAGGTTAAATAGCGCTTTTTCTACTAAAATAAAGGTTTTCGAAGATAAAAAAGAGATAAACTTAAAAAAATACCAGATTTTGATTAATGCTACAGGAGTAGGATTAAAAGAGACAGATGCTTCGCCTATTAAATTAGAAAATGCAAGAAAAGATTTGGTAGTCTATGACCTTATTTACAATCCTCCTTTTCCTTCTTTATTAAAAGAAGCAAAAAAAAGAGGTTTATTTACAATCACAGGTCTGTGGATGTTAATTTATCAAGCACTGGAAGCAGAGAAAATCTGGTTGGGAAAAAGTTTTTATTCTGATGCTTTAAATCTTTATAAAAAATTAAAAAAAGAATTAGGTGGTTAGTGTTTTTATCTTTCTTTTAGGAAGTTGCTTGGGTAGTTTTTTAAATGTCTGTATTTATAGAATTCCTCGTAACTTATCTATTGTAAAACCAAGCTCATTCTGTCCTCACTGCAAAAAGCCAATAAACTGGTAT
Organism: uncultured Planctomycetia bacterium; assembly: GCA_964547735.1. Lineage (GTDB taxonomy): Bacteria > Omnitrophota > Gorgyraeia > Duberdicusellales > 4484-171 > CAZBLX01. The sequence continues at coordinate 22,255 of CAZJOV010000009.1, read as the reverse complement.
GATAATCTACCTATTTTGAGTTTTTTTCTTCTTAGAGGAAAATGCAGGAATTGTAAAGAAAAAATATCTTTTCGTTATCTTATAGTAGAATTTCTTACAGCAATTTTAGCCTTATTCCTTTATCTTAAATTCGGTCTAACTTTAAATTTTTTTAAATTTCTCTTTCTTTTTTCTCTGTTAATTGTTGTTTCTTTCATTGATATAGAATTTCGTGCTTTACCCTTATATTTTTGTTTCTTGGGGATTGTTATAGGGTTAGGATTTAGTATAGGAGAAAGTCTGAAATATTTAAGAGAAGAGATTTACCTTCCTTCTGTGGAAAATCTTCCTTTAGTATTCTCTTTTAAAGGATTGATTTTTGGGTTAGGGTTTACCTATCTTTTTAAACTTCTTGGAGACGTCTTCTTAAATTTTTATCTTACTCTGCGTGGTAAAGAGTCTATTGAGGGAGAAAAAGAATCACTGGGGTTAGGAGATGTTGATTTTATGGGGATGGTGGGGACGTTTTTGGGGACAAATCTGGCAATTTTAGCTTTTTTTCTTGCTCCTTTTCTTGCTCTTTTTTATGTTATTTTTGCTTTGTTATTTAAACGCTCCCATATAATTGCTTATTTACCTTATCTTTCTCTGGCTACATTTGTCTCTTTTTTATGGGGAGATAGTATTTTAAGACTGGTATTCTTAAAATGAGAATCTTGACTGCAGGAGAATCTCACGGAAAAGCACTCGTGGCAATTCTTGAAGGGTTCCCTAAAGGGGTAAAAATTGATATAGATTTTATTAACGAGGAACTGAGAAGAAGGCAGGCAGGTTTTGGAAGAGGCAAACGTATGCAGATTGAGAAAGATAGAGTAGAGATTGTTTCCGGAGTAAGAAATAAAATTACCATAGGGAGTCCTGTTTCTGTTTTGATTAAAAATAGAGATCAGAAAATATTCCCCGAAAAAAAAGATGATTTAGCTTCTCTTTATATTCCCCGACCCGGGCATGCAGATTTAGCCGGATTACTTAAATATGGAGAAAAGGATATCCATAATATTTTAGAGAGAGCTTCAGCAAGAGAAACGGCAGCGCGAGTTTGTATAGGGAGTATCTGTAAGTTATTCCTTAAAGAATTTAATATAAAAATAGCCAGTTTCACGGTAAGTATTGGGGGAATTACTTCTTTTAAAAAACCAAGAAACGTAGAAGAAATTATAAAAAAAACGAGAAACTCTTTACTTAATTGTATAGATAAAGATAAGGAAAGGTTAATGATTAAAGAAATAGAAAAAGCAAAAAAAGAAAAAGATACCGTAGGCGGAGTAGTGGAAATTTGGGCAGATAATGTGCCAGCTGGTTTGGGAAGTTTTATGCATTTTGATAAAAGATTAGATGCTAAAATTGCCTATTATCTGATGAGTATTCCTGCTATTAAAGGAGTAGAGATTGGATTGGGATTTAGATGTGCAGAAAAAAGGGGTTCACAAGTTCATGATGCAATTTTTTATTCTGAAAATAAAGGATTATACCGCAAAACCAATAATTGTGGAGGAATTGAGGCAGGGGTGTCTTGTGGTATGCCGATTATTGTAAGAATTGCAATGAAGCCCATCTCTACCTTGATGAATTCTTTAGATTCAGTGAACCTTCTAACAAAAAAGAAACAGAAAGCTCCCTTAGTCCGTTCCGATATATGTGCGGTTGCCTCTTGTGGAGTAGTAGCAGAAAGTATGCTGGCGATTACTTTAGTGGAAAGTTTTTTGGAGAAATTTGGCTGTGACTCTTTAAAGGAGATAAAAAGGAACTATAGAGAGTATTTAAAATTAATCTCTAAAATTTCACAGAAATAGATCCCCATATATAGTAGGAAGAAAATTAATCCCCCACATATAGAAATTTTCCTAAAAAATAAGAAAAAAGGGCTTGTTTTTTCGAGCAAAAGGTAATTTAATGAAAGTGTAGTTAAGTATATTCAGGTGTATACAGATAGTATAAAGTATATTCAGATATGAAAAGGAAATATTTTACCGCTCAGGAAGTAGCTTCTAAATTAGGAATTTCCAAACAGACTCTTCTGCGTTATGAGAAAAAAGGAGTCTTTCCCAAACCACGAAGGAATTTAGTTAATGGATGGAGAGAATATACTGATTATGATATTAAAAGGATGAGAAAGATTTTAGGAAGAGATGGGGAATAAGTATTTTAGCGCTCAAGAAGTAGCAAAGATTTTAGGAATTTCCAAACAGACTCTTCTGCGTTATGAGAAAAAAGGAGTCTTTCCCAAACCACGAAGGAATTTAGTTAATGGATGGAGAGAATATACGCTGGAAGATATCCGAGCCCTGAAAAAGATTCTGGGGAGAATATGATAAGAAGAGGTATCAGGAAGGAATATAAATTTTTTATTTGGGGATTACTATTTTTGATGGGGTTAACTTTTTGGGAAGGATGCCAGAGAAGAGAAAAGGATGAATCAGAACCCATAGAAGAGGAGGATTTTCAGGAGAAATTTCAGGAAAAATTGTTTGGAAAGGCGAAAAAGAAAAAGAGGTATAGAAAAGAAGGTGGAAGAATTGTCTTTAGAGAGAACCCTTTTCTTACTTGGGAAGAAGAAAAAGAGCTTTCAAAAACAAAAAAAAGAAAAATTTTGGACTACCTTACTCTTTCAGCAATCTTTTATTCGTCAAAAAACTCGTTTGTAGTGATTGAAGGACATATTTTAAAGGAAGGTGATATGATTGATGAGAAGAAAATTGTAAAAATTGAACCTGAAAAAGTAATCTTAAAAGACGAAGAAGGAGAATATGTAGTATTTTTGAAAGATGAAGAATAAATTTTTAAGAAAGTTAATCATGGTGGAGGTAATATTTATTCTTTATATTTTAGGAATAGAGAAGAGTGCTTTTTCTCAAGATGAACTTTCCCAAAATGAAAAAATATCTCTGCAGCCGCAGACAGTCCAACAGAAAACTTTAGCAGATGAGGATGCCCCAGTTTTAGAGATAAAGAAATCAAACGAGAACTCATCTCTTTTTATTATTGAGTTAAAAAATGCTGATTTAGTAGATTTCTTCAGAGTTCTGGCCCACAGTTATCGTCTTAATATCTTGGTAGGCGAAAAAGTTCAAGGAAAAATTACCGCCAGTTTTACAGGAGTTACTCTGGAGGAAGTATTAGAACGAATTGCTGATATGTATAATTTAAAGATGGAAAAAAGAGGAAATGTAATATTTATAAAACCTAATTTAGTCACAAAGGTATTCTATCTTCGTCATATTGAAGCTAAAACTTTGTTGGAGGAAGGTTCTTCTGAAGAAGAGGAAGTTTCAGAAGGAAGCTTTCAAAATCAGGGGGAGTCATCTTCAGAATCAGAGATAGTTAAATCTCGCAAAGCAACTATTTATGATCTTTTATCTGGTGAAGGCAAGGTGCTTTTAGGCAAACAATTTAATTCTATTATGGTAATCGATTATCCAAAAAATATAGAAAGAATCAAGAGTTATCTGGAAATGGTAGATAGAGGGATGAGTAGCAGGATTTTTAAGCTTAAATATATAAGCGCAAAGGAACTGGTAAAAGAATCAGAGGAGGAATCAAAAGAAGAGAGTGAAGAGAGTGCTTTAGAGGAAACGACACAGGAAAGTAATGAATAGTAAGAAATTCTGTATATTTTTGGCAGGAATAATTTCTTTTTTCTTTAGGGTATATTCTCAAGAAATTTCCGATATTTCTTCTCTGCTATCCAGCGAAGGAAAAGTCTTATATGGGAATGAGCCTAATTCTATTTTGGTGATTGATTATCCAGAAAACTTGAAAAGAATTGAAGAATATTTAAAAATGGTTGACGTCTCTCCACGTCAGGTAGTGATTGAGGCAAGAGTGGTGGAGGTAAAGCTTCAAGGGGAGCATTCCTTGGGAATAAACTGGCAATTATTTGCTGAAAGACAAGGATTAGAGATGGGGCAATTTCGTATTGGGTCAACCCAGGGTGGTCCATTGGAGCAGATGATACCTTATAAATCCACTTATTATCCTCCCGGTTCTACGCAAGCAGAGGATGTAGAGGAGCCTTTTACAGTTACAATTTTTGACGAGAATATTAATATCGTCCTGAAAGCTTTAGCTAATTCTTTAAAGACTAATATTCTTTCCGCTCCTCGGGTTACGACAGTTAATAACCGTCCTGCAGAAATTAAAATAGTTGAAAAACTTCCCTGGGCTGAACCTGAGGTAGAGATGTCCGATCAAGGAATTACAGTAACATGGAATATTAATTTTGAAGAAGTAGGGATTGTTCTTAAAGTGACTCCTACTATAACTGAAGATGGAAAAATAGCTATGGAGCTTAATCCTGAGGTGAGTGAACATATTGATGATTATCAGCTTACGGTAATTCAGGGAACTACCCAAATTCCTTATACTGTGCCTGTAATCGATACACGTTCTGCGGATACTAAAGTAGTAATTGGAAATGGTCAGACTCTTATAATTGGGGGGTTAATTAAAGAAAAAAACACAGAAGGCGAGACAAAAGTGCCTCTATTAGGAGATATTCCTGGGTTAGGTTGGTTATTTAAAAGTAAGAAGAAAACAAAAGATAAAACCGAACTTTTAATTTTTGTTTCCCCTACGATTGTTACTTCTCAGGTAACCAAGGAGATGGAGAAAAAAGAGAAAGAAGGAATAGGAAAATGGTATATGAGAGAAAGAGAAGAGGAAAGAAGAAGGCTTCAAAAGAAGGGAGAAAGATTGCTCTCTTTATTAAATTCGTTAGATGAAGCGGTTAATAATTTACGATTGAGAATGCAAGAGTTAGAGGAGAAAATATCCAAATGAAGAGGAGGAGGAAATGGAGGAGAAAGAATTAGGAGAAATATTGATTAAGGAGGGATTTATCACTCCTCAACAGTTAAAGGAGGTTTTGGAGGAGCAAAGAGTTACTCAAGAGAAATTAGAGGAGATTTTAGTAAAAAAAGGCTGGATTTCTACAGAGGAAATCAACCGAATCTTAGCGATGGAAACAGGAGTAAGTACATTTGACCTATCTACCTATATAATTGATTCAGAAGTGATTAAACTGATCCCTGAAGATGTTGCTGTTAAATATAAAGTAATTCCTGTGTTTAAAATAGGAAACACCTTAACGGTGGCAATGACTAATCCCCATAATGTCTTTATTATTGATGAGCTTACTCGTATTACTGGATGTGTAATTGAGCCAGTTTTGGCAGATGAAATGTCTATTCGTAAAGCTCAAGAGCAATACTATGGGGGGGCAAATACTATTCAAGAAATTGTTTCCTCTATTGATAGAGAAAAACTTGCTAAAGGAGAAAAATTAGGGGAAGAGGCTCCCATTGTTCGCTTGGTGAATATTCTTATTACCGAAGCAGTACAGGCAAATGCTTCTGATATTCATATTGAGCCTGATGAGAAGTTTTTGGGGATACGATATCGTATTGATGGAGTACTTCACCGACATACTTTTTTATCTAAACAACTTCAGCCAGCAGTAGTTTCACGAATAAAAATAATGGCAGGATTGGATATTGCGGAGAAACGGCTTCCTCAGGATGGAAGGATTCTTATGAAAGTAGGAGGAAAAGATATCGATTTTCGTGTTTCCACCTGTCCCACAGTCCATGGAGAAAATATAGTTTTGAGAATTTTAGATCGCAGTAGTATGAGGATAGGTCTTAATAGTTTAGGATTTTCACCACAGGATTTAAAGACTTTTGAGGAATTAATCACTCGTCCTTATGGGATAATTCTGGTTACAGGTCCTACAGGGAGTGGGAAAACAACAACTTTATATGCAGCCTTACAGAAAATTAATCGTGAAGATATAAATATTATGACTGTTGAGGATCCGGTAGAGTATCAGTTTCCTCAAATTCGTCAGGTTCAGATAAATCCTCGTGCAGGATTGACTTTTGCCTCTGCTTTACGGTCTTTTTTGAGGCAGGACCCTGATGTTATAATGGTGGGGGAAATTCGTGATTTAGAAACAGCTGAAATTGCCGTTCAGGCAGCTTTAACCGGACATCTGGTTTTTTCTACTCTACATACAAATGATGCTCCTTCTGCTTTTGTTCGTTTAGTTGAGATGGGAGTAGAGCCTTTTTTGGTTTCTGGTTCTTTGTTGGGTGTAGTGGCACAGAGATTAGTAAGAAAGGTGTGTGAAAGATGCAGAGAATATTATGTTCCTTCTCCGGATTATATTGCTATGTTGAGATTGGAGAAGAAGGTGGACGAAGGTATTAAATTTGTCCGGGGACGGGGCTGTAAGATTTGCAATCGTACGGGATATAAAGGAAGAATAGGAATTTTTGAACTTTTAAAGGTTGATAGCGGGATGCGTGAACTTATTTTAAAAAGACCATCTACAGAAGAGATGCGGGAATATGCTCGCAAAAAAGGTATGAAGACACTGAGAGAAGCAGCGATAGAAAAATTACTTTCTGGAATAACCACTCCTCAGGAAGTTTTAAGAGTTACTTTACAGGTTTAATTAATTTGATAGAAACTTCCCGCAACTGTACTTTCATTGTCAGGAATTCCATCATTTACTCCCTGAATATCCACGCGCAATCTTTTTTGAGCAACCAAGCTTCCTGCATTGTCATAATAGAACCCGGAGGCAGTGATTCGTCTTCGTGTAGGAAATCCCGGTATTGTCGATATGGCGAAGGAGTATCTTAGGTTAGAAGAAAGTAAACCACTTCCTGATCCAGTGCTACCACTTAATGCTTGAATTTTCCCATATTCTAACCCAGCGAAAGCCGCCCAATAAGCATCTTCTATAGCTTTTTCTAAAACTAATGTTTTTCCTTCCGATTCCCATATATTGTAGAGGATAAACATAAATATACTTATAATAAAAAGAAAGAACAAAGTAATCAATATAATCTGTGTTTTCCTCATTGATTTCTTAGCAAAACACCCGTTCTAAAATTAAATGTTTTCTTTCTTTTCGTTATGCTTGTCTGGATACGATAGAAATTTCCACTTGGATTTTGAATGGAAAAGGAGGAAAGGTCATTGATTAATATTTCCCATCTCCTCCATCTTCCTCCTATAGTTCTTTGACGCCGTCGTAGTTGATTGTTATTCCAGCGATATTGCACATGAATATCTGCCAGGCTATCTCCATCAGTATCTAAATAAAACCTCAAGCTGTTGGGATTAACCCCAAGATTGGTAGCTTCTCTTAGCTCATAAGTTAAAAAATTAAAAGCCCAGAAAGCGTCTCTTATAGCTCTTATTCTATCTTTCTGTGTAATCCAAGAATTCTGAACAATAAAAAATATAGCTGCCACATTTATGATAATTATTCCAATGATAAAGAGACTTGTTAATACTTCAATAAGAGAGAATCCTTTTTTCATCATTCTATTTTTGAAGTATAAGTAATTGTACTCTTTGTTTTTTCTGGTCCCCTTATTGTAACTGCAATTCTTTTTAAGCCCGATGAAGGTCCATTGTTTATAGTAAGAGTCCTTGTATATATTGTATTATCAACAGTTACTGAACTTAAGGAATAATTGCCGTTTGTGGGTGGGTCACTGCCAGTTAAATTAACTAAGTTTTGCCACAAGCTATAAAATTCCAGTGTTTCTTTAGTCAAAAGGAGTATATTTTTTTCTTCTTTCAGTTTTTTAGTCCAGCTAAGTCCATGGCCGAATATATAAAGCATTCCTGGTAATATCAACCCTAGAATTAATAAGGAGATAACAACTTCAATCAGAGAAAAGCTTTTTTTTACCACTCTATTGCTCCTGTATTGGGATAAACAGTAATTGTCCTTCTGCGATTTCCTTTTCTCAGCTGAATAATTTGGAAAGTAGTTGCACCTTGAAGTTTTCCATAATTACCAAATATGATTTGCGGAGGCGCTGAGGTTAAATCTGCTTTTAAAGAATAAGGAGGAGTAATTAAATTGTTAGGGTGAGGCGAGTTTCTATAAAGAGCATAACGATCGTTAATAGTATCAAAAGTGACGAGATAAGCATCAACTCCGCAATTAGCCAGTTCTCTTATCCATAAAAGATCTCCTACTAATTTTTCTGTTTCTTTTTCTACTTCCTTAGGAGAGAGAAAACTAAATCCTAATATCAGATATCCAGTTAAAAAAACTATGATTACAACAACAACTATTAATTCTGTTAAAGTAAACCCCGCCCTTCTGAAAAAGGACGGGGAAATTTTATAAAACAACTCCTTTCCTTTTTAGTAAGTTAGCAATTAAGCACTCGGCCCTTCTGCTACGTACATATATAAGTCATTCCAGTTATCGTGCCGGATACTACCGGCATTACGATTTCCATCGTCTAAGTCACTATCTATTTTCTGAAGAATTCTTCTTGTTGCTGCGCTACCCCTGTTGAAGTGAAGGCGATAATGAACTTCGTTGCCTAAAGTTCCATCAAAATTGAATGCCCCATACCCCCAATAGTTGTAATCGTAATAACCACCACCAGCAATAGGAACAGTTGATGGCCAGCGGTCTAAATAAGGACCATCCCAGTCATTTGCCGAGACATAACTGGGTCGAGTCATAAATCCAGGGTCTCTGTTTGCGGCAACATCACGAGGATATCCACCACAATCTCCATAAAACTTTATCGTTGCTGTTTTTAAAGTTTTAAGTGCGGCTTCAATACGTGCTATTCTTGCTCTGTCAATAATTTTTCCTACCTGGGGAAGCAGTAGAGCTACTAAAATCCCAATTACAGCAATAACAACCATAAGTTCAATTAAAGTAAAACATTTTTTATTAAACATACCCCCTCCTTTTAGTTATTAGTTAAACCTATAAATAAAATCACTTTCCATTCTAATAATATCATATCAAGAGAAGAAATTCAAGAATTTTCAAAGAAAGCAAATTTAACAATTCATTTAAAAAGTTCTTGACAAGAAGACACTTATTTGTTAAAAGATAACTGAGTTCTTTTAAAATTAAGGTTATACCATCCACAGGCACTCTTAATCTGAGGGAGAAAGGAGGTGGAGAAAAAATAAATTATTTTTTTCTGAGAGTGTCAGGAATGTGGATGATATAACATAAATGGGGAAATAACAAGGAAATGGAGCCTTGTTGTTATAAATTTGATGAGTTTAGAAAGGAGGGTGTAAATGAGTAAGAAGATAATTTTATTTAGTGTAATATTGGGATTTCTTCTTGCAGGAAGTGCCTTTTCTGCGGTAGAGAATATTAAAGTAAGTGGAGATTTAACTACTTATGTTGGTGGCCGTTATGGATTTGATTTAGGGGCAGGTGGAGATGAAGCAGATGCCTCTTTTATAGCCAGTATTGCCCGTTTAAGATTTGATTCTGATTTAACTGAAGATGTCTCAGCCACTTTAAGATTAATTACAGATAGAGTGTGGGGACAGACTGTAAGTAATGCAAGTTCTGATGTAGATATAGATTTAGCTTATGTTACTTTAAAGAATTTCTTTAATTATCCTTTAACCTTAAAAATCGGAAAACAGGAGATAAAAATTGGCAGTGGAGCAATTGTTGGGGATCCTACAACCAATCAATTTGCCAGTAATGATTCTAATCTTCCCCAAAGTTTGGGAGATCTGGATTTAAGAAAAGCATTTGATGCGATTGTGGCAATAGCTGATTATTCTCCTTTAACAATTACCTTAGGATATGTGAAAGATACCGAGGGGCTTTTAACCGCAAACGATGATGTAAATGTGTATGTTATAGATTTAGGCTATGATTTTGGAAATAATACCCAAGGAGAGTTATATTATGTCCTTAAAGATGCGAAGAAATCTGATATAGGAAATATTGGGGTAAGAGTGGTAGGTTCCCCTCGAGAGAATTTAGTATTAAGTGGAGAAGTAATCTATCAGTATGATAGACCAGATGCTCGTGCAGACAGAAAACACCGTTCTGATTTTGCCGCACTTTTGGGGGCAAGCTATACTTTTGTTGACCAGGCTTGGACACCAACTGTAGGGGTAGACTATGCTTACCTTAGTGAGAATTGGGATCCTATGTATGAAGATTTGGCTGCTGCCAATATTGCCAATAACATACTTCCCA
>CAZJOV010000009.1:0-12107 GCA_964547735.1 uncultured Planctomycetia bacterium | reverse complement strand
GATCCTATGTATGAAGATTTGGCTGCTGCCAATATTGCCAATAACATACTTCCCAGTTCTAATGCTCAGGTTATAGGACTGACTGTAACTGCTCAACCTCAGGAGGATGTTTTCTTAAAATTTCGCTATGTCAATTTAAGATTTGTGGAGGAAATGAGTGCACTTCCTCTTAATGGATGGACAGCTTATTCTATTAATTCTGACAAAAAAGATTTAGGAGATGAGGTTGATTTATCTATAGTCTATAATTATACTGAAGATGTGCAATTGGGATTAAATCTTGATTATTTCAACCCTGGTAAAGTATTTAATGACGTCAACAATGATGATGCTTTTCAGGCTTTGGGGACTTTAAAGGTTACCTTCTAAAGAAATTATCTTTTTTAAACCCCCTGGGAGAAAGTCCCAGGGGGTTTTTTAGTTTATTATTATGAGAGCAAAATCAGATTTTGAGAATAATTTTATCGGTAAAGATAGCTGGCGTGTTTTTCGTATAATGAGTGAATTTGTAGAAGGGTTTGAGAAATTATCTGAAATAAAAAATGCAGTTTCTTTTTTTGGCTCAAAAAGATTAGACGATTCTCATCCTTATTATAAATTGGCTTATAGAACTGCCAAACTTTTAGCCAAAAATGGTTATAGTATAGTTACCGGGGCAGGTCCAGGAATAATGGAGGCAGCAAACAGAGGTGCATATGATGCAGGGGGAGTATCGGTAGGGTTGAATATTCTTATCCCTGAGCAACAGGTTTCCAATCCGTATGTAAATTATCTTTTAGAATTTAGATATTTTTTTGTAAGAAAGGTGATGTTTGCCAAATATTCCCGTGCTTTTGTTGTTTTTCCTGGAGGTTATGGCACATTAGATGAGTTGTTTGAAACATTAGCATTGATTCAGACACAAAGGATAAATCCTTTTCCTATCATTTTGGTAAAGAAAAAATTCTGGCAAAAATTATTGGATTGGTTCAAGGAGAAATTAATTAAGGAAGGAACCTTAAACAGGAGAGATTTGTTTCTTTTTAAAGTGGTGGAAAAAGAGAGGGAAATATTAGAAGGTATAAGGAAGTTTTATAAGAAGTAAAGAGAGATTGACATTAGAAAAAAAAAGGGTTATTATATAAATATATGCTGGAGCGAAAGAAAAAAAATGAGATAATCGAAAAATTTAAAGAACATCCTGAGGATACAGGTTCTGCCTCTGTGCAGGTAGCCTTACTTACAGAGAGGATAAAGTATCTAACTGAACATTTAAAGAAACATAAAAAAGATTTTCATTCAAGAAGAGGTTTGCTTATGCTTGTAGGAAGAAGAAGAAGACTCCTTCGGTATCTTAAAAGAAAGGACCCCAAGCGATACGAAGAGGTAATAAAGGAGCTCAATCTTTCCAAATAAATAATTAAATAATGGAGTTCTATGAGCAAACTCTTCCTAAGGTTGGAGAGAAATCTTTTAAATTTTCTACAGGAAATTTAGCCCGTCAAGCAAATGGTAGTGCAGTAGTCTGTTACTCTGATACAGTAGTTCTAGTTACTGCCTGTATGTCTCAAGTCCCCCAAGAGGAATTTGGAGGTTTTATTCCCCTGGTAGTTGATTATCAAGAAAGAACATATGCTATGGGGAAAATTCCCGGAGGATTTATAAAAAGAGAGGGGCGCCCCAAGGATAGAGAGATACTTTCTGCTCGTTTAATTGACCGCTCTATCCGTCCACTTTTTCCTAAGAATTTTATTCACCCGGTTCAGATAATTGTTATGGTTTTATCCAGTGATGGTTATTATGATCCCGATATTTTGGGAATAAACGGAGCAAGCCTGTCTTTGCTTATTTCTGATATTCCTTATATTACCCCTGTGGGAGCGGTAAGAATTACTAAAAATAATGGAGAGTTTATTGTTAATCCTACATATGAGGAAAGAGAAGGCTCAATAATTGATATGGTGGTGGTAGCAACTGAAGAAAAAATAGTTATGATTGAGGGGAAGTTTAAAGAGGCAGAAGAGAGAGAGATTCTTGAGGCAATAAAATTTGCTCATCCTAAAATAAGAGAGATAATTAAACTTCAGAAAGAATTCCAGGAACATTGTGGAAAAAAGAAGAGAGATTTTTCTGTTTATAATATAGATGAGGAGATTCTTTCTTTTGTAGAAAAGAAGGCTTCTTCTTATTTAGAGGAATTATATACATTAGATAATAAAGAAGAAAGAATTAATATGCGAAAAAAAATTATAGAGGAGATTTATTCTCAAGTTTCCGATGATAATATAACCCAAAATATTGTAGAGTTTGCTTTTACACATATTGAAAAAAAATTTATAAGAAAAAAGATTCTTAAAGAGAATAAGCGTCCTGATGGAAGAGATATTGAACAAATCAGAGAGATTGAATGTGAGGTAAGTGTTCTTCCTCGTACTCATGGCTCGGCTTTATTCCGACGAGGCCAAACGCAGGCTTTGGCTACTACTACTTTGGGAACAAGCAGTGATGAACAATTAATTGAGGCTTTGGAAGGAGAAAAGTCAAAAAGATTTATGCTTCATTATACTTTTCCTCCTTTTAGTGTGGGGGAGATAAGACCTTTACGCGGTCCTTCAAGAAGAGAGATAGGCCATGGTGCATTGGCAGAAAAGGCTTTAGATAGTGTGATTCCCTCCAAAGAGGAATTTCCTTATACTATTAGAGTAGTCTCAGAGATTTTAGAATCCAATGGTTCATCGAGCATGGCTACTGTATGTGCTGCCTCTTTAGCTTTAATGGATGCCGGAGTCCCCATTAAAAAACCTGTAGCCGGAGTTGCTTTAGGACTGGTAAAGGAAGATTCTTCTTATGTAATTCTTACTGATATTGCTGGATTAGAAGATGCTTATGGGGATATGGATTTTAAAGTGGCAGGTACCTCTTCAGGTGTTACAACAATTCAGTTAGATTTAAAGATTGATGGTTTAGAATATAGAATTGTTGAGGAGGTTTTAGAGAGGGCTAAGAAAGCACGGGCAGAGATTCTTAAAAAGATGAATTTTGCTCTATCCTTGCCTCGCAAAGTAATTTCTAAATATGCTCCCAAAATTAAATCTTTTAAAATAGATTTAGATAAAATTGGAGAAGTGATTGGGCCAGGAGGGAAAACGATAAGGAAAATTACTCGAGAAAATAATGTTACTATTGATATTGATGATGAAACAGGTCAAATTTCGGTGGTAGCCGAGACTGAGAAAGATTTAGAAAATGCTGTGAATACAATTTTAAAAATTACTCAGGATATTCGAGTGGGAGAGACATATCCGGTAAAAATTACACGCATAACAAACTTTGGGGCTTTCTGTGAGATTTTTCCAGGAAAGATGGGTTTAATTCATATCTCTGAGGTTTCTCATAAATTTGTGAAAAATATTAGAGATTTTATAAAAGAAGGAGAGGTGGTACAGGCTAAAGTAATCAATATTGATCCTGCAGGGAAGATTACTTTAAGCATTAAGCAAATCTCTTAATGAGAAAAGAATTCTCCTTTTTTTATGGAGTATTTTTTTTATTTTTAAGTTTGGTTCTTTTTTTGGGCCTTTTTTCTTTTACACCCTATGATATTAAGTTTTTAGCTATCCCGGCTAATAAGAAAATACATAATCTCATAGGAATTGTGGGAGCGTACTTTGCTTTTTTTCTTTTTTTTATTTTCGGAAAAACAGCATATTTTTTCCCTTTTTATCTTTTTCTTCAGGGCTTAAAGGAGTGGAAAGTATTTTCTTCTTTGGGGATTACTCATCGCAAAATCCTTAAGTTTTTCTCCTTTCTTTTTTTTATTATCTTTTTCTCTGTGATTATCGGAATTTTCTGCAAAGAGGAGAGTTTGCTTTATAAATATTCAGGTTTGGTAGGATTTCTCCTTACTCCTTTTTTTCTTAACTATTTGGGATTTTGGGGAACGGTTATTGTATCTTTATTGGTTATTTTTCTAACTTTATGGATTCTTTTAGGAGAGTTTTTTTCTCAATTTTTTTCTTCCTTGGGCATTTTGTTAGAAAAATTTAGAAGATATATTATACATAGGAAAAAAAGAAAAGATAAAGTTTTAAAGATTTCTTCACCAATAAAAGAAAGAAGGAGGGAAAAAACCAGAATTATTTCTGCGTCCGGGAAAGGCAAAAAGTTAGTTTCTCAAAAAAAAGAAAGCTGTAAAGGGGAAGCAGATATACAAATTGAAGAAGGGTTCAATCTTCCCTCCCTTGATACCTTAAAAAATGTCTCTTTAACTTCTTCTTTTAAGAGAGAGGAAATCCACAAAAATGCAAGAGAATTAGAGAAGGTTCTGGCTCAGTTTGGAGTTCCTGCAAGAGTGGTGAGCGTTCAAAGAGGTCCTACTGTGACTCTCTATGAATTAGAGCCAGAAAGTGGAGTAAAGATAAATAGAATTTCTTCTTTGGCTGATGACATCGCTTTAGCTTTAAAGTCGGCAGGAGTAAGGGTGGTGGCCCCAATTCCTTCAAGAGGCACAGTAGGGATTGAGGTGCCTAATGAAAAGAAGGAAATAGTATATTTAAAGGAAGTAATAAGCAGTAAGAAGTTTTTAGACAGCAGGTCTCCTCTTACATTAGCTATTGGTAAGGATATAAAAGGGGAGCCGGTAATTGCCGATTTAAGAGAAATGCCTCATCTTTTAATTGCAGGAACCACGGGTTCTGGGAAAACAGTTTGTGTTAATTCTTTAATCTCTTCTATTCTCTTTAAGGCAAAACCTGATGAGGTGAAATTTATTCTTATTGATCCCAAGAAAGTAGAATTGGCTCATTTTTACGAGATTCCTCATCTGCTTATACCGATAATCTCTGAACCTAAAAAAACTCATCAGGCATTAAGATGGGCGGTTGAGGAGATGGAGAAAAGATATCAGATATTTGCTGAGGAGGGAGTAAGGAATATTGAAAATTATAACCAAGTGAGAAGACGAATTCCTTACATTGTGATTGTTATTGATGAGTTGGCTGATTTGATGGTTATAGCAAAAGAAAGTATTGAGACTTCCATCCAGAGATTGGCACAACTTTCGCGTGCTGTGGGAATTCACCTTATTTTAGCTACGCAGAGACCTTCAGTGGATGTAATTACAGGAGTAATTAAAGCTAATTTTCCTGCAAGAATATCTTTTAAAGTTTCCTCAAGAGTTGATTCACGTACAGTTTTAGATACTCAAGGAGCAGAGAAGTTACTAGGCAAAGGTGATCTTTTATTTTTGAAACCAGCAGAGGCACATCTTTTACGTATTCAGGGTTCTTATATTGATGATGAAGATATAGAAAAGTTAGTTGATTTCTTAAGAAAACAAGGCAAGCCTTCTTATGAAGAAGAGATACTTAAGGAAAAAAGAGAGGATTGGCAGGATACAATTGGTGAAGATGAACTTCTGGAAGAAGCAATAAGGATTGTTCTTACCACCAGACAAGCTTCCGCATCCCTGTTGCAGAGACGTTTGCGTATAGGTTATACTCGTGCAGCTCGTCTCCTGGATTTAATGGAGAAAGAGGGGGTTGTAGGGCCTTTTTGCGGTAGTAAAGCAAGAGAGATTCTTGTTGCTCCTGAAGAATATCTTAGAGAAAAAGGATATGAAGAAGGACGAACTGATTAAGAAGATAAGAGAAGAAAGAAAAAGATTAGGTCTTTCTATAGAAGAGGTAGTGGAGAAAACTAAGCTTCATCCTTTTGTAATAAAATCTATTGAAGAGGGAAAGTGGGAAAGGATTAATCCTACCTATCTTAGGGGATTTTTAAAAATCTATTGTTCCTTCCTGAAGATAGAATTTGAAGAGGAGAGTGTGGAGAAGAGTAAGAGTGTGGAGAAGAGTAAGAAGGAAGAGGAAAAAATAAGGGAAACCCGCCCCGCTGAGGATTATGTTTTAAAAGAAATTCTTAAAGAAAAATTGAGAGAGATAGGAAAATTCCTTTCTTTTTATTATAAGTTTTTTGTTATTTTTATCTTTCTTTTTGTAGGCTTAGTTTTTCTGATTAAATTCAGAAAAACATCTCATTATAAAGAGATACCTGCAAAGTTAGTTGTTCCCTCTTCAGATAAAGTAGAGGTAACCTTTAGGATAAAGAAAGATTGCTTTGTAAAGGTTAAGACAGATGGAGATTTGATTTTTGAAGGTGTATTAAAGAAAGGTATGGTAGAGTCTTGGGAGGCAAAAGAATTAGAATTCTGGATTAGTGATGGTTCAGCAGTAGCAGTAGAGGTTAACGGAAAATTACTCCCTCCCCTAACCCGCTTGTCTAAACCGATAAAATCTCTTAAGATTAAGAAGGGATCAATATCGGTAATAAAATAAGATTTTAATTTTAAAGAGATGGGGAAGTCGTTTTCAATAGTATCCTTAGGCTGTTTTCGTAATCTTTACGACTCTCAAATTATTGCTGAAGAGTATATAAAAAAAGGATTTAAGTTGAAGAAAGAAATAGATAACTTAGATATTCTTATAATAAATACATGTGGGTTTATTAAAGAAGCAAAAGAAGAATCAATTGTCGCGATAAAAGAAGCAATAGAGTTGAAAGAAAAAGGAAAAATAAAAAAAATTTCTGTACGAGGGTGTCTTGTTACCCGTTACCTTAGACAACTTAAATACTATTTTCCTCAGATAGATGAATGGAGGAAAGTTTTACCTTTGTCTGATAGAAGGTTTCCTGTTTCGCGATTTTTTTCCCCTTCTCATATAGCTTTTTTAAAGATTTGTGATGGTTGCTCCCATCGATGTAGTTTCTGTGCTATTCCTTTCATAAAGGGTAGGCTAAAAAGTAGAGATTGGAGGGCTATTTTGAAGGAAGTTGAATTTTTAGATAAAGCAGGCGTTAAAGAATTAAACATAATTGGGCAAAATATAACTGATTGGGGAAAGGACTTATATGCAGATAAAGATTTGGTTTTTCTTCTTCGCAAAATTTTAAATAGCCTAAAAAATATTAACTGGGTAAGGCTTCTCTATCTTCACCCTCGGGATATTTCTCCTTCATTAATCAATTTAATAGCTAAGGAGGAAAAAATCTGTAAGTATATCGACTTACCTATTCAACATATAAATGATAGAATATTAAAACTTATGAGAAGAAATGTGAGAAAAAAGGATATCTCAAGATTGATTGCAGAGATTAGAGAGAAAATACCCAATGTGGTTTTGCGGGCTTCAGTAATTGTAGGATTTCCTTCCGAGAGAGAGGATGAATTTAGAGAACTTTTAGAATTCATAAAAGAAGTAAAATTTGAAAAGCTGGGAGCATTTATGTATTCTCGTGAAGAAAATACCTCTGCTTATCATATCCAGCCTCAGATACATTATCAGATTAAAAAAAGAAGATATCATCAGATTATGCAAACTCAAAAAGAAATTTCCTATCAGCTTAATAAAAGATTGGTAGGCAAAAAAATGGATGTAATTGTTGATGAGAAAAGGAATAATTTATATATTGGAAGGACGCAGTTTGATTGTTATGAGATAGATGGAATAGTTTATATAAAGAAAAAAAAATTGAAGGTGGGAAAAATCTATAAAGTTAAGATTGCCGATGCTTATGAATATGACCTTGTAGGAGAATGAATTTAGCTAATCAACTTACTCTTTTAAGGATTCTCTTAGCTTTCTTATGCGCTGCTTTAATCATAAAGAATACACTATTTAGCCTCATTCTTTCTTTTCTTATATTTATTTTAGCTTCCTTTACTGATTACATAGATGGTTTAATTGCTCGCAAAAATAATTTAGTTTCTGATTTAGGAAGAATTTTAGACCCCATTGCCGATAAAATTCTTGTGATTTTGGTATTTCTTGCATTTTTAGAGTTAGGAATTATTCATACCTGGATGGTAGGGATAATTATCTTAAGAGAGTTCATTATTACTGGAATTAGGATATTTGCCTTAAGTAAAGGGGTAGTTCTGGAAGCAAAAAAATTTGGAAAACATAAAACATTTTCTCAGATGTTGGTGATTATCTTCATTTTTCTTGTTCTCATTTTTTTAAATCTTTCAAAAAATACATCCAGCAGGAATCTTGCTCAACTTTTTGTGGATATGGTAATGGTATATGTGGTATTGGTAACTATATTTTCAGGATTATATTATTTATGGGCAAATCGCAGATTAATAAAGACATTTTAAGGCGTGGTATAATTGGATTGGTTTCTCTTTTTGGGATAGGGTTTCTGCCTATTTTAGGAGGTACAGTTGCCTCCTTGGTGGCTATTTTATTTTTTCTTCTTTTGGATTCTTTCTCTTTTTTTCTCTTCTTTGTAGGGATACTGATGATAAGTTTTCCTCTTTCTACCTCGGCAGAAAGAATATTTAAGGAGAAAGATAGCCCTAAAATTGTTATCGATGATTTTTGCGGGATGCTTCTTAGCTTGCTTTTTTTACCTAAAAAGAGTCTTTTTATATTTCTTGCCTTTATTCTCTTTCGTGCATTTGATTTTTTAAAGGTACCTCCCGCAAACTATATAGAGAAAAAAGAAGGGGGGGAAGGGGTTGTGGGAGATGACTTAATTGCCGGTTTCTATACCAATTTATTTCTTCATTCTTTAAGATTTATTTTGAAGATTTCTTCATAAATAGGACCGGAAGGGGTAAGAATACTTTTGAAAAGGGTGATTTGAGAAAGAAAAAATTTTTCCTCCAGTCTTACCTCCTTTATTTTTTCTTTTAAAAGATGGATATTCTTTTTTTCCTTAATACGTGCTAAGGTAATATGAGCTTTGAATCTTTGTTCTTGAGGAAATCCAAGAGGGGCAAGCTTTTCCTCTAACTTTTGAGCAGTTAGGTTTAGTTCTTTTTTCTTATCCAAAGAGACAAAAAAGACACGTGGGTTTGAGGGAGAAGGGAAGAATCCAAAATTGGTTAATTTTACTTCTATTTTTGAAAGATTGCCAAACTCTTTTAAAATCTTTTTTAAATTTGCTATTTTTTCTTCTTCTATTTCTCCTAAAAATTTAAGGGTAAGGTGTAGATTTTCTGGTTTTACCCATTTTGCTTTTATCGGACATCCCTTAAGTAACTCTTCTATCTCTTTTAATCTTTCCTTAATTAAAGAAGGAAGGGAAAAAGCGATGAATGTTCTCATTGTTTTAGGTTTTCCAGGATAAATTCTATAAGAAAGAGAGCTGATTTTTTTCTTATTGTATTTCTTTCTCCCTTAAGTTTTATCTTTTTTACCACCGTTTTGTTTTTATCCGAGAAACCTACAAAGATTATTCCTTTCATTCCTCTTTTCGCTTTTGGCCCAGCAAAACCCACAATGGAGGCTCCTATATCGGAATTAATCAGCTTTCTTATTTTCTCTGCTAATATTTTGGCGATGCCTTCGGAGACTCCTTGTGTTTCTTTCAGCTCTTTTTGGGGAATGCCAAAAAGTTTATTTTTTGCCTCCAGAGAATAAGCAGCTATTCCCAATTTAAAGATTTGAGAAGCTCCGCAAAATCTTGTGAGAAGATAAGAGGCCAAACCCGCGGTTACTGATTCGCAGAGAGCGATAGTTTTTTTCTCTTTCTTAAGAAGAGAAAACAATTCTTTTGTTTTTCTCATGCTTTTATTTTATTTAAAAATAACGTTCTTTCAATAATAAAAACCTCCGAGATTTTTCTTTATTTCTTTACTTCATATGTTAGAATATTTTTTTAAAGAAGAGGAAAATGAAAGAAGAGATATTGCGTATTGAGAATCTCAGTGCGGAGGTTTCTTCTCAAAAGATTCTTAAGAATATAAATTTAACTATTGAAGAAAATTCCATAGTGGTTCTTTTTGGCCCCAATGGTAGTGGCAAGTCAACCCTTATTCACACTATTATGGGATTTAATGGTTATAAGATTATTGAGGGAGATATATTTTTTAAAGGGAAAAGTATAAAGGATTTATCGACTGAGAAAAGAGCTCAGTTAGGTATAGGAGTGATGTTTCAACGTCCTCCTAAAATCAAAGGAATAAGCCTTAAGGATATTGCCTATTTTTTATCTTCTCAGGAAGAGGAAATACAAGATTTATCTCAACGTCTGAATTTAAAAGGTTTGCTCCATCGAGACCTTAATTATGATTTTTCAGGAGGAGAGATTAAGCGTTCTGAGCTTTTTCAAGTGATTCTTCAGAAACCTAAACTTTTACTTTTGGATGAACCAGAGTCGGGAGTGGATTTAGAGAATATTTCTATAATGGGAGGGGTGCTTTCTGATTACTTAAAAGAATACAAGGTTTCTTCTTTAATTATAACCCATACAGGATACATTCTTGATTACATTAAGGCAGAAAAAGGTTGTGTAATGATTGACGGAGAACTTATATGTGTAGGACATCCTCAAGAAATTTTTGAAAGTATAAGAAGATTTGGCTATGAGAGATGCAAAGAATGCCAATGGAGAAAATGAAGTTTCAAGAAGAGTTGATTAAAGTAGGTTTTAACTCTCAGGAAAAAGAAAGATCAGCCAGTTTCTTACAGGAAGATGATAAGGTAAAGCTGGTAAGAAGTATAGCTTCCGACATAGAGATTACCTCTACTCAAAAGGCTTTAAAAAAGTATTCTTGGCTAAAGAAGTATTATAAAAAAGCTTTTAAAGAAGCAGGTAAAGGATTTCCTGGGGATACTTATGAGGGAGGATATTTTATTTGGGTTAAAGAAAATGCCCAAATTTTTTTCCCTATTCAGACCTGTCTTTTCTTAAAAAAAAATAGATTTTCTCAGAAAGTTCACAATTTAGTTATTGTAGAGGAAGGGGCACAAGTTTATCTTATTACTGGATGTGGTGCTTCCCCACAGTCTTTTGAGTCTTATCATTTAGGTGTTTCTGAATTCTTTATAAAGAAAGGAGCTTATCTTAACTTCACTATGATTCATAATTGGCAGAACTCCACAGTAGTAGACCCCAAAAGTGTAGCGGTGGTGGAGGAGGGGGCTGTTTTTGTCTCCAATTATATCTGTCTTTCTCCGGTAAAGAGAGTCACAATGTATCCGGAGGCATTGCTGGTTGGGGAGAAAGCAAAAGCAAGATTCACTTCTCTTCTTTTTGCCCATCCGGATTCTTTTCTTGATATAGGTTCAAAGGTTGTACTTAAAGCTTTCTCCACCAGTGCTGAGGTTATCTCTCGTGCAATCTCTAATAAAGGAGAGGTAATTGTTCGTGGTCATCTTAGGTCAGAATCTTCGCAAGTAAAAGCTCATCTGGAGTGTCAGGGATTAATGCTATCAGAAAAAGGTAGAATTTGGGCGGTTCCGCAATTGGAGACTTTTTATCAGGATGTAGATATGTCTCATGAAGCAGCTATTGGAAAAATTAGTAAGGAAGAGATAGAATATTTATGCTCACGCACTTTAAGCAGAGAAGAAGCAAAATCAATTATTGTGCGGGGATTTATGAATACGGATATTTTGTTTTTGCCTCAAGTATTAAAAAGCGAGGTAGAGAGACTCACTCAAGAAGTGATAAAAAGTGGACTATAAGATAAAAAGATTATTTTTGTGGGGGAGGCATCTTCAATTTTCTCCTACATTGACTAATTTTTTTGGATGGCAGCTGCCCTTAAATTATCAAGAGGGTATTCTTAAGGAAGCAAAAAACACCCGTATCAGAGCGGCTTTATTTGATACTTCTCATATGGGAAGAATAATGATTTACGGTGAAGATAGATTCAAGTTTTTGGATAAATTAATTACTAATAATCTTCCCTCAAATAACAGAGTCTGCTATAGTCTTCTTCTTGATGAGGAGGCAAAAATTATCGATGATTTTACTGTGTACAATGGGGAAAAGTTTCTTTTATGTGTGGTTAATGCTTCTAATAGAGAGAAAGTTTTGGGGTGGTTTAATCTTCATAAGGAGGGAAAAGTTTCTATATATGATGATACTTTTGAAAGTTGTTTTTTTTCTCTGCAGGGGCCTAAAAGTTCCTCTCTCTTGGAGAGGTTATTAAAGGATTCTTTAGATTCTTTAGGTTATATGGACTTTGGTATAAGAAAGATTGAGGGGATAGAAGTACTTATCTCTCGCAGTGGTTATACAGGAGAGGATGGTTTTGAGTTGTATGTGAAAAACAAAATTGCAGAAAAATTATGGGATTTAATTTTTGAGGAAGGAAAAAAATTTGGTTTATC
>CAZJOV010000008.1:0-32603 GCA_964547735.1 uncultured Planctomycetia bacterium | reverse complement strand
TTTGTATTAGCTTGCTTTATAGCACGCAAACTTGCCGGCAAAATCACTGCTACCAGAATCCCAATAATTACAAGTACCACCAACAACTCAACTAATGTAAACCCCTTCCTCATTATCCACCTCCTTTTTCTCACCGTATCTTTATAACATATTATTTTCCCCAAGACAACACCCTTTTTTAACTTTTCTGCAATCGCTTTCATCCTCTCTGGCCTAAAACCTGCCATAACTTAATTATTGGTAGATAGACAGAGAGAAGAACAAATACTACTATCCCTCCCACAAAAACAATTAACAATGGTTCAAGTAGAGTAAGAAACTTATTAACACGAATATCCAGCTCTTCTTCAAAATGATTGGCAACTTTCTCAAGCATCTCTGCCAATGTTCCACTCTGTTCTCCCACAGCAATCATCTCTACCAAAATTGTAGGAAATGTATGTGTCTCTCTTAAGGCTTCATTTAAAGCTACTCCTTCAACAATTCTTCTTTTTACCCAATCTAAAGAATGTTCTAATTTTTTATTCACCACTGTCTGAGTAGCAACTTCCATACTCTCTGCAACAGGAAGCCCTCCCCCTACGAGTAAACTTAAAGAACGGGTAAATCTTCCCAGAGAGGCAAGATAAATAATTCTGCCTAATACAGGAATTCTTAATTTCATTCTATCGATTAATAAACCAGTATGAGGTTTTTCCCTTAAATGTCGGTAAAGAAAATAAAGGACAATAGTTCCTCCTATGGCAATTAACCAGAAATAAGGTGTGCGCATTATACGAGAAATAGTTATTACTATTGTTGTAAGCAAAGGTAGTTCCACCTTCATCATCCTGAATACTCTCTGGAAAGTAGGAACTACCCCCACAAGCATAAGAATAACTACAGTTATTGCTATTGCAATCACAATCAAAGGATAAGTGGTAGCTCTTTTTACTTTTGTAATAAATTCTTTCTGTTTCTGTAGATACTGTGTTATTTTTTTAAGAATGATAACCAAACCGCCCCCGGTTTCGGCTACTTTGAGAAGAGTGCGATACATAAGAGGAAAGACTTGAGGGAATTTTTCTACCGCTTCCGATAAACTTTTTCCTTCACTTAATTCATTCCTTATCTGACTAATTACTACCTGCATTTTGGGATGGTCTATCTCTCTCCATAAAATATCCAAACTCATAAGAATAGGAAGACCTGCCTCAATCATTGAAGATAACTGATGGGTAAAGGTAAAAAGAGTATCTAAATTAATTTTTTTCTCAAAAAAGGAAAGTTTTCTTTTTCTCTCTGCAGAGGTTATTGAAACTACATAGTAACCTAAATCATGGAGTTTTTTTCGTAGACTGCGGACATTATCTGCTTCTAGTATTCCAGAAAATACCCTTCCTGATTTATCCCTAACTCTATAGATAAACGAAGGCATATTCTAAATCCTTTCCATGAACGTTACCCGCATCACCTCCTCAAGAGACGTGATTTTCTCAACAGCTTTCTTTAATCCAGAAACTTGGAGAGTATTCATTTCTTTAGAAACAGCTGTTCCCATAATCTTCTGCTCTGTGGCTCTTTCTAATATTAAATTACGTATCTCCTCATCCACTTTAAACATCTCAAAGATTCCTATTCTTCCTAAATATCCAATATTAAAACATTTCTCACAGCCCACAGGTTTTGCCAAGGTAAATTTCCCTATTTTAGGAAGCACTTCTTCAATTCTCTTTTTCACCTGCAAAGAAACCTCATACTCCTTTTTGCAGAAAGGACAAAGTTTTCTTACCAGCCTCTGGGCAATTACTCCAATTACTGAGGAGCTGATTAAAAAAGGTTCAACATTCATATCTAAAAGACGGGTGATTGCTCCTGCAGAGGTATTAGTATGTAAGGTAGATAGAACTAAGTGTCCAGTTAAAGCAGCCTGAATCGCAATTTCGGCTGTTTCTAAATCTCTTATCTCCCCAACCATAATTACATCCGGGTCTTGGCGTAAGATATGTCTGATTGCCGTAGCAAAGGTGTATCCAGCACGCACATTTATCGCTGTCTGATTTACCCCATCTAATTCATACTCTACCGGATCCTCAACAGTAACAATATTTCTTGCCTCATCATTTAAAATATTAAGTATAGAATATAAAGTAGTAGTTTTACCACTTCCTGTAGGACCGGTGACTAAAATCATTCCATAAGGTTGATAAATTAGAAATTTAATCAATTCTAACTGCTTTCTATCCATCCCTAAACTCTCTAAAGAACGAACAATACTCTCTTTATCTAACAATCTTAATACAACTTTTTCTCCAAAAATATCCGGCAGGGTAGAGACACGAATATCAAATTCTTTTCCCTCACCTGATATACTCATTCTTCCATCCTGAGGTTTCCTTTTCTCGGCAATATCCATACCCGAGATAATTTTAATTCGTGAGATTACTGCTGCCTGAAGTTCCTTAGGAATTTCCATCTTTTCATAAAGCACTCCATCAATACGGAAACGAATACGCATATTCTCTCGTTGAGGCTCAAAATGAACATCAGATGCTTTCTGTTTTATTGCTTCTCCAATTACAGAATTAACTAATTTAACTACTGGAGCTTCATGGGCAGCAACTTCTAACTCTTTCACACTTTTTTCCTCTTCCTTTTTCTCAATTATGATCTCTTTTATTGCTTCTTTTGCTGAATATAAAGGACCGAAGTATTTATTAATAAAATCTTTTATATCCTGCAGAGTTGCCATAACTGGTTTTATGCGATAACCACTAATATTTTTTAACTCCTGCAATACACTCAAATTTAAAGGGTCATTTGTAGCTACAACAAGATAATCATTCTCTATCTTCAGGGGGGCTACATTGTATCTTTTAAGTGTCTGGTAAGAAAAAATTTTAAAAAGCTTCTCATCCGCCTCTTCTTTTTTTAAACTTACAAGAGGAAGATGATATTCTTGCGCTAAAGCTTCGGTAATTTGTTGTTCGGTAGTAAAGCCTTTCTCTACAAGAATTTCCCCTAATCTTTTTCCTGTCAATCTCTGTATTCTAAGAGCCTCCTGCAATTTTTCCTTATCTACAATTCCCCACTTTATAAGTATATCTCCTAAGCGTGCATATTCCTTATTTATCCTTTTTTCTCGCGCCATAGTTTATAAGCATAATCTAAAATCTCACTTTTATCCTGAGGGTCAATGTGGATAATTTTAAGACCAAGTTCGGCTTTTTCTTCACCTATCTTTATCCAGCGAATTTGAGCCTGAAAAGAAATAGGAGTGGTACGATTAGGAAGATAGGTTTTCAATTCTATATTCTCCTCCTTAGACAAAGAAACTGGAGGAAGAAAGATTTTTGCTCCTTCACGAGAAAAATCTACAATCTTTCCTTCTTGTGATAATTCTAAATTTGCCTTTACGCTAAACTCTACTCTTATAGGTACCTTAAAACGAATAAACCTTCTCCTTTCTTGCATCTTCTCCTAATTTAGCATAAAAGTTGATTCTTTACAAGTTTATTCCTATAAGTTCCCACCGTGAATTTATGTACAGTTATTCTTGCAGCAAAGAAAAGGCAGGGGGAACAAATTACAAAGCTTTTCAAACTGGGGTGCAACTTTGGCTAAATTCTCTTCTTCCGTCAAATTTGAGGGTAGGTGATGGAGTTTTCTTAGTTAAAAAATTGAAAGTTTTTTCTGAATAATTAATCTTATTCCTAACACTATTAATAATATAGCACAAAACAACCTCAATCCTAATTTAACTTTAGGAGAGGTGATGGTTCTTTTAATTATTTTAACCAAGACTGAGTTTAATGCGATCAATACTATTAGACTTGAGAAAAATATTCCTACTCCAAAGAAGAACATGTAAAAAGCCCCCTCGGCTCCATTTTTAGAGATAAGAGAAATTTCTGTTAATAAGGCTAAAAGTGGAATACAGGGTAGAATTCCTACCATTCCGCCCAGAAGAAAAAGGTTGCCTACGCTCAAAAAATCAATATTTATTCTTTTGCAGAAGCCTTCTTCTTTTTTGAAAATAAGGGAGATTCCCAAAGCTATGATTATAATTGCTCCTGCGTTTTCAAAATAAGAAATAAAATTAGAAGATAAAAATTCTCTCAATAATTTAGCCGATTCACCCACTATGAATCCTAACAAAAGATAAGCACAGAAACGGCCTGAGAGGAAAGAAAGTATATATTTAAAACTTTTCCTTATTTTTGAAAGGGGTAGAATGAAACTTAAAATTACAAAGTAATTTACAAGGCAGGGGCCATATAATCCAAAGCTAAAGCCAATTCCCAATATCTGAAAACAGGTAATTAAAGTATTTAGGTTTTTAAGCATTTTATTAGGAATTTTATCACATTTAGGTTAATAAGCAAATTGAGACTCTGGGATGTTTTAATAAAGAGAATTAAATCTATTCCTGCAAATTACTTAGGGAAGAATTACCTCTTCCACCAGCATTGAGAAATTCTTCTTTTTTATTCCGGGAGAGGTGTGGCTAACTTGTTTATATAAAATAAAGCATTTTGAATTCTTTCTTTTAATTTTTCTATCTCTTTATCTTTTTCTTCCAGTTGTTTCTTCAAACTTTTGATGATTTTCTCTTTTTCTGCAGCAGAGTTCATCTTTTCCTTTGTTTCTTCTATCTGCGACAATGCTTTTTCTAATTTTTCCTTTAGAGTCTCTATCTCCCTCTCTTTAGTATTTAACTGAGCAAGTAAAGTAAGTTTTTCTACCGATGTAGATTTTTTTGCTTCCTTTTCCTTAGTGAGTAATTCTTCTAATTTTGAAATTTTCTTTTTTAACTCTTCCTTTTCTTTTTCCAAGCCTTTAGTTTTCCCTTTAAGCTCTATTTCTTGAAAGGAGAGCCTTTCTTTAAGTTCGGCAAGTGTTTTTTCTAATTTAGCAATTTTTTCATTTTTTTCCTTTAGCTGTACCTTTAGCTTCTCTATTATTTTTTCTAAATTTTCCTTTTTTTTCTTAACAAACAATTTTTCTAATTGAGAGATTTTGTTTTGTAGAATTTCTTTCTCTGATTGAAATTCTGATTTTTGTGAAGAGATAATTTTCTCTAATTGTAGAATTTTTTCATCCTTTTTTTTAATTATACTTTCTTTTTCTTTTTCCTTCTCCTTCTGCAATTTCAATTCTTTCCAGAGTTTATGATTAATCTCCTTAAGTTTTTTTACCTTTTCTTGGATTTTTGCTATTAATTTACTTAATTTTTCTGGGGGAGTTGTTTTTTCTTCTATAGTTTTCTCTTTGTCTTTTTGGGGATAACATTGTTTGAGTTGTTCTTTTAATGAATCAATGATATCCTCTTTCTTTTTTAGTTCCTCTCTCTCCTTTTTTATTTTTTCTTCTAAAAATTTTACTTTATCCTCTAAGATTTTATCTAAAGATGTTTGAGCAAAAAGATAAACAGGAGAAAGAAAAAGGAGTAAAATTATCTTCTTTTTCATCTGTTGAAATTATATCGAAAATGTTAATGTTTTGTCAATCTTTTTCACAATTTTTGACGGAGTTGGGCCTCAGCGTTCACTACGTCACGGTTTACCCTACGGATACATTTCTCTATTTTCTTTTTTAAGTTATCCTTTATCGCTTTAGAGGTTAGGATTTCTCTTAACACTTGAATACTCATTCTAAAATAACGTACAACCTCTCCTTCATCAAATGAGGAGATACGGGTTAATTTGTGGAAATTAATCCCTTCAAACCATAGACGAGCAATCTCTCCAATATGAAAATAAAATTTTTTGCTTAAAGGATAAATTCGAAAACTCCGCTCTTTTTTGTGGATTTCTTTAAGAAGAGTTTTCAACTTTTTTTCTAATCTTCGAATTTTCTTACTTAATTTTGGCTTTCTTCCGCCCTTTCTGGGTTCATACACCAAGGAAGAGATGATGATAAAAAGTTCGCTTTCGTCAAGCTCTTCAAGGATTCCTTTTTCATACAATTCTCCTATAGGCAGTTCGAAACTGTAGACATGAGAGGCTAATTCTGCTTTCCAACTAATCTCTCCATCGATAATATAACACATCTCCTTTAGGAGAGATAGTTTTCTTTTCAATAATTCAAGAGTTTCTTTTTTTTGAAAAGAATCTTTCTGGTAAAAATGGAAAGAGAAAGGATAGATAGAAGTTATTGCTTCCTCTTTTTTCAATTGGTAAAGGTTTAGGAGAGTGGCATAACAACTATTTAACTGGCTTGTTATAGGTTCATACTCTCCGTAGATTATTTTTTCTATAGCAGAAATATCGATCCTGTAGGGATTAATTCTTAGGAACACAAAACCTTCCTTATCCATTCCTCGTCTGCCTGCACGTCCTGCCATCTGGTAAAAATCACGGGTTTTTAAATAATGAGGGAACCGAGCGTAGTATTTGATTAAGGTGTCAAAAATTACACTTTTTGCCGGCATATTTATTCCTAACGCAAAGGTTTCAGTAGTAAAGATAAGTTTTATAAGTCCGGTGGAAAAAAGTCTTTCGATAATTTCTTTTAAGGTAGGCAGGAGTCCGGCATGATGATAAGCAATTCCTCTCTTAATCAAGGGATAGAGATAATTCAGGTGAGGACTGCCAGAAAGATTAAATTTTTCTACAAGCAGGGAAAATTTAGAAGTAATCTCTTTTCTTTCCTTCTTTTCTAAAAAGTCAAAATGATGCACTTCTTGTGTCAGATCCTCACAACGTCGGCGAGAAAAGGAAAAATAGATACAGGGTAAAGCATTTTGGTTACATAGATAATTTATAAGATTAGTGAGACGGTTCCTTTTGAGAATTAAATGATTTTTTTCAAATTTTTTAAAGAAGGAGGAATCTTTCAGCTTCTTGAAATTAGAAAAAATCTGATTATTGCATTGAAAATAGAAATGAAGTGGAACTGGCCTTTTTTCTTCAATTACTGCTTTTACAGAATGAGGATGAATAGAGGAAATCCAGCTTACAAACTCTTCTATATTGGGAATAGTGGCACTTAAGGCTAAAAATTTCATATGTTTAGGCAGAAGAATAATAGATTCCTCCCACACAGTTCCTCGTTCATAATCAGATAAGTAATGGATTTCATCAAAAATTATCCATTCTTTTCTTTGCAGTTTTTGAGGAGAGGTAAGAATGTTATTTCTGAAAATTTCTGTAGTCATAATTATAAGGGGAGCAGAGGAGTTTATACTTACATCTCCCGTAAGAATTCCTATTTTTTTTCCTGAATATTTTTGAGAGAAATCTCGAAATTTTTGGTTGCTTAGAGCTTTTATGGGAGCGGTATAAACGGCTTCTTTATTTTCCTTTAGACATTTTTCAAGGATGTGTTCAGCAATTAAGGTTTTACCTGCACCGGTAGGAGCACTTACAACTACTGAATGTCCTTTTTCTATCCATTTTATTGCTTCCTCCTGGAAACGATCTAACTGAATTATATTTTTCATTATTACTATATTACTATATTATATCATAGATACCACAAAATATTCTGTATACTTTTCTCTTGACAGAATAATAAAAAAGTAATTTTCTTATTAAGGTATATTAAAATAAAATTAGATATTCCTCGGACAGAGAAATGAGATTAAAATTTAATTTATTTGAGAGGTATAAAAAATTACAGTAAAGATTTTGAAGAGATAGCAGTAGAGGTTATTACTATTAGGTAGGTCATTGTCAAGAAAGATATTCTTTAAATAAAGTATTAGGAAAAGAAACCCCCGTCTTCCATCAAGTCGTCTCTTCATTATTAAAAAAGGTTAACTTAATTGGGAAACGAAAAAAAGAAAGATAGGAGAAGTAGAAGCACAGGCATCTTTATAAACCCCTTCTTCCCTCAAGCATAGGGCAAAACTGCCAATAGATTAGGGGGTTATTTCCTGCCAGAGATAGGTCCGCCTTTGGTGGAAGAGAAATAAAAGAGGAATTAAAATATTTAGAAATGCTCTAATTCATAAGCTGTTGAGATGGTTATATGCATTAATAGAGAAGGTTTAATTCCTAAATACAGGGGGTTAGCTTTAATAAAAAGTTACAATAACAGAATAAAAAGTCCACAAAATTGTTGACACTATGTTTGAAAGCGCTTTCTTGACTTTTTTATGATAATATGTTATATACTTATTAGCAAATTTAATGGGGATAATAAAAGAGTTTCGTAGTATAGATTTTTTAACCCTTCTTATATTTTTAAGAATTATCTACAGTTCAGTAAGAAGTGGGTTATTTTCGGAAGGAATAAAAATAACAGGGGTGTTTTTGGGGTCTTTTTTTTCCTTGCAGTTTTACCCTTTTTTTTTGAGAAAATATAAGAGTGAAGTCTTAAAGCAGGCTTATCTTGATTTTTTTTCTATAATTCTGATTTTTTGCGGTGTGGTTATACTCTTTTTTCTCTTTGTGAAGGTTTTTATGATGATAGAAAAAGAGCGAAAAATTTCTCCCTTGGAGAGGTTCTTTTCTCTTTGTGGAGGGATGATGCGTGCTTCTCTATTGGTAAGTATACTTATTTTTTCTTTTTCCCTTTTGCCTTTTAAAGAAGACCCCTACAAAGGAAGTCTTTCTTCTAAATTCTTAAAGCAAGTAGCTCCTTGGGTGTATACGCATTCCTTTAAATTTTTTGGGAAGATAAATCCTTCATGGGAGTTTAATAAGGAGGTGAAAATATATGAAATTAAAAAAAATTTATGAGGAAGTAATAAAAAAAGGCAAAGAGGCTGATCCTCGCGGGAAGAAGGAGATAGAAAATCTATTAAAAGAAAGAGCAAAATTTTACGAGAAATTAGAGGCAGAAGAAAAGAAACATTTTGATAAAGAATCATTGGTTAGCCCCTATGCAGACACAAGGATTTTATGGGGAAATCCTGAAGGCAAAATTAGCTCTATTATTGTAGGTATAGATGTAGGAGGGGAGGAACTTCTGCTTGTAGATAGACTGAGGGAGAGGGGGATAAGTATTGATCTGGTGATTTCTCATCATCCTCAAGGAGTTGCTTATGCTACCTTTTATGAGGTTATGGATTTGCAGGTAGATATTTTAAAGAATACAGGAATAAATCTTTCCTTTGCCGAGAAATTACTTGAGGAGAGAAAAAAACAAGTGGAAAGGAAAATTCATCCTGCCAATTTTTATCGGGCTATAGATTTTGCGCGATGGTTGAAGATAAACTTTATGTGTATGCATACCCCCTGTGATAATTTAGCCTATCAATTTATGGATAATCTCCTCAGGAGAAGAAGGCCCAGAGTATTAAAAGATATTTTGGATATCCTTTTGGAAATTCCCGAATATCAGGAGGCAGCAAAGAGAGGCAATCCTCCCAAGATATTTTTGGGAAACAAAAATTCTCGTGTCTCAAAAGTATTGGTAGAATTTACCGGAGGCACAGAGGGCTCTCAAGAAATTTATGAAAGGTTATCTTCCTCAGGGGTGGATACGATAGTGAGTATGCATCAGTCGGAAGCTCATCTTAAAAAATGTCGAGAGGCTAAAATAAATGTGGTGATTGCCTCCCATATTGCTTCCGACAGTTTAGGCGTTAATCTTATGCTTGATTATTTAGAGGAAAAGGCGAGATTTAAAATTTATGAGTTTTCTGGATTCAAAAGGTTTTCTCATAAATGATGATCCCTCAAGAATTTATTGAAGAAGTTCAGGCAAGGACAGATATTGTAGAATTGATATCCTCATACATTCCTCTTAGACGTGCAGGAAGAAATTTTAAGGCATTATGTCCTTTCCATACAGAGAAAACTCCTTCTTTTTTTATCAGCCCTCACAAACAAATATTTCATTGTTTTGGTTGCGGTGAAGGAGGAGGTCCAATTCAATTTTTGATGCTTTATGAGAAAGTGAGTTTTCCTGAAGCAGTGGAGATTCTGGCCAAACGGTTAGGGTTAAGTATTCCTTACAAAAAGAGTTCACCTTATGAAAGATTAAAGACCACGCTTTATGAGATAACCGAAACAGCAGCGATTTTTTTTCATAAAAATCTTTTTCGCAATGAGGGAAGGGAAGCTTTAGGATATCTGAAAAAAAGAGGGATAGAACCAGAGGCAATAGAGAGGTTCCGTTTAGGCTATGCTCCTGGGGGGAATTCTCTTTTAGAATTCATGCGTAACAAAGGTTATAGTTTGGATATTTTAGAGAAAGCTTCTCTTATTGTAGGTAAGAGAGAGGGTGGTTATATAGATCTTTTTCGAGATAGAATTATTTTCCCT
The DNA here is from genome assembly GCA_964547735.1 of uncultured Planctomycetia bacterium. Classification (GTDB taxonomy): domain Bacteria; phylum Omnitrophota; class Gorgyraeia; order Duberdicusellales; family 4484-171; genus CAZBLX01. The sequence goes on along the minus strand of CAZJOV010000008.1, from coordinate 22,407 downwards.
ATTTTTGATGTAAAAGGAAAAGTAGTAGGGTTTGGAGCAAGACTGATTGGAGAAAGGGAGGGACCTAAATATATAAATTCTGTGGAGAACCCTCTTTATAATAAACGAAACCATCTTTATGGATTGAATTTTTCTAAAGAAGAGATAATAAAAAAGGATCTGGCTATTATTGTAGAAGGCTATTTTGATATGATTCTTCCTTATATAAAAGGAATAAAAAATATTGTTGCCTCCTTAGGGACAGCTTTAACCTTAGAACAAATATATCTTATTAGAAGATATACTAAAAATATAGTGTTGGTATTTGATGCGGATTCCGCAGGTCAACTAGCTAATTTAAGAGCTTTAGATTTGCTTTTGGAAAATGGTTTAGACGTAACCGTGGTAAGGCTTCCTCAAGGTTTTGATCCTGATTCTTTGGTAAGAGAAAAAGGCAGGGATTATTTTTTTAGACTTCTCCAAAAGAGAAAAGATTTTTTTGAATATAAGATTAACATTTTGGAGAAAAATTTAGATGTCGAAACCATAGAGGGAAAGACAAAACTGGTAGAAGAGGTTCTTACTACTTTAAGTAAAATTGAAAATGAGGTGAAAAGATATGGATATATAAAAAAGCTATCTTCTTATTTAGAGATACCTGAGGAGGTACTTATTTTAGAATTAAAGAAAATAAATAAAGGCCATCATCGGGAGAAAAAAATATCTTTCCCTCCTATGCCTATCTCAGAAAAAGTGATTATTCAATATCTCCTTACTCAGGGAGGGAAGGGAAGGGGTATCTTAAAGTATTTGAAAGAAAATGATTTTTCTTATCCTTTAGCTAAAAAGATAGTCAGAATACTTCTTCAGTTAGACGTTAAAGAAAATGATAATGTAGCAAAGAAATTTTTAGGAATGGTTGAGGATAAAGAGATTACACGGTTAGTTACTTCTCTTCTTATGGAGGAGATGCCTTTTGATGAAAGTATTCTTAAGGAGTGTTTGGAGAAGTTTAAGAAAAGGAGAATAGAGGAAAAGCGGAAGAAAATAAGGGAGGAATTAAAAATAGCTGAGGTAAATAAGGATATAAATCGGATGAGAGAACTAATCTTGAGATATAAAAGATTAAAGGAGGGAGTAAATGGTTAAACAGAGATTGTTAGAGAGAAACATTGAGCAATTGATTGATTTAGGCAAGAAGAAAGGGTATCTAACTTATGATGAGATTAATCATTTTCTCTCCGAGGAGATAGTTAATGCTGATGATTTAGATTTAATTTTTGACCAGCTGGATAGTCAAAACATAAGTATTTTAGAAGCGAGTGAAGTGGAAGGGGTAGAAAAAAAGCGAGAGAAAGCAAAAGGAGAAGAGACTGTTCATATTGAGGATCCTGTAAAGATGTATCTTAAACAAATGGGCCAGATTCCTTTACTTTCACGGGAGGAGGAGGTGAGGCTGGCTCGAGAAATAGAGGAGGAAGAAGAGAATTTGCGAAAAATAGTATACCTGACTCCCTTAGCTAAAGAAGCTTTTCTGAAGATTTCGAAAAAATTAATAGGGCAGGAGCTTAATCTCGATGATTTTGTTAAAGGAGAGATTAGGAATAAAGATAGAGAGATCAGGCGAATGAAAAGATTGTATACTCGTCTTATACGAATAAAAAGGATAAATATGCAAGAAAAGCTTCTTCACAAGTTTAACTTTACAATTACTGTTATAGAGATGATTATTCAGCAAATAAAGAAACTTATGGAGGAGATTGAGAGTTTGGATAGAAAAATTTTGCGTATAAAAGATAGAAAGAAAAAAAGAAGTTTAAAACAACAGCAGAATATTTTAATCAAAAAGATAGCTTCCTCAAAAGAAGAAGGAAAAGAAAGATGGAGTTTAATTTTGGAGAAACAAAATAGATATAATCAAGCAAAAAAGGTCCTTGTGGAGGCGAATTTAAGATTAGTAGTTAGTATTGCCAAAAAGTATGTAAATAGAGGATTGTCTTTTTTGGATTTAATTCAAGAGGGAAATATTGGACTTATAAAGGCAGTAGAAAAATTTGAATATAAACGAGGATACAAATTTTCTACTTATGCTACTTGGTGGATAAGACAGGCAATTACCCGTGCAATTGCTGATCAGGCTCGCACAATAAGGATACCGGTGCATATGACCGAGACGATTAACAAAATTATCAGAATATCTCGCCTATTTATTCAAGAGAAGGGAAGAGAACCTACCCCAGAGGAATTAGCCAAGGAACTTAAGATGCCTCTTTCCAAAGTAAAAGATATTCTTAAGGTATCTCAACAGCCAATCTCTATCCACACCCCTATTGGAGATGACGGAGATACTTATTTTGGAGATTTTATTGAAGACAAAAAGGCAGTTTCTCCTGCCAACGCTACAGTATATTCTATGTTGCGGGAGGAGTTAGAACAAGCTATGGAGAGTTTGACCGAAAGAGAAAGAAAAATACTGAATTTACGATTTGGTCTTGAAGATGGAATGCCCAAGACATTGGAGGAGGTAGGAAATATATTTAAGGTTACCAGAGAACGTATAAGACAGATTGAAGCCAAAGCCTTGAGAAAATTAAGACATCCTTCCCGTTCGCGGCGCCTTCAGGCATTTTTGGAGTTAACTCTTTTCAGAAACAAGTATCGTACATAAAACATAAAAGGTTTACTTTTCTCCTACACTCGTTATAATATTTTAATATGGTAAAGAAAAGAGTATTGATTGTAGATGATATTCCTCTGATGTGCAATCTGATTAAATCGATACTGACCGAGGCGGGATATGAAGTTTGCGGTGAAGCCGGGGACGTGGTAGAAGGAATAGAAAAATATAAACAGTTAAGGCCGGATCTGGTTACATGGGATATAATTATGCCTAAAAAAGAAGACTTTGGTGGTGTTGAGGGGATAAAAGAGATTCTTTCTTTTGACCCTCAAGCAAAAATAATAATTGTTTCTGCTTTAAGGGAACGTAAAACAATTCAGGAGGCCTTAAGTTGGGGAGCAAAAGAGTATATTATAAAACCTTTTACCAAAGATGAACTTTTGGCTGCAGTAAGAAAAGTTTTAAGAGAAAAAGGTGGAGTATAGATTGATTGAGTTAAATGATTCTCAGAAGGATGCTTTAAAAGAAATAGGAGGCATCTGTGCAGGAAATGCAGCTACTGCCTTATCCCAACTATTAAACAAAAAGGTCGAGATTGACATCCCTCAAATATTTTTTATTCCTATTGAAAATGTTCCCTCCATCGTTGGTGAGGATAAGTTAGTTGTAGGATTGATAGTAAAAATCTTGGGGGATTTTCCTAGTGTAATTTTATTTATATTTCCTCATCAGGATGCTCTTAATTTAGCCTCTTTGATAACTGGCAAGAAGTCTTCAGAAGGAGCGGTAATTACAGAGATGGAAAGGTCAGCGCTTAAGGAGATAGGGCTAATTATAGCCAATGCTTATCTTCAGGTTCTAAGTGTATTTGTGAGATGGGGTCTTGTTCCCACAATTCCTGAAGTAATAGAAGATATGGCGGAGGCAATGATAGATTATATTTTGATTGAGTTAAGCAATATTTCTCAGTACGCTCTTCTTATAAAATCAGAATTTAGAGAAAAAACAGCAAAAATTACGGGCCATTTTTTTCTTATTCCCAATCCTAAGGGATTAGAGGTTCTTCTTGGAGCAATAAGGAGTTTTTAAGTTGGAGAAGGATTATCGTGAGCTTTTCTTTAGTGAAGCTAATGAATATTTAAAAGAGGTTAATAATGCTTTAGTGAGGTTAGAAAAAGATATTCAAGATAAAGAGGCAGTAGATATAATTTTTCGTCATATGCATACTCTTAAAGGTATATCTGCCACTATGGGTTATCAAGAATTTGCAGAATTAGCTCATAAGTTAGAGGACATTTTTGACTGCTTTCGTAAAGAAAAGATAGAGATATCTCCTAAGGTTATGGATGTGGTTTTTGAGAGTGTAGATGTTATGGGTGCAGCGTTGGAACAGTTAAAAAAAGAAAAACCTTTATCTTTAGATATCCATTCTTATGTAGAAGATTTAAATCGCCTTTTAGAAGAAGTTAGAAGCAAAAAGGAAGGGAAAAAGATAGAAGATAGAAAAAGAATTGATGAAAGCTATATTAATCGTCTAAGGGAGGAAGGGAAAAATATTTTTAAAATAAAAATTAAGCTGGTTTCTGATTTTGTGATGAAAGGAGCAAAAGCATTTTTAATTTTTACTCATCTTAAAATGTATGGAGAGATAATTAATATGATTCCTGATGAGGAGAGTCTAAAGAAAGAAGAGATTAAAGAAGTTTTTGAATTTATTTTGGCTACAAATTTTTCTTCTAAGGAAATTTTAAAAGGGATAAAAAGGTTAGGAGATATAGAAAAGATAGAAGTAATACCTTTTGATATTTCTTTTTTTCAGAAGAAAAAAGAGAAACCTCCTTTCTACATTAAGAAGATACAAAGTATGAGAATACCTGTGGAAAGATTAGACAAGATTATGAATCTTATGGGAGAACTATCTATTGCCAAAAGTAGATTGGTTCAAACCGTGCAAACGAAAAATTTTTCTGCTTTAGAAGAAACCACTTATTTAATCGAAAGATTAGTTTCTTCTTTGCAGGATGAGACGTTAAAAATGAGGCTTCTTTCTATATCCTATATTTTGGGACATTTTCCTCGTATCGTGAGAGATCTTTCTCGCAAAGAGAATAAAGAAGTAGATTTAGAAATTGAAGGAGGAGAGATAGAATTAGACCGGATAGTATTAGATGAGATAAGCGATCCCTTAATTCATTTAGTGAGAAACGCTATTGATCACGGGATAGAGTTACCTCAGGAAAGGATAAAGATAGGAAAACCTCCTCGAGGGAAGATCTCTATAAAGGTAATTCGTGAAAGGGGACATGTAGTAATTGAAGTTAGTGATGATGGAAGAGGTATAGACTTCAGTAAAGTTGCCAAGATTGCCGTAGAGAAAGGAATTATTTCCCCCCAGGATATCAATTCTTTAGATTCTCATCAGATTTTAGATATTCTAACTTCTTCAGGATTTTCTACCAGTGATAAAGTAACTGAGGTCTCTGGAAGAGGAGTAGGATTGGATGTGGTAAGAAATAAGTTAGATGCATTAGGGGGAAAATTGGATTTAGAGACACACTTAGGCAAAGGCACTAAGTTTATTCTTACTCTTCCTTTAACTCTGGCAATTATAAAAGCGATGCTTGTCTTCTTGGGAGGACAGATTTACGCTATTCCTTTAATGAATATAAGAGAGACTTTGAAGATAAAAGAAGAAGAGGTGAAGATTATTAAAGATATTGAGGTAATAAGAGTTAGAGAAGAGATAATACCTTTAATTAGATTGGATAGAGAATTTGGAATAAAGTCTTGGCGAGAAGATAAAATATTTTCTGTAGTTATTGTAGAGGGAAGAGCAAAGAGTATGGGATTAGTTGTGGATGAGGTAATTGGAGAACAAGACATAGTAGTAAAGCCACTGGGGTCTTTTATAAAAAGAGTTAAAGGAATTGCAGGAGCAACTATTTTAGGGGACGGGAGGATAGCTTTGATTTTAGATGTGGTAAATATAATATAGTTGGGAGGTCTCCGAATAAAATAAAGGGCAGTTAAAATAAAAATATTAGCTTAAAGAGTGTAAAAAGAATTGCACTTGTGTTTAAAGGGAGGTGGAAATGAAGCTTCATAATTATATGGAAGATGTGGTAAGCAATAACTTAGAGATAGTATTGGAGAAAGAAGATATATGTAAATGTGAAAAGTGCCGGTTAGATGTGATGGCTTTAGCTTTGAATCGGCTTCCTCCTAAATATGTGGTAACCCAAAAGGGACATATTTATGCTCAATTAGAGGAGTTGGAGTTGCAGTTTAAGGTAGATGTGATAAAGGAAATTGTTAAGGCAATAGAGGTTGTGAGGAAAAATCCACAACATTAATTTATGGCTAAAATTTTATCTTCACCTGATGTGGATTTTTTTGTAAAATTTCTTTTGGGGGAGCGAGGCTTAGATTTGAGCCCCTATAGTAAGAAGTTTTTAGGACGAAGAATTTTTTCTCGCCTTCTTTTCCTGAAACTTAATAGTGTAAATGAATACGTTGGTTTTCTTAAAAGAAATCCACGGGAATTTACTAATTTCTTGAACGCTTTAAGTATAAATGTTTCAGAATTTTTTCGTGATCCAGAAGTGTTTGATTATTTTTATAAATATTGTCTGCCCAAATTGATAAAGGAGAAGAAGAAAAGGAAAGAAAGTTGGGTTTATTGTTGGTCTTGTGGTTGCTCTTATGGAGAAGAAACGTATTCTTTGGCAATTCTGTTTAGGGAAATTTTGGAGAAAGAAAATAATTTAAAGGTAAAAATATGGGGCACAGATATCAACGAGAAAGCTATTAGGGTTGCTCAAGAAGGAGAATATAGAATGAGTGCTTTAGGGAAAATAGATAAACATTTTTTAGATAAATACTTTATGTATCTTCCCCAGAAAGATATGTATCAAGTTAAAGAAGAAATCAAAAAAATAGTAATATTTAAAAAACATAATTTACTTGTAGAGAGGCCATTTCGAGGTATGGATGTGATTTTTTTTCGCAATGTAAAAATTTATTTTGATAAGGAGAAAGGGGATTCTCTTCTCTCTGCCATCTGTGAGTCTTTAAAAAATGGGGGGTATCTTGTATTGGGTAAAGTGGAGATTTTGCCTAATAGTTTAAGTGAATTATTTGAGGCGGTGAGTGTTAAGCATAGGATATTTAGAAAATTTTTAGGAAGGAGGTTAGAATGACACCCCGTATTCTAATTGTGGATGATGCTTTGTTTATGCGTAAAATGCTTGCTGATATTTTGAAAAAAGAGGGGTTTGAAGTTTGTGGTGAGGCAGAAAATGGTAAAGAGGCAATTGAGAGGTATAAGGAGCTTAAACCAGATATTGTTACTATGGATATTGTAATGCCTAAAATGGAGGAGATTGACGGTATTGGGGCGGTGAAAGAAATTTTGAAGTTTGATCCTCAAGCAAAGATTATTATGGTTTCGGCAATGGGACAGCATGCTTTAGTGGTGGAGGCAATTCAGGCAGGAGCAAAGGATTTTATTGTTAAGCCATTTCAGCCTTCAAGAGTGGTGGAGGCAGTAAAAAGAGTCTGGGGGGAATAAAGATAGGAGAGATGATGGAAAAGGAAAGGATAGAGATAGGAATGGCTGATTTTAGAGTAGGGGATGCCTCAAAAGTTTTAGTTACCCGAGGTTTGGGGTCTTGTGTGGGGATAGTTATTTATGATCCTCAAAAGAAACTGGGGGCCTTAGCTCATGCTATGCTTCCCTCTCAAGAATTAGCCAAATTTAAGTCAAATCCAGCAAAATTTGTAGATTCCGTTGTTCCTTTAATGATTGAGAAACTTAAAGAAAGAGGGGCGTATCTTAAAAATTTAGAAGCTAAATTGTTCGGGGGAGCACATATGTTTTCTTCTATTCCTGAAGGAAGTGCTTTCAGTGTAGGAAAAAGAAATGTAGAAGCAGCAAGAAAAATTTTGAATTCTTATGGGATTAAAATTATCGCTGAGGATGTGGGGGAAAACTACGGAAGGAGTATTTTTTTTGATGTGGAGACAGGAAAAGTTAAAGTAAAGAGTATATTTTTTGGTGAGAAAGAGTTATGATTAGGATTTTTATCGTGGAGGATTCTGTTTTAATGCGTAAAATTATTCGAGAAATTTTATCGTTAGAGCCTGAATTTACAATTGTAGGAGAAACAGGTTTGGGCAACAAAGCTTTAGAGGAAATTCTTCGCTTAAAACCGGATGTAGTTACTTTAGATGTAAATTTGCCCGATATTTCTGGGCTGGAGGTATTAAAGGAGATAATGGAAAAATTCCCTACAAGAGTATTAATGCTTTCAGCATACACTCAGAAAGGAAGCGATGCTACTATTAAAGCTCTTGAATTAGGAGCATTAGATTTTATTCCTAAGCCCTCAGGGGAGGTGTCTTTAGATTTATATAATTTTAAAGATCAAATTATAAATAAAATTAAATTAGCTTATCAGATAGATATAGCAAAAATTTTAAGGATAAGAGAAAAAAAAGGACTGAGAGAGGATTTAGATATAAAAAAAATAGTTGTGGTTGGTGCCTCCACCGGAGGTCCAAAGGCAATAATTGAGATTATGAGTAATTTATCCTCGAAAGTTGACGCCACTTTTCTAATTATTCAGCATATGCCTGCTGGGTTTACAAAAAGTTTTGCGCAGAGGCTTTCTTGGTATGCCCCTTTTAAGATTAAAGAGGCGGAGGAGGAGATTCTAAGGAAACGCTCAGGATATGTAGCTCCCAGTGGCTTCCATATGATAATAGAAAAACGAAGTAAATTTTATTATATTCGTTTAGATGAGACGAAGTTAGTTAATTATCTGCGTCCTTCTGTAGATGTAGCGATGAAGTCGGTAGCAGAAAATTTTGAGGGAGAGATTATTGGGGTAATTCTTACCGGGATGGGTAAAGATGGCTTGGAGGGAGCAAGAGCAATTAAAAAAAAGGGTGGTAAGATAATTGCTCAGGATGAAAGTAGTTGTATAGTGTATGGAATGCCTAAAGCAGTTATTGAGGAGAATCTGGCGGATTACGTTCTTCCTCTTTCAGAGATTTCTAAAAAAATTGAGGAGTGCATAGGATAGATGGGGAAGAAAGAAATTTCTTTACTTCAACTTGATGTGTTGAGAGAGGTAGGAACAATAAGCTCAGCAAGAGCTGCTACTGCTTTATCAGAGATTTTAAATTGTAAAGTAGAAATTTCTTTTCCTGAGGTGAGATTGATACCTCTTGAGGATTTAAATGAGGTTCTACACAATCCGGAGGAGATCTATTTTGTCTTGGATATAGCGCTGGAAAGAGAACTAGAAGGAAGATTATTTTTTCTTTTGCTTCCTGAACAGGCCAAATTATTGGGGGAGGAGCTTCTGAGAAGGAAAATAAAGGAACCTTTTTTGAGAGATGAACTTTTCTGCTCTTCTTTGAAAGAGATAGCAAATATTCTAGCAGGGAGTTATATGAGTGCCCTTTTTGACTTTGTTGGCCTTACAGTGAAATATTCTATTCCTTCCTTAGGAATGGATATGGTTAGTGCCCTAATGGATTTCTTTTTTATCTATATGGCTCAGGAAAGTGAGGAGGTGATTCTTGTAGATACAAGATTTAAAGTAAAAGACAGGAATTTGAAAGGTTTTTTTCTTTTCTTTCTTTCCTGGGATTCATTGAAAAAATTAATAGAAAAATTAGGAGTAAATAATATAAGGAGGTAAAGATATGGAGAAGAAACGTAAGTTCAACCGTTGGTATTTAGAGAAGGAAGGGAAGATATTAATTACTTTTTCTGACAGAGAAGAGGAGGTGGACTTGTTGGATATCAGTGCGGGGGGAATGAAGATTTCTTCTCCTAATCCGGTGGAGATTGGTTCGATAATATATAGTGAATTTAAAATTCTTTCCAATCTTTCTCCTTTCTTTGTAAGAGGAAGAGTAGTGCGTCTTCAAGAAAAAGAAGGAAATTGGGAGGTAGCGGTAGAGTTTGAAAAAGTAAGTACTCTTCCCTGGAAGGAAGTTTCATTAAATAGGAGGAGTTGATGAGAGATGAAATGGATATTTTAAAAGAAGTAGGTACTACTGCGGCAGCACATGGAAGTATTGCTCTTTCGGAAATTTTAGGGAAAAAAATCATTTTAGATGTTCCTTCGGTGAGCATGGTAAGCTGTGAGGAGATGGTGAGAAAAATTTCGCTTGAGGGGATAGTAATTTCTTTGCAGTCACAGATATTAAGTGGAATGGAAGGAAAGGTTATTTTTCTTTTAGAGGAGAAGGAGATATATAAATTAATCGATATTTGTTATTATTTAGATAAAGAGGAAAGAAGGGATATATTTACTGAAATGAGTATCTCCTTGATAAGAGAGATAGGAGGGATAATTATCTTGGCATATGTAAGTGCCTTGGGGCAATTCTTAAGAAGGCCAATTGTCCCTTCCCTGCCTGTATTGATTAATGCTCCTTTGGAGGAGATAGTAAGAATTATTACCCACTCTTATGCCCAAAAAGATTATGTAATGTTAATAGAAAGCACTTTTAGAGCAGAAAAAGAGAATATTCAGGGAAATTTTTGGTTGATTTTGACCGCCCAGACAGTAAAAGACATAAAAGAATTCTGCCGAAGGCTTCTTAAAAAGTTAGAAGAGTGAGCCAGAGAGATGATAAATATTCTTGTTTTTACTAAAGATGAGAGTTTGAAGAATCAGTTAGAAAGTCTTCCCGAGGGAGGATTTTCTTTTTATTTTTCTGAGGAATCTTTTTCGATTAAGGAGATTATAAATAAAAATATAAATGTTGTAGTTTTAGATTCAGAAACAATTTCGATTGTAGAAATAAGCAAAAAATTTAAAAAAAATTTTATCTTGCGTTTCCTGCCCAAGGTTGCTCTTATGAGAGATATAAAAATAGGAGATTTTATAGAAGAGGTAGATGATTACATAGAGAAATCTGAAGTCGGCAAAGAGTTGTTTTCAAGAATAAAAATAAATTTGCAGCGCTCAGAAAAAAAAATAGACCTACACCCTTTGACTAAATTACCCGGAAATAATAGTATTTTGAAGGAGATAGAGGAGCGACTGAAGAAGAAAGAGTTGTTTTCTATAGGATATGCAGACTTAGATAATTTTAAAGAATATAATGATTATTATGGATTCAGTTGGGGGGATAAAGTAGTTCAGTTTACAGCAAATTTAATTTCAGAAGTGGTGATAGAAGTTTCTTTAGAAGATAGTTTTGTGGCTCATATTGGAGGAGATGATTTTATCTTTATTATTTCTCCTTATAAAACTGATGAGGTGTGCAGGAAGATAATAAATAAATTTGATGAAGGAATCAGAAGATTTTATAAGGAGGAGGATATAAAAAAAGGGTATATTATAGTAAAGAATAGAGAGGGAAAGGTTACTTCAATTCCTATTATGAGCATCTCTATTGGTGTTACCTCAAACCAGTCACGTTCCTTCAGGTATCCGGGAGAGGTAATTCAGGTGCTTGTAGAAATGAATAAATATGCAAAAAAAAATCCTCAAAGTAATTATGTTGTTGACCGCCGAAAAGCTCCTTCCTCATCTTGACAAAAAAATAATTCTAAGATAAAGTTGAAAAAATGAATAATATTTATCTGGTAGGATTTATGGGCACAGGAAAAACTGCGGTAGGCAGGCTCTTGGCTAAAAAATTAAAAAGAAAATTTGTGGAGATGGATGAAGAGATTGAGAAAAGAGAAGGAAAACGAATTGTGGATATTTTTTCTCAAAAAGGAGAAGTTTATTTTAGAAAAGTAGAAAAAGATGTTTTAAAAGAGATAGCCTCTCAGGATAATTTAGTAGTAAGTTGTGGAGGGGGAGTAGTGGTTGACGAAGAGAACTTGAGGATATTAAAAGAGACTGGTGTGGTTATCTGTTTGCAAGCTCACCCTTTAACAATTTATGAACGAACAAAAGATACTGATGAACGTCCTTTGCTTAATGTTTCCAATCCTTTAGAGAAAATTAAAGAACTTTTGTCCCGGAGGGTTCCTTTTTATAAAAAGGCACATTATTTTATAGATACTGATTACCTTTCCATCGAGGAAGTAGCAGAAAAAATCATCCAAATTTTAGGGGATGAAAAAAGTCCTTCTACTCCTTAACAAGATAAAACTTACTCCCTCTCAACAAAGAATTTTTTTTCTTTTATTATCTAAGACTGAAAGGAGAAAAGTTGAGAAGGTAATTTTGGAGAAGATAGGATTGAGTTTAAGACAGAAAGAGTTGTTTTTCCAGTTATCTGAAAGAAAATGGGCAGAGGAAGAGTTAGAGAAAGCCAAAAAAGAAAATATTGAGGTTATTGATTTTTTTTCTCCTTTTTACCCTTCTCTTTTAAAAGAGATAGGTTGCCCTCCTTTGGTTATTTATGTTAGAGGAGAAAAGGAATCTCTAAATAAAAGATGCTTTGCTATTGTGGGGACAAGATTAGCTAGCTTATATGGGAAGATGATGGCAGAAAAAATTGCTTTTTCTTTGGCTTCTTTAGGATTGGTAATTGTCTCTGGATTAGCTCGAGGAATAGATACTTATGCTCATAAGGGAGCTTTAAAAGGAGGCCTAACAATTGCTGTTTTAGGTAGCGGTCTTTTAAATATTTATCCTAAGGAAAACTTAACTTTAGCAGAAAAAATAGCTGAAAAAGGAGCCCTGGTAAGTGAATTTCCTTTAGAGGAACCTCCTTTTAAAAAAAATTTTCCTCAGCGTAATCGCATCATCAGTGGTCTATCTGAAGGGGTACTGGTAGCAGAAGCTCCCCAAAGAAGTGGTGCCTTAATTACTGCCCGCTTCGCTTTAGAGCAGAATAGGGAAGTGTTTGCTTTACCAGGAGAGGCTTTTTCTCCCTTAAGTAAAGGCACACATCTTCTTATAAAGGAAGGGGCAAAGTTAGTTGATTCTCTGGAGGATATTTTGGAGGAGTTAAATCTTAATCTGAAGGAAAGTTTACAGGATGTTTCCTTTCTTTCCTCAGAGGAAAGAAAGATTTTTGATATAATAGACAGAAGAGGGGTTTCTCTTGAAGAGCTTATCTTAAAAAGCAAACTGGCAAGAGAAAAAGTGATGAAAACGGTTGTTTCTCTGCAGATGAGAAATTTTATTCGAGAGATAACTCCCCTTTGTTTTGTAAAAGTAAGATGAAAAAATACCTTGTTGTTGTTGAGTCACCAACGAAAGCAAAGACAATTTCTCAAATTTTAGGAAGGGAGTATGAAGTTGCTGCTTCCGGGGGGCATATCTTAGATTTGCCTTCTCATCGGCTGGCAGTAAAAATTAATAATGGATTTACGCCTTTCTATCAGGTAATCCCTCGAAAAAAAGAAATTGTTAAAGTTTTAAAAGAAAAGGCTAAAGGGAAGGAATGTGTTTATTTAGCTACTGACCCGGATCGAGAAGGGGAAGCAATTGCTTCTCACATTAAGATGAAACTTTCTTCGTTAAATAAAAATTTTTTTAGAGTTATTTTTCATGAGATTACTGAGGAAGCAATAAAAAAAGCCTTCCGCTCACCTTCCGATATCGACATTAATAAAGTAGAAGCTCAGAAGGCAAGAAGAGTTTTAGACAGAATCGTGGGTTATTTTTTATCTCCCTTTTTATGGAAAAAGATTACCAAAGGACTTTCTGCCGGAAGAGTGCAGTCAGTGGCATTGAAGTTTATTGTAGAAAGAGAAAAAGCGATAAAAGAGTTTAAGCCAGAGAAAACTTATAGCATCGAGGCGTTATTTAAAATAAAAGAAAAGGAGTTTCTTTCCAAACTGGTAAGTTTTAAAGGAAAGAAAGTTGAGAGTCTTAAAAAAGAAGAAGCAGAAAAGATAAGGGAGTTTCTTCAGGGTAAAGAGTTTGTCATCGAAAGCATTGAGGAGAAAGAAGTGAAAAGAAAGCCCCAACCTCCTTTTATTACCTCTTCTCTGCAACAGGAGGCTTTCAGTAAATTAAAATTTTCTGCAAAAAAAACGATGGTGCTTGCTCAAAGACTCTATGAAGGGGTGGAGATTAAAGGGAAGATGGTAGGATTAATCACTTATATGCGTACAGATTCTTTCTCTGTTGCTGAGAAAGCAAAGGAAGAAGTTAAAAGATTTATTCAAGAGAATATGGGAAAGATTTTTTTGGCCTCTTCAGAATACCGTTTCCCTCAAAAAAAAGGAGCCCAATTAGCTCATGAGGCGATAAGGCCTACAGAAGTTTTGAAAACGCCTGATTCTTTGAAAGAATATCTTTCTGAAGACCTCTATAAGTTATATGAGCTTATATGGAGAAGATTTATCGCCTCTTTTATGAAAGAGTCCTTTTACCGGATAAGAAAGTTAAGGATTACTACCGAAAGCAGGGAGGCACAATTCCTTATAGAAGCAAAAAGGTGTGTGTTTGAGGGGTTTGAGAAGATGTGGGGTAAGGAGAGAGCAGAAAATATAGAATTATTCTCTGTGGAGAAAAAAGACAAAGTTGGTTTAGTAAAGTTAGCTCTTCGCCAACACGTAAGCAAACCCCCTCCTCACTTTAATGATGCTTCGTTGGTGAGAATATTGGAGGAGAAAGGAATTGGTCGTCCTTCAACCTATGCTCCTACAATCTCTACTTTAATTGAGAGGGGTTATGTTCGTCGGGAAAGAGGGGCTTTGGTCCCTACCGAATTAGGGATGAAAGTGAGTCAACTTCTTGTGGAGAATTTTTCGGATGTGATTAATGAAAAGTTTACTGCGCAGATGGAGGAAGATTTAGATAAGGTTGAGGAAGGAAAGGTTTCCTGGCAGAAGATTTTAGAAAGTTTTTACCCTTCCTTCAAAGAAAGTATAGATAGAGCCACCCAGAAGATAAAGAAAGAGGTTCTTTTTACTGAAAAAAAATGCCCCCGCTGTGGGAAAAGATTAGTAATAAGATGGTCAAAGAGAGGAAAATTTTTAAGCTGTGAGGGTTTTCCTCAATGTAGATATGCAGAAAGTATTACAACTGAGGTTGTATGCCCCCAGTGTAAGGAGGGGAAGCTGGTAGAGAGAAGAAATAAAAAAGGTCAAACCTTTTATGGGTGTTCAAGATATCCTAAATGTAAGTATACCACCCACAGTTTACCGGAGAAAAAATGATTCCTTTTTCTTATTATCGAGAAAAATTTATTAATTATCTAAAGATAGAAAAGAATTATTCTTCTTATACTATAACAAGTTATAACAAAGATTTAAAGGAATTAGAATTTTTCTTAGAAAGCAACTACAAAAACTTGGATGTAAGGGAGATTGATTATTTTATCTTGAGAAAATTTATTATTTTTCTTAATACAAAAAAAATAAATAAAAAAAGTATTGCGCGAAAGATTTCTACCCTGAAAAGTTTTTTTAAATTTTTGGTGCGTGAGGAGATAATTAAGAGTAGCCCGGCAGCCTCATTACTCTATCCTCGTCAGGAGAAGAAATTACCTGTGTTTTTGACAGAAAAAGAAGTGGTTTCACTTTTAGAGAGCATAAAGGGAGAAGGCTTCCTACAACTGCGAGATAAAGCTATTTTAGAATTTTTATATTCTACAGGAGCACGGGTGTCGGAGATGGTTAATTTGAGGAAAGAAGATGTGGACTTGATTGGAGGAATGGCTAAGGTGATGGGCAAAGGAAGAAGAGAAAGAATTCTTCCTCTGGGGGAACCCGCAATTAAAGCGATTAATGATTATCTAAAAAAGAGAAAAGATAAATCCGAGTTTCTTTTTGTGAATTATCGAGGCAGGAAACTTTCTGATAGAGGCGTGCGATTAATTATAGAAAAATATATAAAAAAGCTTTCTCTGAACACGGGTATTTCTCCTCATACCTTAAGGCATACTTTTGCTACTCATCTTCTTAATAGAGGAGCGGACTTAAGAAGTGTACAGGAACTTTTAGGACATAAAAGTATCTCTACCACGCAGGTTTATTTGCATCTCTCTATTGAAAATTTAAAAAATATTTATGAGAAAACCCATCCTCGAGCAAAATGATTTTTTTTCTTATTCTATATGAACTTATTTTTCTGTTAGGATTGTTTATCTACCTTGCGCATCATTTTTATTATAAAAAGATAAACCTTTCTGCTTTAAAAGAGAAGTTGACTCTTTATTCTTCTCGGATAAATCAGAAAAAAACAATTTGGTTTCACGGAGTAAGCGTAGGAGAAGTCCTTCTTATAAAAAAGATGGTAGATAATCTAAAAAATGAGGATATTGTTATCTCTACCACTACTCTGACAGGAAGAAAAACAGCCGAAAGCAGATACTCTTCTTATGCGATAATATATTTTCCTTTTGATATAAGTTTTCTTGTAAGAAGAGCAATAAAGATTATAAACCCTAAGATTTTTATAACTTTAGAAACAGAGATATGGCCAAATCTTTTTTATTATTTAAAAAGAAAAGGAGTTCCTATTATTATTCTCAACGGAAGGATTTCTGAGAAAGCATTTTTTTGGTATAAAAAGGTGAAGTGGCTGATTAAGTTAGTTTTGAGGAATGTAGAGTTTGTGGGGGTTCAAAATGAATTATATAAGAGAAGATTTCTCTCTTTAGGAGTAGATGAGAAAAAAATAAAGGTTTTGGGGAATTTAAAATTTGAGAGCATAAGTGTAGATGAGAAAAAGCAAAAAAAGTTTCAGGAAAAATTTTCTTTTCTAAAAAAAGAACAGAGGTTAATTATCGTTGCTGGAAGCACACACCATCCTGAAGAAGAGATAATCTTGAAAATCTATAAAGATATCCTCTCTCAATATAACCTTCTTCTAATTATCGCTCCTCGCCATATAGAGAGGATAAATTATCTTGAGAAAATAATAGAAAAAATTTCTCTTTCTTTTCTGAAGATAACAGAATTCTCTCGCAAAGAACCTCTTAAAGATATTTATCTTGTAGATACAGTAGGAGAATTGCTTTATTTTTATAGTATCGCAGATATCTGTTTTGTGGGAGGAAGCCTTGCTGATTACGGAGGGCATAATATCCTAGAACCTCTTTACTTTTTTAAGCCCACCGTCTTTGGCCCTTATATGGACAATTTTAAGGAGATTGAGGAGGAAGTGTTGAGAAAAAAGGCGGCATTAAAGATAAAGAATGAGAAAGAATTGAAAGATACTCTGAAAAGACTGATAGAGAGCTCTGCTTTAAGAGAGAATCTGGAGAGGAATGCTTATTCTTTATTCTCAGAAAATAGGGATATCTTAAGGAGGAACTTAGAAGTATTGAAGAGATGGTTGGATTAAAAACAAAATACCTAAGGTTTTTGGAGAAAAGGAAAAATTTTTTAGAAAATTTTTTTTGGTATCTTTTGAAGTTTTTTTCCTTTCTCTATCTTTTTTTTGTAGAGACGAATAACTGGTTTTATGAGAAGGGAATCCGTAAGTCCTATAAATCAAAGAAGAGACTTATAAATGTGGGTAATCTTGTCTGGGCAGGGACAGTAAAAACCTCACTGGTGATTTATCTGGCTACTAAGTTAAAAAATAAATTCAGGGTTGCCTGCATTCTTAAAGGATATGCTCCTGATGAGTATCAATTGGTAAAGGAAAAAACTGCAGATGTCTTTGAGGCAAAAAATAGGTTATCTTTAATAAAAAGATTGGAAGATAAATTTGATGTTTTTATTCTTGATGATTGCTTTCAATACAGAAAACTATTTTATAATTTAAATATTTTGATGATGAAAGAAAAAGATTTGTATTCTTTTAATCTTATACCTGCCGGGGTATATCGTGAGCCTTTAAAAGGCGTTCGGCGAGCAGATTTAGTAGTAGTCAGTTATGTAGAAAATAAGGAGTTTGTGAAGAAGAGGTTGCTTTCTTTAAAAAATGGCTTGGGGATTTTTTTTCTTCATTATAAATTCAAAAATTTCTTAGATAAGGAAAAAAGAATAGTGGATGCTTCTTACTTCAAGAATAAAGATGTAGGCGTAATTTGTGCAATTGGTTATCCTCAAGGGTTTTTGGATACATTAAAAAAAGAGGCTTCTTTTTTAAGAATAAAAAAATTTATATTTTATCCGGACCATTTTCAGTTCAAAGATAAAGAGATAAAAAAAATAGAAAAAAGATTTCTGGAGGAAGGAATAGAAGATATAATTATCACCTATAAAGACTATTACCATATTGATTTTGAGGAGGCGTCTCTTAATTATTTTATCTTTGATGTAGATTTATATATTGAGGAAGAGGAGCTTTTTTTAAAAAAGATAGAAGATGTACTTTCTATGTAAGTTTGTAGATATTGTCTTGCATTGCTTACCGATAAGAGTTAGTCTGGGAATAGGAAAGCTGCTGGGGTTACTTTTTTATCTAAATCCTAAAAAAAGAAGGGTGGGTTTAATTAATCTTAAGCAGGCTTTCCCTACCAAAGATTTTTCCTCTTTATTCTCTATTTTGAAAAAAAGTTATTTATCTTTTGGGGAAAGTATTGTAGAGACTTTCATCATTGACAGACTTTTAAGCAGGGTAAATTTAGAGATTAAAGAGAAACCGGAAGCAGATATTATCGTGGGAGTTCATGAAGGGAGTTGGGAGCTTTATAACTTTGTTTTAGCAGCCCACTTTAAATTTGCCGTATTAGCCCGGAGACAGAAAAATAAAAAATTGGATGAATTTTTAAACAAAAAAAGGGTTCTTTCTAATTTGAAAGTATGTTTTTCTCTTAAAGAATTAATTAAATATCTTAAAAATGGATACTCTGCAGGGATGGTAATTGACCAGGGAATGGAGAAAAATGCAAAGATTGTCCCTTTCTTTGGTCAACTTGTTCCTACCGCAGGAGGAGCGATATTTTTGGCTAAAAGATTTAAGAAAAGAATTTTTTCTGCTTTTGGGTATCGCAAGAGCAACAAGCATTACGTTATAATAGAGAAACCCTTGGACTGTAATAATCTTGGGGAAGAAGAAGCATTGATTTATTTAAATAAAGTCTTTGAGAAGTACCTTTCCCTTTATCCTCATGAATATTTTTGGGGATATAAAAGATTTAAAAGAAAGAAAAGCTTATCCCTGCTTATTCTTCACGAAGGAAGGCTATCTCATCTAAAGTATTCTTTAGCATTATTAAATACTTTTAAAAAATCGGATTACAAAATAAAAGAAGAGATAGTTAAGATAGAATATAGAAATTCCTTTTCTCGCTCATTTTCTGAGATTTTTTCTTTTTTCTCAGGGAATTTTTGTCTGGGGTGCGGTCGCTGTCTAAGTCTTCTTTTAAAAAAAGAGCTTGTGGAGAAACTTAGAAGGAGGCACTTTGATATTATAATTGGAACAGCAAGCAAAACCGCTCCTTTTGTTCTTCTTCTTGCTCATTTTTTTGGGGCAAAATCTTGTATAATATTGAAACCCAATCTGACTCCTTCTAAATTTAATTTAGTAGTTCTTCCCGAACATGACAGGAGAAAAGGAAGAAATATCATTAATATAAAAGGAGCATTATCTTTTTTTCCTGATTTAGATAAGAAGTGGCAGGAGGGGAAAGCTTTTTTTAAATTGTCTAAAGAAAGAAAGCTTGCTTTCTTTTTAGGGAATGCTTTAACTAATCAAGATATTTTTAATAAAAATTTGAAAATTTTTATTAAGAGACTTAAGGAATTCTCCCAAGATAGATTTAAAATTTTGGTAACCAGTTCTTTTCGCACCTCTCAAGAAGCAGAAAAAATCTTAGAGGAGGAATTTGAAGAGTTTGCAAGCAAGGAGATACTGGTATTAGCTAAAAGGAAAAATTGGGATTTTGTCGTTCCCACCTTTTTAAAAGAAAGTGATATTGTTTTTGTCTCTGCAGATAGTATTTCGATGATTTCAGAAGCTCTCTATTTGAATAAATTAACTGTTGCCGTAGTTTTAGAAAACCTTCCCCGCAAGCATAAAAGATTTATCGACTCTCTTAGGAAAGAGTATTTGAATGTAATTGATTTTCCTTACTCAGATTTTTCTTTTAAAGAGCCTGAGAAATCATTACGCTTATATAATGAGGGAAAACTAAAGGAGGCTTTCTCAAGGCTTTTATGAAAACATTACAGATTTTGCCTCGATTAGAGATTGGTGGAGTAGAGAAAACAGTGGTAGATTTGTCCTCTCATTTTAAAGAAAAGATGGTTGTTGTCTGTGGGGGAGGACGGCTGATAGAAGAGATTAAAAAGCAAGGGGTATCTTTTTATAAACTTTCTGTATATAAAAAAAGCCCCCTTTCATTACTTTCTGTGAGGAAATTGAGAAAAATCATAAGTAAAGAGAAAGTGGAGATAGTCCATGCTCGCTCTCGTGTGCCTGCCTGGGTAGCTTTTTTTGCCACACGCAATACTCCTTCTCATTTTATTACCACTGCTCATGGTAAATACCGTCCTCATTTTTTTAGCCAGGTTATGGGATGGTCAAAACTTGTAATTGCCCCTTCCCAAACTATTGCGCGGCATCTAATAGAGAATTTTAAAATGGATGAGAAGAAAATCCGTATCGTTCCGCGCTGGGTAAAATTAGAAGATTACAAATTTTTAGATCCCAAAACAAGACTTTCCTGTGGAACGATTGTAGGCATAGGAAGAATCTCTCCTTCTAAAGGTTGGGAATATCTTATCAAGGCTTTTTACAAACTTATCCGCTTAAACCCTTATCTTAAGTTGAAAATTGCCGGTAGCTCTTCTGGGAAATCAGATTATTTCCATTATTTAAAAAGTTTGGTTAATCGCCTCTCTTTGAATTATTATGTAGAATTTTTAGGGTTTAAAGATTCCCCCTCAGTATTGGAGACGGCATCTGTTTTGGTGGTTCCCTCTCTGGTTGAGGAGGCATTTGGGAGAGTAGTGGTTGAAGGATTTGCCTGTGGGGTACCGGTAGTGGCTTTTAGATGTGGTGCATTGGGGGAGATTATCGAACATGAGAAGACGGGGTTACTCGTTCCTCCTAAGGATGTTGAAAAATTAAAAGAGGAAATTTTGCGAGTATTGACCGATTCTCGCTTAGCTCAAAAAATAGCTTATAATGCCTATGAGGAAGTAAAAAAATATACATTCGAGAAAGCAGTAAAAAAAATAGAAGAAGTTTATCGAGAGTTAAAAAATATGACAAATATTTTAGTAATAAAATTCTCCTCCTTGGGCGACTTAATTCTTATCATTCCTTCTCTTAAGGCAATAAGGGAGAAATTTCCTCAGGCAAATATCCATCTTCTAACTTTGAAAAAGTATGCTTCTTTATTTTATGAATGTCCTTATATAGATAAAGTTATAGGGGTGGATAGTAGTTATAAAAAATTAAAAAATATTTTTAGAATATCCTTCTCCCTTTTGAAAGGAAGTTACGATTACATTATTGACTTTCAAAATAATTTAGCCTCTCATATGATTGCTTTTTTGAGTTTCCCTCGCTATTCATTTGGTTACAGAAGAAAATTGGGATTTTTACTTACAAAAAAAGTAAAATGGGAGGAGACCTCACCATTAGAGTCTCAGGAAAGACTACTTTCTCTTTTAGGGATAAAGATTAAGGAGAAAAGATTATGTTTTTGGGATTTGAAAGAGAGAAATTTTCCTGCTTTTCTGAAAAAGAAGAAGAACCTTATCGGTATAAATGTTTCTACTGCTTCTGGATGGCAGACAAAGAACTGGCCGCTCTCTCATATAGAAAAGTTAGTGAAATTGTTAATTTCTTCTTTCCCTCAATATGATGTTCTTCTTCTGGGGGATAAACAGGCTCTTGAGATAACCAAAGATTTAAAATGGGAACATCCTCGCCTGATCAATCTTTGTGGAAAGACAACTTTGAAGGAGCTTGTATCTTTAATAAAAAACCTTGACGTTTTAGTAACTCCTGATTCAGCACCCTTGCATATAGGGTTGGCTTTGGGGATTCCTACAATTGGATTATTTGGCCCTACCAATCCTTCTCAACACATTGAGAAAAATGAGAACTTTTTTCTTATCTTCAAAAAGTTAAATTGTTCTTTTTGTTATCGGAGAAAATGCAGGAGGAGAGAGTGTATGAAAAAAATTTCGCCTCAGGAAGTGTTCAAAATGATAAAAAAGATTATTTCAAAATGATGAAAGCTTTAATTCTCACCACCCATCTAAATTATGGAGGCATCTCCCGTTATGTGGTGAATTTAGCAAAGGGGTTAAAACTAAAAGGTCACCGAGTATGGGTAGGCTCGTCCGGTGGGATTTGGCAAGAAAGATTGAAAAAAGAAGGAATTGATCACTTATATCTACCTATAAATACGAAGTCTTTTTTAAGTATAAAGGTGTTTTTTTCTCTTTTTTTTCTTGTTCCCTTTCTGCTCAGAAATAGTATAGATGTAGTTATTGCTAACACCAGAGTCACTCAATTTCTTGCTTATTTGGTGATGAGATTTTTTGAAATCAAATACATTTCCGTCTTTCATGGAACTTATAAAAAAAACTGGTTGAGGAGAACATTTAAATTTGAAGGAGTAAGAACGATTGCGGTAAGCGAAGCGGTGAAAGAACACCTGATAAAAGACCTACTTATAAAGGAGAAAAAAATTAGAGTTATTTATAATGGGATAGATATCCAAGAGTTTGCGAAAAAGAGATTCTCTAAAAAAGATTTTGGCCTTTCTTCTTTTTTAACTTTAGGAGTTTTGGGAAGAATATCTCAAGAGAAAGGGCATTTTTTAGTTGTTTCTTCTTTTAAAGAGTTAACAGAGAATTATGGAAATATTTTCCTTTTAATCTGTGGAGAAGGGCGTTTAAGGAAAAGACTAGAAGAATTTATAGAGAAGATAGGAGTAAAAGAAAGGGTTAAATTTTTTTCTTTAGAAGGAAGAGATTTTTTAGATATTGTAGATATCCTTGTTGTTGC